>JBAUWJ010000035.1:0-7281 GCA_049583715.1 Arenicellales bacterium | reverse complement strand
ACACCACGAAGAAACGGCCCCGCCAGCGCTCGTTCAGGCTCTGCGCAAGCTCCTTGCCGCTCATGGCTTTCTTCTGCTTCTTCTTCTCATCCTGGCCCTCGTGGTCCTGGCCTTTCGGATTTCCTTTCTCCCCGGCGTTCTCGGCCCCGGCCCCGCCTGCGGCCTGCCGACCCTCCCCGCTGCTCTTGTCCTCTCGTCCGCCGCTGCCTTGGCCGCTCTCGACTGCGGCGGTACCTTCACCTTGTCCGCCCGAGCCCCGGCTCGGCTTGCCGGCGGCGGTCTCGTCACGAGCCGGATCGTAGCTGGCCTCGAGTCGCGCGCTGTAGTTCTTGCCCAGATGGCCGAACCGCGCCACGATCTTCACGCCGTTGAACGTCCAGGCATCCAGGGTGAGGACTACGCTTTTGTCCTTCAGGGAGTCGAGTTCAGCGACGTCCTTGAGGGAAAGCCCCTGGAGCGTTTCCGGAATGGCATTGAGAGAATACTGGTTGGATATCTGTTCATCCTTGCCGAGGCCCACGAGGTCGAACTTTCTCTTGTCACTCGAATCCCGTTTCACGGTGACGGTTTCGCTGCCCGCCTCCGTCACGGCGACGGACCGGATATCCGAGCCTCCCACGCCCGGCATCAGCTTCTTCTGCAGCCAGTCGCTGAGGTTCCCCAGTACCGGCGGAAGGGTGCCCTCCGCCAGCCAGGACTGCGGGTCCCCCGCGTTGCGGACGAAGTACTTGGACTCGGTCGTGGTCTCGAAATCGCGGGTCTTGCCCACCAACACGCTCGCGAGCTTCTTGTTGTCCTTCGTCAAGCAGGTGATCTGTACCGCCTCGGAACCCGGCTTGTCGATATCCTGCAGCTTCAGGCGGGCGTAGCGGGCGGGATCACTGGTTTTCTTCTCGAGGCGATGCATCTGGCTGATTCCCAACACCAGGTGACGGATCCGATCACCATCCGCCGGATAGTTGTCCTTGCTCCGGGCGACCCAGCCGTCCTTGGTGCGCGCCAGACGCAGGGAGCCGTCTGCCTTCGAGATTACGACCGTATGTACGTCCCCCACCTTCGAGGCGAGGTCCGGGGCCTGCAGCCCGTAGGCGGGCGGAGGCTCATTGGCGGAACGCTGGGAAAAAACCGCGGCAACCACCACCAGGATGGTGATGCCGACCAGTATCAGGAATGACCGCTTGCTGCGCATCGAGCTGACCACGCTACCGCCTGCGACGGCGCGCCCTCTGAATGCTGACCAGGGTCGCCCCCACGATGATCAATAATGGAAGCAGACCGATATTGATGAACTTCAACCACGCCTCCAGGGCGTCGATGTCCTTGCGTAGCTGGTGCTGCACCTGGCGAAGCTCCTTCCTGATGCGCACCTTTTCGTCGCGGAACTTCTCGATCTCCTTCTGTTGCGCCTCGCTCAGCATCAACCGGTTTCTCTGGTTGCGCTTGCCCTGCTCCAGAGCCATCAGGGATTTTTGCGTCTTATCGAGCTCATTCTTCAGCTCCTGCTCCTTCTGGCGGTACTTCAGCTCGGCCTGCTCGCGGATGCGATCGATTCTGGTGAAGGGACGCGTGAATTCCCCCCGGCTGCGCACGCTGATGAGATCGTTGCTGCCCGTCAGGTTCTCCAGGGCATTGATGACGAAATCGGCGTTCGCGGCGCTCGGGACGATGATCTGGTTGCCGAAGAGATTCTGGCGCCGCGCCCAGAACTGCTCATGGAGCATGTCCGCGTCCGCCACGACGATCACGTTGATGTTCTTGGAGGACTTGACCTGTTTCGACGCAGTGGAGGACTGGGCTTCCTGATCCGATCCGCCGCCTTGGCCCGCGCCCTGCTCCTCGCTCCGGCTCTGATCGCCGTTGCCGGATGCGCCCTTGTCTTTCTTGGACTCCGGAGGTCCGTCGGGAAAGGCGGTCTGGGCGGGCCCGGAAACCCGCGCCGCCAGGGTCAGGGTCTTCGAACCCGGCTTGTATGCCTGGATGATGCTGTCGGGAGACTCCGCGCCTTCGATCAGCGAGGTGTTCAGCATGGCGGCCTGGTTGGTCGTGTGAATCAGCGGGGTGAACGTGGTCTTCGCATCCTTGAGCTTTTCCAGCACACCAGGGGTGGCCAGGACGATGTTGCCCAGGTTGGCCGTTACGACGTCTCCCGAGTCGAAGTAGGAGGGCCGTATGTTCAGCCACACGGGAAACGCGCCGATAACCTGGCGCCCGGCGTGGGTATACCGCACGCGCTCGGCAAAGCTCATATCCGCCGCGATCTTGCCGTGGACGAGCTGGAATCCCCACTTCTTGAACAACGGTTCCATGCCGGATCCTCCCCGCGCCATGGCCTCGCCCCTGGCGTCGGCTTCCATGTAGGGGTCCACGAATACCAGGGCGTGCCCCCCCGACAGAACGAACTGATCGATCGCGTAGAGCATCTTGTCGCCCAACTGCCCGGGGTGCACGATCATCAGAACGTCCACGTCCTTGGGAATAGCCCCGCTGTTCGTCTTGATGTTCTCGACCGTGAAAAGCTTCTCCATCTGATCGACGATCAGCCACGACCTGGACTGCGCCGGATTGACACTGGGCGGCATCTTCAAGGGCACCGAGGAGATCAAACCCACGACGGGCGTCTTGGTCTGCGACAGCTGGTATATCAGCCGGGTCACGTCGTATTCGAGCTGCTTCTGGCGGCTCGGGGAGAAGAAGGAGATGACCTGCTGATCATCGACGCTGTTGGTTCCGACCAGGCCGAAATACAGGGAATCACCGTTGCCATTGACGGAGACGGCGTGCAGGCCGTACTTCTCGGCCTGGTCCTCCTGCACCGAGAACGGCTCCGGGTCGATGATCTCGAGATTTATCTTTCCCCGGGCCCTGCGCTGATACTCGCGCAGGAGGTCCTCCACACGCCGCGAGTAGGAGGCTACCGCGGGTACGTTGGTCGCGACCTCCCGGGACAGAAAGAACTTCAGCGTGATCGGTTCCTTCAGACCCGTCAGAATGTTTCGGGTGCCCTGGGTCAACGTGTAAAGGTGATTCTGGGTCAGATCGAAGCGCCACTGGGTCAGCTCGTTCTCGCTGAAGATATTGACGGCGAAGAACAATACCACCGCCACGACGACGCTGCCGACCGACAACCAGCTCTTACTACCCATGCCCGACTCAGCCCGCCTTCTTGATTTCCAGCACCGTGGCGTTCGCGAACAGCCACAACGCGATCAGGGAGAAAAAGTAGATCAGGTCCCTGATATCGACGACACCGTTCTGGATCGCCTTGAAGTGAGACAGGAAGCTGAAGGAGCTGACCGCGCTGATCAGCACTTCGGGAAGCCAGCCGTTGAGAAAATTCAGCACCAGAGGAAAGCCGCTGAGAATGAACAGCAGGCACACGACCACCGTGATCACGAACGCAATCACCTGGTTCCTGGTGAAAGCCGAGATGCAGCTTCCGATCGCGATGTAGCCCCCCGCCATCAGCAGGCTCCCGATGTATCCGGCGAAGATGACGCCGTTGTCGGGGTTCCCGAGATAGTTCACCGTCAGCCAGATGGGAAAGGTCAGGGCGAGGGCGACGCCGGAGAATATCCAGGTGGCCAGGAACTTCCCGAGCACCGTCTCCATCATGGTCACGGGGAGAGTAAAAAGGAGCTCGATGGTTCCGGACCTGCGCTCTTCCGCCCACAGCCGCATGGTGAGAGCGGGTATGAGGAACAGGTACAGCCAGGGATGAAACCCGAAGAAGGTCGTCAGGTCAGCCTGGCCGCGCTCGAAGAATCCACCAAGGTAGAAGGTGAAAACCCCGCTCAGTATCAGGAAAATGACGATGAAAACGTAGGCGATGGGCGTCAGGAAGTAGCCCGCCAGCTCACGCCTGGTGATGATTGCGATATTGGAAAACACGAGCTCAGGCCGCTCCCGGGTCCGGCACGCTGGTGACGTGACGGAACACCTCGTCCAGGCGTCCCCGCTCGACGTACATGGCCACCAGCTTCCAGTCGTTGTCCCTCACCGCGCTCGCCACCCGATCGACGATCACCGCGTTCTCCTTGGGAGCCACTTCGAACCTCGAGGTACCGTCCTCATGGCTGACGGTGACGTTCCTCACACCCTTGATGGCCTTCAGCGACGCACTGACCCGGGCCTCGTCCGCGTCCGACAGCACGAGCTGGACGGCGTTGTGATGAGGCGACAGGGATTCGAGCTCCCCGGGGGTCCCGTCCGAAACGATCCTGCCGGCGGCGATGATGATCGCCCGCGAGCAGACCGCGTCCACTTCTTCCAGGATATGGGTGGAGAGCACGATCACCTTCTCCTTGGCCATGTTGCGTATCAGCGTGCGCACCTCGTGCTTCTGGTTCGGGTCCAGCCCGTCGGTGGGCTCGTCCAGTATCAGAAGAGGCGGATCGTGAAGGATGGCCTGGGCGATACCGACGCGGCGCTTGAAGCCCTTCGACAGGGTCTCTATGGATTGCTCCAGGACCTCGGCCAGGTTCACCTGCTGCACGACGTGCTCGATGCGCTCCTCGAGCCTGCGGCCCGAGAGACCCCGAACCTGCCCGACGAAGCGCAGGAAGGCGAGCGAGGTCATGTCGGCGTAAAGCGGTGCGCCTTCGGGGAGGTACCCGATCTTGTGCTTCACGCGAACGGGGTGCTCGCCGATGTCGTCCCCGTCGATGGTGATGGTACCCGAATCCGGCGCGAGGAAACCGGTGACCATCTTCATGGTCGTGGACTTGCCGGCCCCGTTGGGCCCGAGAAATCCCAGCACCTCTCCTTCGGAAACCTTGAACGAGACGTCGTCCACGGCGGTAATCGGCCCGAACCGCTTCGTCAGGCCTTGAATATCCACCATCATCGTCATTTCAAGGTGTGACTCCCGAAGGGATTGGTTTTTAAATCTTGTTCAGGGAAGCCGTGAAAGCAGCCCCGGTGACGGCTTCGGCAGCAGACCCGCGCACCGGCGCCCCGGCACAGACCGGCCTGATTCCCAACCGTCAGTTATGGCAAAGGGAGCCACGCTGCTCGAGGGCAGCGCTTACAACCCTAAGGATGGAAAAGCGAAGAAATCGGTTTTCCATCCTTAGGTCAGTAACTGCAGCTATCGCGCGGGCTCACCCGTCCTCCGGCTTCTTCAACCCGCTCTTCGGGCCTGCTCATCCGCACCGGTTTGTCTCGTGACTCCTGGCATTGTTGTTCATGCATCGCCGGCCCGGTGATCGAGCCAGGCCGATTTCCCCCAAAGTAGACCTTCGACTCGCCCGGAGGTTCCAAGCCGGAGCGAAATCAGTTTGATTGACCTTTGCTGCGCCGGCAACAAGGGAACGCATGATAATTGCGGCTTGTTCGTTGTCAAGGCCGCGCCGAGGAAATCGAGCGCGCCGCCTCACGCAGCATCTGCACCGGCAACGCCCCGCTGTAGACCTGATCCGCGAAGACATAGCTGGGCGTGCCGGTGATTCGCAGCCCTGCAGCGCTTCGTTGATTGTCGTCCAGCACCTGGTCATAGCGTGGGTCCGTCCGGGCGCGCTCCACGAGCTGCCGGTCCACGCCGCAGGCCTGCGCAAGAGATCGGAGGACCGTGAGGTCGCCGATGTTCTTCCGGTCCAGGAAGTATGCCTCGTACAGCGCGCGGTTCAGCGGCTCGAAGACCTCCGGCTGCTGCTCCCGCACCGCTTGCGCGAGCTTGAGTGCGAGCCGCGAGTTGGTGGTGAACGTTCGCTCTGCCAGGACCACGCCTTCCTCGCGAGCCATGCGTTCGAGGTTCGCCATCAGCAGTTCCCAGTGATGGGGCGGATATCCCAGCTCCGACAGCGGCCTGCCCTCGGGGGGATTGTCGGGATGGATTTCGAGAAACCGCCAGTCTATGTCCAGGTCGTATTCGTCGCGCAGCTTTCCCAGCCTGAGATAACCGATGTAGCAGAAAGGACAGATATAGTCGGAGTAGACCGTGACATTCAATGGTGTCTTTCGTTGCTCCTGCCGCATGTCATCACTCTTTGCCAGTTGCGGTTGCCGAGTCCCGGGGCTCGTTCTTCACGCCCGGGAGACACGAGCGCCGCGACGCTGATCGCGGGCGGGGGGCGGGCGGCCCACCACCGAGCGGGACGCCGCGCACTTCGAACGGGTGGGACAGCGCGAATTCCGCCTCTTTCCAAAGATCGACTTCCAGGACATGGGATGCCGCGTGGTCGATGACCTCGAGCCCGGCGCCGGGGCGGTGGGCGTTCTCGCTGAGATGACGCCGCCAGGCTTTCGCTCCTCGGCAGCGCTGGAAGAGGCCCACTATGTGTCGCACCATGCGCCCGAGCGGCACGCCCCGCTCGAGCTGCCACTCGCAGTACACCTTGTACCTGGCCAGCACCTCCATACGGGTCGGAACCCTGCCGTCGTCGCCGAAGAACAGGCGATCCGCGCCCGCGAGCACGTAAGGATCCGCGTAGGCAGCCCGGCCGATCATGACGCCATCAACCCACCGGAGCTGGTCGAAGGCCGGGTCCAGGTCCTGGAAACCTCCGTTGATGACGATGGTCAGCTCCGGGAACGCCTGCTTCAGCTCATGCACGACCGGATAGCGCAACGGGGGTACTTCGCGGTTCTGCCTCGGACTGAGCCCGCGCAGCCAGGCCTTGCGGGCATGAATAATGAAAGTGTCGCAGCCGGCGCGGGAGACCGTGTCGACGAACACCTGCAGCGCCGCCATCGAGTCCTCGTCATCCACTCCGATCCGTTGCTTGACCGTCACCGGCACATCCACCGCATCGCGCATCGCCTTCACACAGTCGGCAACCCGCTGCGGCTGCTTCATCAGGCAGGCGCCGAATGCCCCCGCCTGGACGCGATCACTGGGACAGCCGGCGTTGATGTTGATCTCGTCATAGCCGAGCAGCTCGCCGATCCGCGCGCTGCGCGCCATCTCGACCGGGTTGCTGCCGCCGATCTGCAGCGCGACGGGGTGCTCGGCGGGGTGATAGCCGAGCAGCTTCTCCGTATTTCCAAAGATCACCGCACCGGTGGTGAGCATCTCCGTGTACAGCAAGGCGTGCCTCGAGATGAGCCTCGCCAGGTAGCGATAGTGCCGGTCCGTGCAGTCCATCATCGGCGCCACGCTGAAGCGGTGCCGCATGGTGTCGCTCGGGGTAACCCGGCTTTGTATGGCCGCCGTGTGCATGGGTGGGATTATGGCATTACTGAGCTCGAAAAGAGCGCCCTCTCCCGCCGGCGGGACGACGCCTGTGGGTCGGTCGGGTCTCGTTCGCGACGATCTCCGACACTCCCCACGTCCCTGTGGGTGGG
>JBAUWJ010000034.1:0-9498 GCA_049583715.1 Arenicellales bacterium | reverse complement strand
AACAGTGAGTGGACAACAAAGTGTCGTGGTGCAACACGACACTTGGTCGTACAGCACGCTGTGCAGTGCGGAGCTGGCTTCGGGCGAGTGTTGTTTCCATTGAAAATCCTTATCTCGAACAGCGGTTTATCGCTGGTTTCGTCCCCGGCGGCTGGAAGGGACGTGTTGCAACACGGACAGCCCAACGTGTTGACATTCCCGTGCTGTTTCCATAGTTTAGATGCTCCTCCCCTTCAACGGAAGAATGGTATGGCCAGGGATTCACGGCGGTCTCCCTTCCTGGATCAGGTTCGTAGCGCTGTTCGCGTGCGGCACTACAGCATACGCACTGAGCAGGCGTACGTGCATTGGATCACGCGGTTCATTCGCTATCACGGTGTGCGGCATCCTCGGGAAATGGGAGAGCAGGAAGTCTCCGATTTCCTCACCCATCTCGCGGTGGACGGCAAGGTCGCGGCGTCGACGCAGAACCAGGCCCTCAATGCCCTGGTTTTCCTGTACAAGTCGGTGCTGGAGCGTCCCTTGGGCGATATCACCGGGGCGGTGCGCGCCAGGCGCCCGCAACGGCTGCCGGTCGTGCTCACCCAGGACGAGGTCCGCCGTGTGTTCCGAGCGGCGCCATCATATTAACGAGGCTATAGTTCAAAGAGCGGTGAAGCGCGCGGTGCGGGCAGCGGGTATCGAGAAGCCGGCGAGCTGTCACACGCTGAGGCATTCCTTTCCCACGCACCTGCTGGAGCGCGGCATGGATATCCGCACGGTCCAGGAGCAGCTCGGCCACAAGGACGTTCGCACGACGCAGATCTATACCCACGTCCCCGAGCGGGGCGGCCTCGCGGTGAAGAGCCCGCTCGGTGACGTCCTCGGCGGATAGCGCTCCGCTGAATGCGCCGCGATGCCGGGGCCGCTGCCCTCCGGGTGGACAATCGGGGCGGCGGGCCGGATACTGAATCGGGCCACCTGTCCGGGCCCTTGGGCCGATGAAACCCGAGGTCGGCGCGCCCGGAAGCGCGCAGGCGCAGGCCCCAGCATCTACACTACCAGGGAACATTTGCACGAGAACCATTCTCACAACCAGTGATCCGACCCGAAACCGCCTGATGGCTCAGCCCGAAAGCATCCATAAGCAGGTCCAGGCCGCCCGCTCGCTGGCGCGCTCGATCCTCGAGCGGATCAACACCGTGATCGTCGGCAAGTCGCAGCCCGTGCGCCTCGCCCTCGCCTGCCTGCTGGCGCGGGGCCATCTGCTCATCGAGGACGTTCCGGGCGTCGGCAAGACCATGCTGGCGCAGACTCTGGCGAAGGTCCTGGGGCTGTCGTTCAGCCGCATCCAGTTCACCAGCGATATGCTGCCGGCGGACGTTATCGGCGTCTCGGTGTTCAACAACCGCGAGCAGAAGTTCGAGTTTCATCCCGGCCCGCTGTTCGCCTCGGTGGTGCTGGCGGACGAGATCAACCGCGCCACGCCCAAGGCGCAGAGCGCGCTGCTCGAGGCGATGGAAGAGCGGCAGGTGAGCGCCGAGGGCAAGACCTACCGGCTGCCCGAGCCCTTCTACGTGATCGCCACGCAGAACCCCAACGAGCAGATCGGCACGTTCCCCCTGCCGGAGTCGCAGCTCGACCGGTTCCTGATGCGCATCCGCATGGGCTATCCCGATCCGGAGAGCGAGCGCCTGCTGTTGAAGGGTGAGGACCGGCGGATTCTCCTGGAGCACACGGAGCCGGCGATCGGGTCCGCCGAGCTGGCCGAGCTGCAGCGGGTGTGCGGACATGTCCACGTTTCGGAGGCCCTGCTCGACTACGTCCAGGCGCTGGTGAGCGCGACCCGCGGCGTCGCCTGGCTGCGCTACGGGCTGTCGCCGCGCGCAGGGATGGCCTGGATCAGGGCGGCGCGCGCGTGGGCGTTCCTCGCCGGGCGGGACCTGGTGCTGCCGGAGGATATTCAGGCCATCGGGCCGGCCATCCTCAGTCATCGTCTCGAGGGGGGCGAGCACGGCGGCGGCGACGTGGGCGAGGAGCTGGCCCAGCGCCTGCTGCGCAGCGTCCCGATCCCCTAGCCTGGCCGCGCGGTGCTTCTGAACCGGCGCACCCTGTACATGCTGCCGACCCCGCACGGGTTGGTCTTCACCGTCGCGCTGCTCGCCATGCTGCTCATCGCGGTGAACTACAACAACGGCCTCGCCTACGGCTTCGTGTTCCTGGTGGCGGCGATGGCCATGATCTCGATGCTCTTCACGCACCGCAACCTGGCGGGCCTGGAGGTAGCGGTGTTCGATGCCGACCCGGTCTTCTGCGGCGAGGACGCCCGCTTCCCGGTGCGGGTCAGCAACGCCCGGCCCCTGCTTCGCCAGAGTGTATGGCTGCTGTGCGGCGACTTCCGAAGCCGGGCCGACGTGCCGGGGCGGACCACCGTCCAGCTCGCGCTCCCGGTCGCCACGCAAAGCCGGGGCTATTTCCGGCCGCCCAAGTTCCGGCTCTCGAGCGCCTATCCGTTCGGCCTGCTCTACACCTGGTCGACCGCGGTGCTGCCGGGCAGCGCCCAGGCGCTGGTCTATCCCAGGCCGCAGGGTGACGCGCCCCTCCCCCGCTCGCAGTCCTACCGCTTCGAGGCCGGGAGGCGGCGCTTTGATGGCGACGACTTCGTGGGTCTGCGCGATTACCATACGGGCGACTCGCCCAGGCACGTCCACTGGAAGGCGGCCGCGGCCAAGCAGACGCTCGTGACCAAGCAGTTCGGCGGCGCGGACAGCGAGAAGCTGTGGCTGGACTGGGACCAGACCGCCGGCGCGACCGAGGCTCGCCTGAGCCAGCTCTGCCAGTGGGTGTGCCGCGCCGAGCGGGAAGGGCTGTTGTACGGCCTGCGGCTGCCCGGCAAGCACGTCGAGCTCGATTCGGGCCCGGCGCACCGGCACCTGTGCCTGAAGACGCTCGCGCTCTGGGGCATCGAGGATGCCGAGCCTCTTTAGGATCCCGTCCTTCCGCCCGCCGGACGAGCTGCCGTCCCGGGCGGCCAGCAACTGGCTGCTCTTGAGCGTCGCCTTCGCTGTCGCGCCGCACGTGCCGCGCCTTCCCCTGTGGCTGACACTGACGGTGGCGGCGGGCGTGGTGTGGCGGTTCGGAATCGACAACTACGCCTGGCGCATCCCGCCCCGCTGGCTTCGATTGGTGCTCCTCGCGGCGGTCATGGTGGGTATTCTCAACGTCTACGGGACGCTGTTCGGGCGCGAGGTCGGGATCGCCCTGCTGACCGCGGCGGTGGGTCTCAAGGTCCTGGAGATCCGGCGGCTGCGGGATTACATGATCACGGTGTACCTGGTGTATTTCCTGCTGCTCGGGGCGTTCCTGTATTCGCAGTCGATGGTCACCGCGGCGTACGGGATCGCCGTCGCCTTGCTCACGACCGCCAGCCTGGTGCTTCTCAACAACGCCCAGGGCCCGTCGGTGCGGGTGTGGCGGCTGCTTGGCCGGATCATGGTCTTCGGCCTTCCCTTGTGTCTCGTGATGTACGTGTTCTTCCCGCGCATCCAGGGCAGCCTGTGGGGCCTGCCGGCCGATGCCTTCAGCAACCGCTCCGGCCTGAGCGATCATATCGACCTCGGCGGCTTCGTGGGCCTGAGCACCGACACGAGCCCCGTGTTCCGGGTGACATTCGACGGGCCCCCGCCGCCCCCCAAGGACCGCTACTGGCGCGTGTACGTGCTCAGTGACAACGAGCAGGACGGCGGCTGGCAACGGCGGGCGTTCGCAGCCTTCGACGGCGCCCAGCCCGGGGAGTTCGAGGGCACCGGCCCGCCGATCCGGTACACCGTCACGCTGGAGCCCGACAACCAGCACTGGCTGCCCGTGCTCGATCTCCCCCGGAAGGTGCCCCCGGGCACGCAGGCGGAACCCGGTTTCCTCGCCCGCGCGCACGAGCCCGTCGACCGCGTCATGCGATATGCCATGGTGTCCCAGCGGGTTCTCCGCACGGGCCCTTTGAACATGCTCGAGACCCGCGCCAATCTCGAGATGGAATCCGCGCCGTCGTCGCGGGTCGCAGATCTGTTGAAGCGTTGGCGCGGCCTGACGCCGGCGGGCAAGGTCAAGGCGGCCCTGGACTACTTCCGGAACCAGCCTTTTCGCTACACCTTGACGCCCCCCGAGCTGCACGGTGACCGCATCGACCAGTTCCTGTTCGACACCCGCGCGGGTTACTGCGAACACTACGCTTCCGCCTTCGTCTCGCTGATGCGCTGGGCCGGGGTCCCGGCCCGGGTGCTGATCGGCTACCAGGGCGGCGAATGGAACGAATCGGGCGACTACCTGACGGTGGAGCAGTCCGACGCACACGCCTGGGCGGAGGTCTGGCTGGCGAACCGCGGTTGGGCCCGCGTCGACCCGACGGCGGCCGTGGCGCCGGAGCGGATCGAGCTCGGCGCCGAGGCGATCCGGCGGCTGCTGGCCCAGGGAGCGTCGCCGGGCCAGCTCAGCGAGGCGGAAGCCCGGCGCCTGATCGCCCGCTCCTGGCTGGCGCAGCGATGGCTGCAGGCGCAATGGACCTGGGACAACGTCAACTACGACTGGGACACCTGGGTGATGGGCTACGGCCCGGACGTCCAGCGCCAGTTCCTGCGATGGCTGGGCTTCCGGACACCGACCTGGACCGCCATGGTCGCAGCCCTCGCGGCGGGGGCGGCCATGTTGCTGCTGGTGGCGGGGATCAGCGTGAGCGGGCGGCGCGACCGCGAGGATCCGGTCGTGCGGCTGTACCGTCGAGCCCTGCGCAAGGTCGCCCGGCGCGGCGTTGACAAGTCGCCCGTCGAAGGACCGGTGGATTTTCAAAGGCGCCTCGAGCGCGAGGCGCCGGAGCTCGGCCGCCGCCTGAAGCCGGTCACCGAGATGTACGTCTCTCTGCGCTACGCCGCCGAGCCGCGGGGCAGCGCTGGCATGCTCAGAACGCTGGTGGCCCGTTTCTGAGCGATTCGGCCCGGGCCTCGTCAGCCCCGACCTCCCGCACTTCATACATCCAAAGTGGGTCGGATTTCATTCCGACAATTCTTCAATTCGGAATGAATCGATCCACGGCGCAGGCCCAGGTCGTCCTCGTGCCCCCGGGAGCCGAGGACCTGGGGCTCTTCGTTCGCCTATCGCGGCTTGCGCGGGAGTATCTCATTGACCGCGAGCCTGCCAGGCGAAAGGATATGTTCAGTCTTTCGGCTCATCCGGGTTTGCGAAATACGCGGATGTTCCCCACCTTTGCACCGATTCGGTAGCAGTACAGCCTGAGGAGTACGAAAACTCGACGCTGAGCCTGCGATAGTTTGTTGAAATCCATACGAACGAATTCGCCGAGACGCTGTTTCCAGAAGACTTTGTCCAGGACACGAGCACGATAATGCTGGATGTAATACTCCGGGTCGCGTGCAAACTCGGCCGGGTCGAACCCGACGGAAATCGCCATGCGTCGAGCCGGCCACGCCACTTCCAGGCCGAGCGCCCGGATCTGACTGGAAAAATGCGTATCTCTGGGGAACCTCGAACCACCGACCCTTCTTGTAACGTAGCGTACGCCTTGCTCAAAGAAGACATCTCGTCGAAAAATCGAGGATGTCACAACGTTGTCCCTGGCCAGATTCACGAGGTCCTTGTGCCGCGATGCAATCATGGATGATCTGGGAGTGCAAATCGACAACTGACCGAGACTTGGCAATTTACAAAAGCACTCGAGCGCGTACCGGTCCCAGCCCGGCAACATCAGGTAATCGTTCTCCAGCACCATAAGAAGCTCGCCGCTGGTTTGCTCCAGTGCATCGTTCAAGGCCGGCCCGGGATCGTTCACCCCGGTCTCCCGCACCGCGGTGACCCCTCGGTCGTCCTTGATCGAATCCAGCCACAACGACGTCTCGTCAGTAGACGCATTGTTGACGACGATAAGCTCGAACGGTACCGATATCGTTTCGAGATAAGCCGCCAGGACTCTCTTCGACAGTTCAACCCGGTTCCAACACAGGAGTACCGTGGAGACACTGATTGACCGGGTCACCCGCGGCCTCCGATTGTGGCAAGCGGCTTCCCGGGGATATAGAATTCTCCAATCGTGGACCTGCCGGTTCGGATGGCATGACTTATCTGCTTTGGCCTACCGTTCGTCCAGACGTGTTCGTACGCACGCACCAGGCGTGGATCGAGTCCGCGGCGGATGCTTCGAGCATTCGAACCCTTGTTGCGGTCAACACGCAGGGCGATCGCGACAGGCTTGCCGAATACGACACGCTTCTCGTGCACGTGAAACGGCTCGGTGTCTGCTACCCCTCTTACCGGCTTTGTCAATGGTTCAAACAAAGGCTGGAACGCTGGAACGTCAGCGACCGGGACATCATTGTTCTCGCCTCTGATGATTTCTTCCCGCCTCTTGCCTGGGACGCGTATCTGGCAACAAAACTGAACGCCCTTGATGCAGCTCTTTGTGTCAGAGACGGCTTTCACAGCCCGGAGCCAGTGACGGGCAACGGTATTTCATGCGTCACGCTTCCGATCATGACCGTGGGGTGTCTGCGAGCCCTGAATTTCATAGTCTATCATCCGGACTACATCCATATGGAATCGGATATTGAGCTTTACTGCAATCTGGTGGAGTTGGGATTGTTGATCGACGACAGAGCCACAGACACTACCACTTTCCAGCATAAGCACTTTCTTTCAGGACTGCGGCCGCGCGATTCATGGGATGACGCCTGGCGCAGACCATCGGTCCGGCGCCACGACGTTTCAACACTGCAAAGAAGAATGAAGCTGTCGCTGGCGGAGAGGCTGGTGGCGCCCAACACTGGAGGACTCCGTCGCTGAGAAACCATCACCTCACAAGGACCCATGTCGGCTGCCTTCGCCTATGTCTGAGGGGAACCGACCATGGCCTGTGATCAACGGACGATCCGGGCAGATCGCGACGAGATTGAGCGTATTGATCTTATAGTTCAGGTAATCGTCCGCCGCGAAGCGGATAATCCACCCATTGCGATACAGTTGCCTGGCACCCCGCCTCGTGCATAGGTAGCCGGAAGTACCGCTGTACCAAAGAAACGGATGACGGATCCGACCGTAATGGCCATTGATGCGCAAGTCGTACGGATAAGGCAGAGACTTGGAATGCCGCTCGCTGAAAATACACAGGTCAAATGAGTCCAAAGACGGCAGATCATGCATATACTCCCAGAACTGTTCCGGCTCCACGTCAAAGACAAAATCGTCCTCGAATACAAACAAGCCGTCACACTTTTCAGACTCCAGAAACCGGCCGTATGCGAGGTAATGGGACAATGCACAAGCCAGAACGCCCGGTGACAGGTCGCGCTGTTTAAGGTGCGGCACGCAATGGCGTTCATGGACATACCGTTTGTTTCGATATACAAATTCTTTGGCCGTGTTCTTGACCTGGATGTCCAGAAGTCGGCCGTCAATTGCGCTGACAAACGTAGCTGGAATCGAAAATCTTTCGAATTGTTCGCATGCATGCCTCCGCCGACTGATCGAGCGTTTCAGGTTTATGCATATGTATCGAATTGTTTCTTTCACGACGAAAGGCCCGGCTCTTCCAGCATGGTTGCCCTGCAAGTTCGTGAATGATGCGTGGCGAACAGTGGTGCCAGTGCAATGACAGACGCTCGTGACAATCGTGAAGATATCACAATCTGCCTGCTCGGAGCGTCCCTGCGTACCGGCAACCTTGGTGTTACCGCGATAACGCAAAGCACCATTCACATCACCCAGAGGCAATGGCCGGGATCGAGTCTCATCATTGTTGGCACCAACGCGCCGCGACCACCGGTCGAGTGGGTGGAAGTGCGAGGGCGACGGCTGCGTATACCGGTCTTGAAGATGTTCGTCTTCTCGAAGCGTCTGAGTAGTCGAGACCATATAGTCCAAATACTTCTTTGCCGATTGAAGATGGCGTTGTTCCGGCGCAGACGAACCGAACCTCCGCCCGCTGAGAGCAAAATCTCTGTATTGGATGCGCTAATGCGGTCGGACCTGGTCCTCGATGCGAGCTCAGGAGATGGATTCACGGACCTGTACGGCGTGCTACGATTCTACAAGGAGGTGAGCCGAAAATGGCTGGCCTTGATTCTCGGCAGGAAACTGGTGCTGCTGCCGCAGTCCATCGGGCCGTTTCTAAATCCACTGTACGGAGCAATCGCCGGGTATATCCTCAGACATTCCCATCGTGTATTCGTACGTGATGCCGTCAGTCTTGCCCGCGCGCGGCGTTGTGCCGGACGCCGGTGCGACGGCAACAAAATCAAGTTGGTTCCGGATCTGGCGTTCGCCCTGGAGACTCCGGATGACGCCAAGCCTCGATCTGTTCTCCAGTACGAGAGCGACGGGACACGCATTATAGGGATCAACGTGAGCGGTCTACTGTTGAACGAGCCCCTGCTGCATGATTTCAAGTTGAAGGCTGGGTATCGAGACACCGTCGTCGCCTTGATCGATGAGTTCCTGTCCAATTCGGAACTTCGTATCGTTCTTGTTCCTCACGTGCTCGGGGCCCATCCGGAAAGTGATGAAACAGCCTGCCAAACCATACTGGAAACCTATGGCGATGATCGGCGCGATCGAATACGAATCGGCTCGGATGGATCCTCAACGGTGGCGGACGTCAAGCACGTGATCAGCCAGTTTGAATTTTTTATCGGCGCACGGATGCACGCGTGCATTGCAGCTCTTTCCCAGGGAGTACCAACATTGGGGCTGGCCTATAGCGACAAGTTTGCCGGGGTGTTCGAAACGGTTGGACTCAGGAGTTGCGTGGCGGACCTCAGAACCCTCCGTGCAGAAGAAATCGCGGTTCAGGCCTGGAATGCCTACCGCCGGCGCGCCGAGACCGCCCAAACGCTCTCGGATGGCGTTCGTCAGGCCAAGGCCAGCGTATGCACGGCCATGGACGACATCGACAAGTGTTGAGCCGGCCATGCCGGTATCCGCCGCGGCACCTTGCCTGCAGTTCGGCGCGCTATCGTCCAGCCCCGGGATTGGCGATACGTAGAATGTTCCGGATCGAGTGGTCGATTTCGACCACTCCCAGATCCATCCATCGTCTCATCGTGCTTTCGTCCGGCACCAGCGTCTCGTATTCCTCCTGCAGCCTCCCCTGCTGGCGCATATCGTACCACCTGCGGACGTGCCAGCCGGTGTGGGGAGGGATGCGAGGATTGTTCTTGAGGCTGCTTCCATGGTTGACCACTTTCTTCTCGAACTCGGCAAACGTTCGTACCGGATAGTGATAGATCTGTATGCCAGTCGCAGATGCGACTCCATTCCGGTGTTTCACTCCATGGTTTCCATAGCTGATCCATTGAAGGCCGCTCAACCGACACATCGCCTTGACGTCGACTTTCCGAAGCGTGAACGGGTAACTCGGGGTTTCTGTCGCGGACCTGGGGTACCAATCTTCGTTATCGTCTATGGGATTGACGACCTTGTATATGTTGTCGTAAAAAGCGTAACCGGGCCTGCTGACTG
>JBAUWJ010000033.1:0-25877 GCA_049583715.1 Arenicellales bacterium | reverse complement strand
GCTCGTAGCCTCTCCTGTCCAGCCGCCTGGGGTACGGGTAGCCGTCCCGCCAGGTGTCGACGCGCACGCCGTCCGGCCATACCAGCGCGGTCCGGCCGCTTCTGCGCCGCCGCAGCGTCATCCCCAGTTCGGCGGCGGTGGCCGGCCTGCCCCTGATCGAGGTGGCCGACACGCGCAAGGCCCTCGGGCAGATCGCATCGCACTGGCGGTCCCGGTTCGACATCCCGGTGGTCGCGGTGACCGGCAGCAACGGCAAGACCACGGTCAAGGAGATGATCGGCTCCATCCTGGCCCTCAAGGCTCCGGTGCTGATTTCCAAAGGTAACCTGAACAACGAGATCGGCGTGCCCCTGACGCTTTGCGGGCTGCGCCCCGAGCACCGCTACGCCGTGATCGAGATGGGAATGAACCACCGGGGCGAGATCGGCTACCTGTCGCGCCTCGCCAGGCCCACGGTCGCGGTCATCACCAATGCCGCATCGGCCCATCTCGAAGGGCTCGGGACGGTGCAGGCGGTCGCGGACGCCAAGGGCGAGATCATGTGGGGCCTGGCCGCCGGCGGTGTCGCCGTGCTGAACCGGGACGACGCCTATTTCGAGCACTGGCGCGGCATGGCGGCGGGTCATCCGGTGCTGTCGTTCGGCTTCGAGACCACGGCCGACGTGCACCCGGCGGCCGCCGCTGCGGCGGGCGAGCATCGCTTCCAGCTCAGCGTCCACGACCGCGCACTGGAAGTGGCGCTCCCGCTCGCCGGCCGCCACAACATCGCCAACGCCATGGCCGCCGCGGCGGCCGCGTTTGCCGTGGGCGCCGACCTCGAGCAGATCAAGGCGGGCCTCGAGAAGGTCGAGCCGGTCCCCGGCCGTTTGTGTGTGCGCAAGGGCGTAGGCGGTGCCGAGATCCTGGACGACAGCTACAACGCGAATCCGGCCTCCGTGGCCGCCGGAATAGATGTGCTGGCAGCCCGCGCGGGCAGGCGCATCCTGGTGCTCGGGGACATGGCGGAGCTCGGCGCCGAGACCCGCACGCTGCACCGTCAGGCAGGTGAGCATGCCCGCGGCCGGGGTATCGACGAGCTGCACGGGCTTGGCGAGATGAGCGAGGAGGCGGTCGCGGCTTTCGGTCCCGCCGGGTTCCACCACCGGGATCGCGGCGAACTGGTCGCGCGCCTCAAGGCCGAAGCGAATGGGGACACGACTTTCCTCATCAAAGGTTCGCGCCGGATGCGCATGGAGGAGGTTGTGGAGGCCTTGGTGGAGGCCCCGGGCGAGTCGCCGCGGGCGGACGGGAGCGGACACTGATGCTCCTGTATCTGTTCAACGCGCTGACCGGCGAGTTCTCCGTGTTCAACGTGTTTCGCTACATCACGTTTCGCGGCATCTGCAGCGTGCTCACCGCCCTGACGATCTGCTTCGTGCTCGGTCCGGTGATGATCCGCAGGCTCAGCCACCACCAGATCGGACAGACAGTGCGCCAGGACGGCCCCCCTACGCACTTCGACAAGGTCGGCACGCCCACGATGGGCGGGGTGATGATCCTGGTCTCCGTGGTGATCTCCACCCTGCTGTGGGCCGACCTCGACAACCGTTTCGTGTGGGTGGTCCTGCTGGTGTGCGTGGCGTTCGGTCTCATCGGTTGGGCGGACGACTACCGCAAGCTCGTCGACAAGAACCCGCGCGGCATCGGCGCAGCCAACAAGTTCGCCGCCCAGAGCGTGGTGGGGCTGGCCAGCGCGCTGTTTCTGTACTTCACTGCGGACACGCCGGCTGAAGTGTCGCTCATCGTTCCGCTGTTCAAGGAAGTCGCGATCTACATGGGGCCCTGGTTCATCCTGCTGGCCTACCTGGTCATCGTCGGGACCAGCAATGCCGTCAATCTCACCGACGGCCTGGACGGGCTGGCGATCGTGCCGACGGTGCTGGTGGCGGGGGGGCTCGGCATCTTCGCCTACGCCACCGGCCACAGCATCTTCGCGGGCTACCTCGGTATCCCGTACATCGCGGGCTGCGGCGAGGTACTGATCGTCTGCGCGGCCCTGGTGGGCGCGGGCCTGGGTTTCCTGTGGTTCAACACCTACCCCGCGCAGGTCTTCATGGGCGACATCGGGGCGCTGGCGCTCGGCGGCGCGTTGGGGGCAGTGGCGGTGATCGTCCGGCAGGAGATCGTCCTGTTCATCATGGGGGGAATATTCGTCGTCGAGACGGTCTCCGTGATCCTCCAGGTGGCTTCCTACAAGCTCGTGGGACGTCGGATCTTCAAGATGGCGCCGCTGCACCATCACTTCGAGCTCAAGGGCTGGCCCGAGCCGAGGGTCAGCGTTCGGTTCTGGATCATCAGCCTGATCCTGGTCCTGGTGGGCCTGGCCACGTTGAAGATCCGTTGATCATGAGCCCCGTGACGGCAGCAATGGAACCCCGATTCGAATACGACGCCATCGTCGTCGGCCTGGGAAAGACCGGGCTGGCCTGTGTGCGCCACTTTCATCGTCGTGGCCTGAGGGTGGCGGCCGCGGACACGCGCTCGGACCCCCCCATGGCGGCACGGGCGAGGCGCGAGATGCCGGAGCTGGAAATCAGGACCGGTGCCCTGGATGCCGGCTGGCTGTCCCGGACCGGCCTGCTGGTGGTCAGTCCCGGCCTCTCAGTGCGGGAGCGGGCCATCGAGTCCGCCCGGCAGGCCGGCGTGGAGGTGATCGGGGACATCGAACTGTTCGCGAGGGCGGTGCACAAGCCGGTGATCGCCATCACCGGCTCCAACGGTAAGAGCACCGTTACCCGGCTGGTGGAGCTCATGGGCCGCGAGTCGGGCCTCGACGTGGTCGCGGCCGGCAACATCGGCGCGCCGGTGCTCGATCTTCTCGAAGGCTACGAGCACGGTGCCTACGTCATGGAGCTGTCGAGCTTCCAGCTCGAGACCACCTATTCACTGCGTCCGGTGGCCGCCGCGGTGCTGAACGTGTCCCACGATCACATGGACCGCTATCCGGGCCTCGACGAGTACATCGCCGCCAAGCATCGCATCCACAACGGCGCGCGCGCCGTCGTCGTCAACCGCGACGACCCCAACACGGTGCCGTCCCGGTCAGCGGCCGAACGGTGGAGCTTCGGCCTCGATCAGCCGGCCGGAGAACGGGATTTCGGGCTCGTGGAGGACAGCGGCGGCACCTGGCTGGCGCGTGGCGGCGATCGCCTCCTCGAAGCGGGATCGCTGCAGCTCGCCGGGAGGCACAACCTCGCCAACGTGCTCGCCGCGCTGGCGTTGGCCGCGGCGGCGGGGTGGGACCTGAAGCGCTGCGCGCGTGCCGCACCCCGTTTCCACGGGCTTCCCCACCGCATGGAGCTGGTGGCGGAGATCCGCGGGGTGCGCTGGGTCAACGACTCCAAGGCCACCAATGTCGGGGCGACGGCGGCGGCCCTCTCCGGAGCCGGCGGCCCTGTCGTGCTGCTCGCCGGGGGTGACGGGAAGGGCGCGGATTTCTCGCCTCTCGCGCCCGTGGTCGCGCGTCACGCCCGCGCCGTGATCCTTTTCGGCCGCGACGCGCCGCTGATTGAAAAGGTCATCGACCAAGCCGGTGGCGTACCGAGGCACCGGGCCAGCAGCCTCGAGGACGCCGTGCGCCAGGCATCCGATATCGCCAGGACAGGGGATACCGTGCTGCTCTCTCCGGCCTGCGCGAGCTTCGACATGTTCACCGACTACGAGCACCGCGGCCGGTCGTTCAGGGCCGCGGTGGAGAAGCTGTCATGAGCGCCGCGGGCCAGGTACAGGCGGCGCGCTCACAGCATCCCGTGCATGAGAGCGCATACGATATCCCGCTGCTCGCGACGGTCGGCATCCTGCTGGCCTTCGGTGCGGTGATGGTGGAGTCGACCACCGTGGTGGATGCCAGGACTGCGAGCCTCGGCGCCCTGTTCGGTCCCACGGCCCACCATCTGGTTCACGTCGCGGTCGGGGTCGCGGCCATGTTCGTGGTCGCCCGGGTGCCGGTGGGCTGGTGGGAGAAGACCAGCAAGCCCCTTCTGTTGATCGGACTGCTGCTGCTGGTGGTGGTGGCCCTGCCGGGCATCGGATTGACCTACAACGGCAGCACTCGCTGGCTGAGCGTGGGCAGTATCCAGTTCCAGCCCGCGGAGCCGGCCAAGCTCTTCATGATCGTGTATGCCGCCGGCTACCTGACCCGCAAGCGGGAGAACCTCGGCGACTTCACCCAGGGGGTTCTGATCATCGGCCTGGTGCTTGCGGTACTGGGAGTGCTGCTTCTCCTGGAGCCGGACTTCGGCAGCTTCGTGGTGGTCACGCTGACCATAGGCGCCATGCTTTTCCTCGCCGGGGTGCGCTTCTGGCACTTCTTGCTCTGCGCGGTGGCGAGCGCCGGTGCGATGACGTTTCTCATCATGGCCCGGGACTACCGGGCGGACCGCGTCACCAGCTTCCTGAATCCCTGGCAGGACCCGGGTGACACCGCCTATCAGCTCGTCCAGGGCCTGATCGCGCTGGGTCGCGGGGAGTGGCTGGGGGTCGGCCTGGGTGCCGGGGTGCAGAAGCTCTATTTCCTGCCCCACGCGGACAACGACTTCCTGTTGGCGGTGATCGGCGAGGAGCTCGGTTTCGTGGGCGTGTGCGTCGTCATCGCGCTCTTCGGCATCCTGTTGT
Source organism: Arenicellales bacterium (assembly GCA_049583715.1). Taxonomy (GTDB): domain Bacteria; phylum Pseudomonadota; class Gammaproteobacteria; order Arenicellales; family JAANXG01; genus JAANXG01. Next base: position 21,224 of record JBAUWJ010000033.1, on the reverse strand, counting down.
GGCGCTCGTTCGCGATCTCGCGCGCCGCGGAGCGGGCAGGACAGCTCTATGCCGCGCGTCTGGCCCAGGGGCTGGCGCTGCTGCTGGTGCTGCAGGCCATGATCCACATCGGCGTCAATCTCGGCGCCCTGCCCACCAAGGGCCTGACGCTGCCGTTCATGAGCCACGGGGGCAGCAGTCTGATCGTGTGCTGCGTGGCGATAGGCATGATCCTCGGGGTCGAGCGCAGTGTACGGCGGTCGCCGGGAGGGAAGTCGTGAGGACGCTCTTGATCATGGCGGGCGGCACCGGCGGCCACGTCTTCCCCGCTCTTACGGTCGCCGGTGAGATGAAGCGGCGCGGCGTGAACGTCGTGTGGCTGGGGACCCGTCACGGCCTCGAGGCGCGAGCGGTTCCCCAGGCGGGATTCGACATCGAGTGGATCACGATTCGGGGCTTGCGAGGCACCGGCGTCACGGGCCTCGTCAGGCTGCCGGTCCTGCTGGCCGTGGCCATGTTCCAGACCCTGGGGGTGGTCCTGCGGCGGCGGCCGTCGGCGGTGCTGGGTATGGGCGGCTTCGTCTCCGGTCCCGGCGCGCTCATGGCCTGGATACTGCGCATTCCGCTGCTCATTCACGAGGCCAACGCCATCGCCGGCTTCACCAACCGCTGGCTGGCCCGGATTGCGAGTCGCGCGATGACGGGCTTCCCGGGGACGCTCGGGCCGCGTTCGATCTACGTCGGCAACCCGGTTCGCCCGGAAATCCTCGCCGTGGCCGAGCCGTCGGCGCGGCTGGCGGGTCGCGACGGACCGTTTCGCGTCCTCATCGTCGGCGGGAGCCAGGGCGCAAGATCGCTCAATGCGCGCATGCCGGAGCTGTTGCCGAAGATGCCGCTGACTCTCGAGATCCGCCACCAGGCTGGGAAGGGCAATTCGGCCGCCGTACGCGAGGGGTACGCCGGGGCGGGCGTCGAAGCCGAGGTCGCGGATTTCATCGAAGACATGGCGTCAGCTTACGCCTGGGCGGACCTCGTGATCTGCCGGGCCGGGGCCATGACCGTTGCCGAGATCTGCGCGTCAGGCTCGGCTGCCGTGTTCGTCCCGTTTCCGGCGGCCGTGGAGGACCATCAAACGGCCAACGCCCGCTGGATGTGCGAGCGCAAGGCCGCGTGGATCTGGCCGGAGGAGGCGTTGGGCCCGGAAACTCTCTCGGCGTTCTTCGGCGCCCTGAGCCGCGCGGAGATCGGCGAGCGCGCGGCGAAAGCCCGCGGCCTGGCGGTACCGGACAGTACTCGGCGGGTAGGCGATCAGTGCGCAGAGGTGCTCTATGCGTAACCAGGTCAAGCGCATCCACTTCGTCGGAATCGGCGGCGCCGGCATGAGCGGGATCGCGGAGGTGCTTCTCAACCTGGCCTACCAGGTGTCCGGCTCCGACATCGCGAACAGCCCCGTGACCGCACGCCTGCGGGCGCAGGGCGCCGAAGTCCATATCGGACACGAAGCGCGGCTGGTGGAAAAGAGCGATGTGGTGGTCGTGTCCACGGCCATTCCCGCGGACAACCCTGAAGTGCTGGCGGCCCGCGCCGCCAAGATCCCGGTGATCCCGAGGGCGGAGATGCTGGGAGAGCTGATGCGCTTCCAGCAGGGCATCGCGGTGGCCGGCACCCACGGTAAGACCACCACCACCAGCCTGGTGGCCAGCGTTCTCGCGAGCGGCGGGCTGGACCCGACCTTCGTGGTCGGAGGGCTTGTGAACAGCGTCGGGACCAATGCCTCGCTGGGCCGGGGCGAGTACCTCGTGGCGGAAGCCGATGAGAGCGATGCCTCGTTCCTGCACCTGCAGCCCGTGGTGGCGGTCGTCACCAACATCGACGCCGACCACATGGGTACCTATGGGGGAGATTTCGGTGCCTTGAAGCAGGCCTTCGTCGAGTTCCTGTCGAACCTGCCCTTCTACGGGCGCGCGGTGCTGTGCTGGGACGATCCCGTCGTGCGCGAGGTGGCGGCTTCGGTGCACAAGCCGATTCTGACCTACGGGACCTGCCGGGAGGCCGACATCAGGGCGGCGGATATACACCAGCGGGGCCTGGAGACGCACTTTCTCGTTCCAGGCAGCCCCGACATGCGCGTCACACTGGCGCTGCCCGGCCGGCACAACGCGCTGAACGCCCTGGCGGCGATTGCCGTCGGCCGCTACCTCGGGATCAGCGACGAGCAGATCGGGCAGGGCCTCAGCCAGTTCAAGGGCATCGGTCGGAGGTTTCAGATCAAGGGCCGGTTTCCCGCCCGAGACGGCGAGGCGCTGGTGGTGGACGACTACGGCCATCATCCCCGTGAGCTGCAGGTGACACTGGACGCGGCCCGCCGAGCCTGGCCGGACCGACGGCTGGTCGTGGTGTTCCAGCCCCACCGCTATACCCGCACGCGGGACCTGCTGGACGATTTCGCCAAGGTCCTGTCCGATCAGGACCCGTTGATCCTCACGGAAGTCTATCCGGCCGGCGAATCACCCATCGCGGGCGCCGACGGACGGGCTCTGTGCCGCTCCATCCGCCAGCGCGGCAGGACGGACCCGGTGTTCGTGGAGTCCTTGAAGGACCTGCCGGCCGTGCTGTACGGGATAGTGCGCGACGGCGATGTCGTCCTGACGCTCGGAGCCGGCGATATCGGCCGCAAGGCGAGCGAGATGGTCTGCGCCGGGGAGGGCGGGGCGTGATGGCCGTGCAGCGATCCGCCGCATTCCAGCCGAGGGGCAAGCTGCTCCGCGACGAGCCCATGTCCCGCCACACCAGTTGGCGGGTGGGTGGGCCGGCGGATCTCTATTTCGTGCCCGCCGATCTCGAGGATCTGGTCGAGTTCCTGCGTTTTCGCGCGGAAAAAGCGTCGCCGATCACCTGGATCGGCCTTGGCAGCAACACGCTGGTGCGCGATGGCGGTATTCGCGGGCTGGTCATCGCTACCCACAAGAGCCTGGATGACATCGAGCTGCGAGAGGACCGTACGGTGTACGCACAGGTGGGTGTGCCCTGCGCGAAGATCGCCCGGCTGACGGCCCGCAAGGGGCTGGCGGGCGGCGAGTTCTTCGCCGGGATCCCCGGGACGCTGGGCGGAGCCCTGGCGATGAACGCGGGAGCCTATGGCCACACCACGTGGGAGGTGGTCCATCTCGTCGAGACCGTGGACCCCGGCGGCGCAATCCACCGGCGGCGCGCGTCGGAATTCGAGATCGCCTATCGCAGCGTGCGCTCGCCGCGCGTGGAGTGGTTCGTGTCGGCCGTGCTGACATTGAAAGCCGGGGATGCGGCCGAGTCCCAGGGCAGGATTCGCGAGTTTCTCGGCAACCGTGCCCGCACACAGCCGATCCAGATGCCGAACGCGGGGTCGGTGTTCGTCAATCCGCCGGGCGACCATTCGGCGCGACTCATCGAAGCGGCGGGGCTCAAGGGTACCTGCGTGGGGGGCGCCTGCGTGTCGGAGAAGCACGCGAACTTCATCGTCAACCGTGGCAGTGCCAGCGCGGCGGATATCGAGGCGCTGATCGGTATGGTGAGCGACCGGGTGCGGGAAATGCACGGCGTCAGGCTCGAGCGGGAAGTGCGCATCCTGGGGGACCCGCTGTGAACCCGAAGGACTTCGGAAAAGTGGCGGTGCTGATGGGCGGTCTGTCCGCGGAGCGCGAAGTGTCGCTGAGAAGCGGCACGATGGTCCTCAATGCCCTGCTGGAGGCCGGCGTCGACGCCGTGGGCATCGACGCCGGGCGGGATGTCCTGGACCGGCTCGAGACGGTGGGCGCCGACCGGGCATTCATCGTGCTGCATGGCCCGTGGGGCGAGGACGGCGTGCTCCAGGGCGCGCTGGAGACCATCGGCATGCCTTATACCGGCAGCCGCGTCCTCGGCTCGGCGCTCGCCATGGACAAGCTGCGCAGCAAGCAGGTCTGGACCTGTCTCGGTCTGCCGATCCCCGAATATGCCTCGATCCGTCGCGCCGAAGAGTTACCGTCGGTGCTCCAGCGCCTCGCCCCACCCCTGTTCGTGAAGCCGGGCAACGAGGGCTCGAGCATCGGCGTCACCAAGGTCGAGACGCCGGATCAGCTCGAGCAGGCGTTCGAGACCGCGGTGCGCTTCGGCGGCCCGGTGCTTGCCGAGACCTTCATCGCCGGTCCCGAGGTCACGATCGCTATCGTCGCTGAGCAGGCCCTGCCCATCATCAAGCTGGAGACACCCCGGACCTTTTACGACTACGAGGCCAAGTATCACTCCGACACGACCCGCTATCTGTGCCCGAGCGGTCTCGACGAGGAGCTCGAATCCTCCTTGAAGGCCCTGTCCCTCGAAGCGTTCCGTGCATTGGACTGCCGCGGCTGGGGGCGGGTGGACATGATGCTCGACCCCGGGATGAATCCTTATCTGCTGGAAGTCAACACCGTACCCGGCATGACGGACCACAGCCTGGTCCCCATGGCGGCGCGGGCGGCGGGAATGTCGTTCCCGGAGCTGGCGGTGAAGATCCTGGAATCCTCCCTGTGAGCCCGCGGGCCCTGGAACGCCTCCACAAACAGCGCCGGGCGGCGGTGCGCCGGCGCATTCAGAGCGCCACGGCGGGCTGGATCCTCGCGGCCCTGGTACTCCTGGCGGGCATCGGAGTGCTGGCGGACCGATTGATGGACCCGACGGTGTTCCGGATCCGGGAAGTGACCTTCAAGGGGCGATTTCATCACCTCACGCAGGACGCGTTGAAGCGGGCGGTCGCCGGTGCCGTGGACGCCAACTACTTCGCCATCGATCTCACCGCCGTCGAGCGGGCCGTTGAATCGCTGGACTGGGTGCAGCATGCGCAAGTGCGCCGGGTGTGGCCCGACGGGCTGCGCATCACGGTGAAGGAGCAGCACCTGGTGGCGCGGTGGGGCAACGACGCCTGGCTGAACGACCAGGGTCGGGTCGTCAAGGTGGCGGCCGGGGACCCCGACGCACTTCGCCTCTCGGGACCCGACGGCACCGGCAGGGATGTGCTGCGGCGGGCCCGAAGCTGGGCGCCGCGCCTCGAGGCCGCGGGCCTGGAGCTCAAGGCGCTGACCCTCAACGATCGGCGGGCGTGGTATGCGGTGATGGCCGGCCGCGGGGCCGGTCCGGTGTTCAGTGTCGCCCTCGGAAAGGACAACGTGCCCGAGCGGTTCAATCGCTTCATCGAAGCGATGCGGGCGCTGCCGAAGGCGAAGGAATCGCTGATTGACCACGTGGACGCCCGTTATCCCAACGGCATCGCCCTGCGTCTCAAGCAGGCGACGGAATCCAAAGACTCAGCGTAGAGATCACCACCATGGCAAAGAAGCTGGAAGAAAGATTGATAGTCGGTCTGGATATCGGAACCTCGAAGGTTCTTGCGATCGTGGGTGAAATCAATCCCGCCGGTGAAATCGAGATTGTCGGCGTAGGGCACCACATCGCACGCGGAATGAGAAAAGGTGTCGTTGCCAACATCGAATCCACGGTCCAGTCCATCCAACGGGCGGTGGAGGAGGCAGAGCTGATGGCGGGGTGCCAGATCTATTCCGTCTACGCGGGCATCGCCGGCGCCCACATCAGCAGCTTCAACTCGCACGGCGTGGTGGCGATCCGGGATGAAGAGGTCCGCAGCGGAGACATCGACCGGGTCATAGAGGCGGCCCGGGCGCTCGCGATTCCCAACGATCAGAAGGTCCTGCACATCCTGCCGCAGGAGTTCGTGATCGACGGCCAGGAGGGCATCCGCGAGCCGATCGGGATGAGCGGCGTTCGTCTGGAAGCGAAGGTGCACATCATCACCGGGGCGGTGAGCGCGGCCCAGAACGTCATCAAATGCATTCGCCGCTGCGGCTTGGAGGTGGACGACATCATCCTCGAGCAGCTCGCTTCCAGCCAGGCGGTGCTCACCGAGGACGAGCGCGACCTCGGTGTCTGCCTGGTGGACATCGGCGGCGGCACCACCGACATCGCGATCTTTACCGACGGCGCGATCCGGCATACCGCCGTCATCCCCATCGCCGGCGACCAGATCACCAACGACATCGCCGTGGCGCTGCGCACGCCCACCCAGGCGGCCGAGGACATCAAGAAGCGATACGGCTGCGCCTTGATCCAGCTCGCCCACTCGGACGAAACCATCGAGACCCCGAGCGTCGGAGAGCGGCCCCCGAGACGCCTGGCGCGTCAGACCCTGGCCGAGGTCATCGAGCCGAGGGTGGAGGAGCTGTTCGAGCTGGTCAAGGGCGAGCTGCGGCGCAGCGGCTTCGAGGAGCTGATCGGCTCCGGCATCGTGCTGACGGGCGGCACCTCGAAGATGGACGGCATCGTCGAGCTTGCCGAGGAAGTCTTCCACGTTCCCGTCCGTCTGGGGATGCCGACCCGCATTGCGGGCCTGAGCGAAGTGGTGAAGAACCCGATCTACTCGACCGGGGTCGGCCTGATTCAGTTCGGACAGCTCAACCAGGGCAAGCGCGAGCGCGAGAAGCCCCGGGAGAGCTTTTCCATCAAATCCGTCTATCAACGAATGAAGAGTTGGTTCAAAGGCAGTTTTTGAAAGCGAGGTAAATACCCATGCCACAACACGAGCGCGAAAATCAGTACCCCGTCGACGTCGCCGCAGATTCCATGACGGTCCAGTCGGAAAACAGGCCGGTGTTCGAGTTGCTGGACACGGTCGGCCAACAAGCCCAGATCAAGGTCATCGGGGTTGGTGGAGGCGGCGGCAACGCCGTGGACCATATGCTGGAGGCGCACATCGAGGGCGTCGAGTTCATCAGCACCAATACCGATGTGCAGACATTGAATCGGTCGAAGGCCAACATCCTCCTGCAGATCGGCGGTAACCTCACCAAGGGCCTCGGCGCCGGCTCCAGTCCCGATGTCGGGCGCCAGGCGGCCATGGAGGACCGCGACCGCATCGCGGAGGCGCTGGCAGGCGCCGACATGGTGTTCATTACAGCCGGCATGGGGGGCGGCACGGGGACCGGGGCCGCTCCCATCGTCGCCCAGGTCGCCCGGGAGCAGGGAGCCCTCGCGGTGGCCGTCGTCACCAAGCCGTTCCCATTCGAGGGCGGCAAGCGCATGCGGGTCGCCGAGCACGGCATCCGCGAGCTTTCCGAGCACGTCGACTCGCTGATCACCATCCCCAACGAACGGGTGCTCGAGGTGATGGGTAAGCAGGCCACCCTGCTCGACGCCTTTGCCCGGGCCAACGAGGTCCTGCTGAACGCAGTCCAGGGTATCTCGGAGCTGATTACCCGGCCCGGTCTGATCAACGTCGATTTCGCCGACGTGCGCACCGTGATGTCCGAGATGGGCATGGCGATGATGGGCTCGGCCACCGCCAGTGGCGTCGATCGCGCCGTGGACGCCGCGCGCAACGCCGTCTCCAGCCCCCTGCTGGAGGACACCAGCATTGCCGGCGCGCGGGGCCTGCTGGTCAACGTCACCGCCGGCCTCGATATGGCCATCGGCGAGTTCGAGGAAGTGGGAAACGTTGTGCGGGGATTCGCCTCGGACGACGCCACGGTGGTGATCGGGACCGTGCTCGACCCCGAAATGAAAGGAGATCTCAGGGTTACCATGGTGGCGACCGGCCTCGGCAGCGAGCCCGCAAAGCGCCAGGAGAAGCCGCAGAGGGTCGTGCAATCCGTGCCCAAGGCGGTGAACTACGAGGATTTCGACGTACCGACCGTCATCCGGCACCGTCGCGAATCGGAAGGGATACCCGGAACTGCCGACGAGCGGGGCCTGGAATACCTGGACATCCCAGCCTTCCTCCGCAAGCAGGCCGACTAGGATGGCGCGGGCCTGCGCCTCCGGGCGGCGCGCCGTGGGCGGGCCACGGGACGCCGTCCGGGCCGCGGTGAAACGGCCCTTCGGGAGCCCGCGGCGGGAAATGGGCCGCCGTCGGCCCGATACCTACACAAGCGACGTGGAATCGTGTAGCATTCCCCTCTACTTGGGGAGACCATATGGATCATCCATAATAACCGGCGTCCGGTTGATGAGCCCGTTCGCCAGCACAGCAATGAGCACGCCAACACAAGAAGGGCCATAACAAGGCTTCATGATTCGACAAAGAACACTAAAAAACGTAATTCGCGCCACCGGGGTGGGGTTGCACACAGGAGAGAAGGTCTATCTGACGCTGCGACCGGCTGCGCCCAACACCGGTATCGTCTTTCGCAGGGTCGACCTCGATCCGCCCGTTGATGTCGAGGCCTGCTGCGACAACGTCGGGGATACGCGGCTGTCCACCACCTTGCGCAAGGGCGACGTCTGGATCTCGACCGTTGAACACCTGATGTCCGCCTTCGCGGGTCTCGGCGTAGACAATGCCTACGTCGACCTGACGGCTCCAGAGGTCCCGATCATGGATGGTAGTGCGGGGCCTTTCGTTTTTCTGATCCAGTCCGCGGGCATCGAGGAGCAGTCCACTCCCAAGCGCTTCATCAGAATAAAGAAACCCGTCGTGCTGGAGGATGGGGACAAGTGGGCGCGCTTCGAACCCCTGGACGGTTTCAAGGTTTCTTTCGGCATAGAGTTCAACCACCCCATCTTCAGCCAGTCCCTGCAACGGGCGACCATCGATTTTTCGACGACTTCATTCGTCAAGGAAGTGAGCCGCGCGCGAACGTTCGGCTTCATGCACGACGTGGAGGCTTTGCGCAAAGTAGGACTCGCGAGGGGAGGGAGCCTCGACAACGCCATCGTCATGGATTCATACCACATCCTGAACGAGGACGGCCTGCGGTACGAGGACGAGTTCGTCAAGCATAAGATCCTGGACGCCATCGGAGATCTGTATCTGCTCGGATTTCCGCTCATCGGCGCGTTCAGCGCCCACAAGTCCGGTCACGCCCTCAACAACGAGATTTTGCGTACACTTCTGAGGACGGAGGACGCTTGGGAGCTGGTTTCGTTCGAGGATGCCAAGGACGCGCCGTTGGCGTTCGTGCATCCGGTGACGGCATAGGAGGGGCGGTCGAGCGGCGTCGACGTCAGCCCAGCGCCTTGCGCAGCCGCGCGAACAGGCGCTTGATGTCTGGATCTTCCTCGCCGCGCTCGTTCGCGGCGGGTCTGGCTCTGGAGGCCGACGGCGGGGCGACCCGAACGCGCAGTCTCCGGACCTCGGACAGACCCGAGCTCCGCAGTGTGGAGACGATCGACTGCTCGCTGTTGCGCAACAGGCTTGCCCAGACGGGCGATTCCGCGTGGACGCTCAACGTGCCCTCCGCCAGGGTCACGGGCCGGGCGTGCCGTCGAAGCGGCTCGGCCACTGAACGCTTCCACACGGTATTCAGAGGGGTGAGCGCCTCTTGACGGCGCAAGGCTTCCCGGACGACCGGGTGGCTCGAGCGAAGCAGCGTCTGCTCGATGGAAGCGAATGTCTTTAACCGGCCGGCACGGCGCATGTTGCCGGCATTGGTATACGAACGAGGTCGCCGATGCAAGTCATTTTACTTCCCCGTGGCTCGGGCCCGAGTCGGAATCTCAAGCTCAGCCTGAAGCCCATCTGCACTCTCGTCGCGGCGGTGCTTCTCGCTCTCGTCGCAGCGGGCGCATACATGGGGTACCGAATCGGACAGGGGCTCAGCGCCGGTCGACAGGCGCACCCCGCTGTGGCTCGGCAGGCCGTGCTCCCGCGCGATCCCGTGGTCGAAGCGGCGGCATGTGAACGGACGGAAACCCGCCTGGACATGGTCAGCTTCAGGAAGCTGAGGCACCTGAAGACGGAGATCGACGCGGAAAAGCAGAAGCTCAAGGAATCCCGCCAGCGTGTCGGCGACCAGCTCGACAGCCTCGGGCAGCGACTGGGGCAGATTCAGGCGCAAGTGTCCCGCTTGAACGCCCTGGGACAGCAGCTCACCGACATGGCGGGGCTGGACCCCGGCGAGTTCAGCTTCGACGGACCGCCCGCCATGGGTGGACCCGAGCACCCGGCGCCCTGGCCCAGTATCCACGAGCCCGAATTGTCCGAAAGCATGGATGCGATCGAGGTCTCGCTGAACAAAAAAGCGCGCGAGCTGCAGGCGCTCGAAGCGCTGCTGACGGACCGGGAGCTGCACAAGATGCAGTATCCGCAGGGATGGCCCGCCCACGGGTGGGTCAGCTCCGGGTACGGCTATCGCACCGATCCCTTCACCGGTAGAAGGGCTTTTCACGATGGCGTGGACATCGCCGCACCAGTGGGAACCCCGATACATGCCATGGCGGCCGGCGTCGTGTCCTTTGCGGGACACAGGGCGGGATACGGCCTGGTGGTGGAGATCAACCACGGCAACGGCTACAAGACGCGCTATGCGCACGCCAGCAAGCTGGTCGCCAAAGTGGGCGAGAGAGTCGAAAAGGGAGACACCGTGGCGCTGGTGGGCAGCACCGGGCGATCCACCGGCAGTCACCTGCATGTTGAAGTCCTGAAGAACGGCGAAGCCGTCAATCCCCGCAAGTATCTGATCTCGACGCGCTAGCCCCGCTCGGAGCGGGGCTTGCTTTTTCGCTATCCGCCGCCATCTTCAACGCGGTAAACTCCGCCTGTCTTTCAATCCAGTTTTTCTCCGAAAATCATAGAGTTCCCATGGTTGGATCATCGTTGTTGACCAAGGTCTTCGGCAGCCGAAACGAGCGCCTCATCAAGCAGTTGTCGAAGGCCGTAGACCGGATCAACAGCCTCGAACCGGACATGAAGGCCCTGTCCGACGAGGAGCTCGCAGGCAGGACCGCCGAGCTCAGGGAACGCCACAAGCAGGGCGAAAGCCTGGAGGAGCTCCTCCCGGAGGCCTTCGCGGTCGTGCGGGAAGCCTCCGTGCGCACGCTCGGAATGCGCCATTTCGACGTCCAGCTCATCGGCGGCATGGTGCTCCACGAGGGCAAGATCGCGGAGATGAGGACAGGCGAAGGCAAGACACTGGTCGCGACGCTGCCCGTCTATCTCAACAGCTTCGCCGGCCCCGTGCATATCGTCACGGTCAATGATTATCTGGCCGCCCGCGACGCGGACTGGATGGGCAGGATCTATAAGTTCCTGGGGCTCAGCGTCGGGGTAGTGGTCTCGGGTCAGGAACCTTCGGAAAAGCGCGAAGCCTACGCCTGCGACGTCGTGTATGGAACCAACAACGAGTTCGGCTTCGATTACCTGCGCGACAACATGGCGTTCTCGGCACAGGATCGGGCGCAGCGGGACCTTGCCTATGCGATCGTCGACGAGGTCGACTCCATTCTGATAGACGAGGCCCGTACCCCGCTCATCATATCCGGTCCGGCGGAGGAGAGCACCGATCTCTACTACAAGATCAACGAAATCATCCCCAGGCTCGAGAAGCAGGAGGTCGAGGACGGTCCCGGGGATTACAGTCTCGATGAGAAGAGCAAGCAGGCGTTTCTGACCGAGCAGGGCCACGACACGGCGGAGCGGGCGCTGGTGCAGACCGGGATGCTGAGGGAAGGCAGCAGTCTCTATGACGTATCCAATATCATGCTGCTGCACCACCTCAACGCCGCGCTGCGCGCCCACACGCTCTTTCAGCGCGACGTCGACTATATCGTCCGTGATGGCGGCATTGTCATCATCGACGAATTCACCGGGCGCATGATGCCGGGCAGGCGCTGGTCCGAGGGGCTTCACCAGGCCATCGAAGCAAAGGAGGGACTGAAGGTGCAGCAGGAGAACCAGACGCTGGCTTCCATCACTTTCCAGAACTATTTCCGCCTGTACGAGAAGCTCGCGGGGATGACCGGCACGGCGGACACGGAGGCCCCGGAATTCCAGCAGATATACGGCCTGGAAGTCGTGGTTATACCCACTCACAAGCCAATGATCCGCGACGACCGCTCGGACCTGATCTACCGCACCGTGACGGAGAAGATCGATGCCATCGTTGCCGGCGTGAAAGAGTGCCACGAGCGGGGCCAGCCGGTGCTGCTCGGCACGACATCCATCGAATCCTCCGAGATGGTGTCCGGGAAGTTCAAGGCGGAGGGACTGCCCCACGAGGTGCTGAACGCCAAGCACCACGAGCGCGAGGCGCAGATCATCGCCCAGGCCGGGCGGGTCGGGGCCATCACCATCGCCACCAATATGGCCGGCCGGGGAACGGATATCGTTCTGGGCGGCAACCTGGAGATCGAGCTCGCTGAGGCCGGCGACGACGAGGCGGCCAGGGAACGCGTCCGCGAGGATTGGCAGAAGCGCCACGAGGAGGTGATCGAGGCCGGGGGCCTGCACGTTGTCGGCACCGAACGGCACGAATCACGCCGCGTCGACAATCAGTTGAGGGGCCGGTCCGGTCGTCAGGGTGATCCCGGGTCGACCCGGTTTTACCTGTCCCTGGAAGACAACCTGATGCGAATATTCGGCTCCGAGCGGCTCTCGGGCCTGATGCAACGCCTGGGGATGGAGGAGGGCGAGGCGATCGAGCACAACTGGGTGACGCGAGCCATAGAAAACGCGCAGCGCAAGGTCGAGGGCCGCAACTTCGATATCCGCAAGCAGCTTCTCGAGTACGATGACGTTGCCAACGAGCAGCGCAAGATCGTCTATGCGGAGCGCAACCGCCTGATGGACGTGGAAGACATATCGGCCAATATAGAAGCCATGCGCCGCGACGTCGTGGAGAACGTGATCAATCGAAGCATCCCGCCGCAAAGTCTCGAGGAGCAGTGGGACGTGGACGGGCTGGAAAGGGACCTGGAAGGCGAGTTCGGCGTTCGGATGCCGGTAAAGGAGTGGCTGGAAAAAGAGCCCGAGCTTCATGAAGAGACCCTGAGGGATCGCATTCTCAATATGATCGTCGAGGCCTACGACGAGAAAGTTGCCGATACCGGCGAGCCGATCATGCGCCATCTCGAGAAATGGGTGACGCTGCAGGTGCTGGATTCACAGTGGAAAGAGCATCTGGCCGCCATGGATTACCTGCGCCAAGGGATCGGGCTGCGGGGATACGCCCAGAAGGATCCGAAGCAGGAATACAAGCGGGAAGCCTTCGAGATGTTCCAGAGCCTCCTGGAGCAGGTCAAGCACGAGGTTGTCACCACGCTTTCCAGGATCCAGGTCAGGGCGGAGAGCGAGATCGAGGAAGCAGAGACCCGCAAGCGCGTGCCGGCGCCGGAGTCCATGCAGTATCTGCATCCCGAGAGCGCCGAAGCGCAGGCTCAGGCCGCGCAGGGCGGACAGGATGCCGCGGCCGACCCCGGTGGTGGCGAGCCACCGCCCGGACCCGATCGACAGCCGTTCGTGCGCCAGAGCCGCAAGGTGGGGCGCAACGAGCCCTGCCCCTGCGGGTCCGGCAAGAAGTTCAAGCACTGCCACGGCAGGCTGAATGCCTGAAGTGGTGCCATGGCGGTAGGATTGCAGGCACCCGGCGCTCTGCCGGTGATCAGCGGGGTCACCCTGAGTGTGGGCAGCGCCGGCATCCGCAGCAAGGACCGGCCCGATCTGGCGGTGATACTGTGCGATGCGGGCACCCAGGCAGCGGCCTGTTTCACTCGCAATCGTTTCCAGGCCGCGCCGGTGGTCGTAGCGCGCAGGCATCTCGCCGCAGGGACCGGCGTGCGGGCGCTGGTCGTCAACAGCGGCAACGCCAATGCCGGAACCGGGGAGGAGGGTCTTGAAGATGCAAGAGCCGTGTGCCGGGCGGTGGCAGGCCGGGTAGGGGTAAGCGAGACGGAAGTGCTGCCCTTTTCCACCGGCATCATCGGCCAGCGCCTTCCGGCTGCGAAGATCATCGCCGCGCTGCCGAAGGCACTGGAAACCCGCGAAGCGGACGGCTGGCTGCGGGCAGCCGGAGCGATCATGACCACCGATACCCTGCCCAAGGGCGGCTCTCGGCGCGTGACAATCGACGGCTCACACGTGACCATCACGGGCATCGCCAAGGGCTCCGGGATGATATGTCCGGACATGGCCACCATGCTCTGTTTTCTGGCCACGGATGCGGCTATTCCTGCCCGGCGCCTCGAGGACTGTCTCAACCACGCGGTGGAGCGGTCATTCAACCGCATCACCGTTGACGGCGATACCTCCACGAACGACGCCTGCGTGCTCCTGGCCACGGGCAAGGGAACGGATATCCCGGACGGGCGCATGGAAGGCTTCCAGGCTGCCCTGGACGATCTGTGCCTCGAGTTGGCGCAGTCCATCGTGCGGGACGGCGAAGGGGCCACGAAGTTCGTGGAGGTGGCCGTGAACGGCGCGGCCAGCGACGCGGACGCGCTGTCGGTTGCCCGAACCGTGGCCCATTCGCCCCTCGTGAAGACCGCGTTGTCGGCTTCCGATGCCAACTGGGGCCGGATCGTCGCGGCCGTCGGACGGGCGCCGGTCCGTAGCCTGGATATCGGCAGGCTCGCATTGACGATCAACGGCTGCTCGGTCCTTCGCGCGGGCGCGGTCGACCCCCGTTACGAGGAGGAGCGCGGCATGGCCGCCATGGCGGCGGAGGAGATCGTCATCGCCATCGATCTCGGGATCGGCGCCGGTCGCGGCTCGGTGTGGACCTGCGACCTGTCCCACGACTACGTGAGGATCAACGCCGACTACCGCACCTGACGCCGGGTCCGCCGCGGATCGCGATGAATGAGTCCGGAGCTCGTATCGAGGTGGCCGTCGGCGTGGTCTACGACGCCCGTGGGCGGGTGCTCGTGAATCAGCGTCAGGCCGGCAAGGCGTTCGCGGGACAATGGGAGTTTCCAGGCGGCAAGATCGAGACCGGTGAATCGCCACCCGGCGCGCTGGCGCGTGAGCTCGCCGAGGAGCTGGGAATCAACGTCGAACGTCAGCGCCCCCTCATTTGCCTCAGCCATCGCTATGAGAACCTCCGTGTGCGGCTGCACGTCAACGAAGTTCTCGCGTACGGCGGCGTTCCACGGGCGCTCGAGGGCCAGAACCTGAGGTGGATCGAGCCCGAAGGTCTGCGAAAACTCGATCTGCTCGCCGCCGACGCGCCCATCGTCCGGGCGATCCTGCTACCGCGGGTCTGCCTGGTCACCGACTCGAAGCAATTCGGCGTCGAGCGAACGCTGGGGATGCTTGATGAGCATCTGAACCGGGGACGGGCACTCGTGATCCTCCGGGAGAAGACGATGGATCGGGACGGCCTCGAGGCCTTCGCGGACCGGATCCGGGATCTGTGCCGGGCCCATGACTCCCTGGTCTGCGTGCACGCGGACTGCGACTTCGGTGACTACACACGGGTGGACGGCGTTCACCTGTCCGCCCGGCGGTGGGCGCGAGGTGAGCGGCCTCGGGCGGGACTCACGGGCGTGTCGTGCCATACAGTCACGGAGGTCCGCGAGGCGCACGAACGCGGGGCCGACTACCTGCTGCTTTCCCCGGTACGGCGGACACCTTCGCATCCACAATCAGAGCCTCTGGGGTGGGAGCGTTTCGCCGCGATCTGCCGGGAGGCCGGCACGCCCGTTTACGCCCTGGGCGGCATGCGGCTCGCCGACTTCGACGAGGCCGCCGACCGCGGCGCGCAGGGGGTGGCCCTCCTGAGCGCCGCCTGGCGATGAGTACCGGACTGCCTGGATTGCCTGTGTCCAACGGTGCGACGCACGACGAAAGTGTGCCGCCGGGCGCAGATCAAAGGCTGAAGAAGGGAACGAAGCGGGGGCGTCGGCAGCCTATCCGGTCATCCCGGAGTCGGCGAGATATTTCGCATGCAGTCGATCGACCTTCGCCCTGAGCTCATTCAGGGTGCCGTCGTTGTGGATCACGTCGTGGGCGACGCCGAGGCGCTGCTCGGCTGTCGCCTGGGTGTCCATGATCCTTTCGACATCCACCTTTTCCATCCCGGCCCTGGACATGACCCGCTGGACGCGCAGCTCCCGCTCCGCCTCGACGACCAGGACACGGTCGACCATCTCGTGAAAATCGGTCTCCACCAGAAGCGGCACCACGATCACGCAGTATGGGGCGCCCTCCTGCTCGAGCCTCTCCAGACGTACCCGAAGCCGCTCACGGATGGCGGGGTGCAGTATGGCCTCCAGGCGCTGTTTGGCGGCGGGGTCGGCGAACGCCCTCTGCCTGAGCCGATGCCTGTCCAGGCCTCCGTCGGCTTGGAGAATCTCGTCGCCGAAAGCTTCCACGAGCCTGCCGAGGGCCGGCTCACCGGGCTCTACCACCTCGCGGGCCAGCACGTCCGTATCTATGACGGGCGCGCCCAGCGCCTCGAAGCGCCCGGAGACTTCCGTCTTGCCGCTGCCGATGCCTCCTGTCAGGCCTATCTTGAGCACTAATAGCGCAGTCCCGCAGCCTGCAGGTATGCCGCGGTGATCTGCGGTCCCCACATCATCGCCACCAGGCCCGCGGCACAGAGAAACGGTCCGAAGGGAATGGGCTGACTCCTGTCCTGGCGCTTGAACAGAATCATGGCGACACCCACGACGGTGCCGCACACGGCGGCGAGCAGGATCACGAGGGGCAGGGCCTGCCAGCCGAGCCATGCACCGATGCATGCAAACAGCTTGAAATCCCCGTATCCCATACCTTCCTTACCGGTCAGCAGGCGAAAGACCTGGAAGACCAGCCACAGCGAAATATAGCCAAGCAGTGCTCCATACAGGGCGGCGTAGACGTCGGTGTACAGGCCCAGCGAGTTGGCGGCCAGCCCCACCCACATCAAGGGCAGAATGACATCGTCCGGAAGCAGGTGGTGCTCTATGTCGATGGCGCTCACGGCCAGGAAGCTCCAGCTCAAGGCGAGGGCTCCCGCCAGTTGCCAGGAGAGTCCGTAACGTCCGAGAGCGACCACCGCCAGCACCGCCGCGAACGTCTCTATCATCGGGTATCTCAACCCGATGGCGGCCCCGCAATGCGCGCACCTGCCCCGGAGCCACAGGTAGCTCGCCACGGGGATATTGTGGATGGGCTTCACCGGTGACCGGCAGTGTGGGCAGTGGGATCCCGGATACACCAGGTTGAACTTCTCCCGCGGGGGCTCGCCGCCCTCGAGTCCGAGCAGCTCCCGGCACTGCAGCTTCCAGGACAGATCCAGCATACCGGGCAGCCGGACGATGACGACATTCAGGAAGCTGCCGACAACCAGTCCGAAGAGTATGGTGAAGGCGTAGAGCAAAGCAGGATTGCTCTGCAGGGCGGAGACCATCCACATAGAAGACGATTCCTGTGGTCGGGCTTGGAAACGTCTTAGGGAAGCTCTGATTAATCGCTTACGCTGTCATTGCGAGCGCAGCGAAGCAATCCAGGATGCCTGCCATTGCACGCTTTCTGGATTGCTTCCTCGCAATGACAGCATTAATCAGAGCTTCCCTAGAAAACGGCCGCCAGCTTGAAGATCGGCAGGTACATGGCTACCACCATGGTACCGACGATCACGCCCAGGATCACTATCATGACGGGCTCGATGAGACTGCTCAGGGCCGCGACGGCGTCGTCCACCTCTCGCTCGAAGAACTCCGCGATCTTCATCAGCATGAGCTCGAGCTCACCGGATTCCTCGCCGGAGTTGACCATCTGCAGCACCATGCTCGGAAACAGGCCGGTCTGGGCCATCGACACCTCCAGCGACCGTCCCGTGCTGACCTCGTTGCGAACGTCCAGAACCGCGTTTCGATAGACACGGTTGCCGGTGGACTCCGCGACCGACTCCAGGCCGTCGACCAGCGGGACGCCGGCGCCGAACATGGTCGACAGGGTCCTGGCATAGCGTGCTATGACGGCCTTCTGAAGCAGCGGGCCAAGCATCGGCAGCTTCAAGGCCACCCTGTCCATGAGGAACTGCAGACGCGGCGAACGACGATAAAGCGCAATCAGCCCGAAGATGCCGCCGAAGAGACAGATAAAGAAGAGCCACCACCATCGTTGGAACCAGTGGGACAGATTCACGACCATCTGCGTCAGCGTCGGCAGGGCGCCCCCGAAGTTCCGGAACAACTGCTCGAACTCGGGGATCACGAATATCAACAGAATCGCGATGACGACAACCGCCACCAGCAGGACCGCCGCCGGATACAACATGGCCGCCTTGACCTTGCCCTTGATCGCCTCGATCTTCTCCTTGTACGCGGCTACCTTCTCGAGCAGAATGTCCAGCGTCCCGGATTCCTCTCCGGCGGCTACCAGGCTGGTGTACAACCGGTCGAAGTGGAGGGGAAATCGCCTCATGCTCTGGCTGAGACTCGTGCCCGACTCCACGTCCTGCCGGATCGACGTCAACAGCTCCTGGACACTGGGGTTTTCGTGGCCCCGCGCGATTGCCTCGATGGACTGCGCCACCGGGATACCGGCTCCGATCATGGTCGAGAGCTGACGGGTGGCGAAGGTGATGTCGCGGGGCCTGACGCGTTTCTTGATCTTGAACAGCGGCTTGGGTTTTCGGCGCACCTTGGAGGGGCGTATACCCTGCCGCCGCAGCAGCGACTTGACATAAGCCGCGTTCGGCGCCTCGTTCTCGCCCTTCAGCTCGCGTCCCTTGTTGTCCTTGCCCTCCCAGACAAACTGCTGGAGCTTTGCTTTTGTGGTGCGCCGGGCCATGTTTTAAAGGTTAGTCACTCTTTCGACTTCCTCAAGGCTGGTGACGCCCGCTCTTACCTTCATCAGGCCCGCCTGTCGGAGATCCAGGACGCCTTCCTTACGGGCCTGCTCCTCGATGTCGTACTGGTTGGCACCCTCCATGATCAGCTCACCCATCGCTTCCGTGATCGGCATCATCTGGAAAATCCCGGTCCTGCCGCGGTAGCCGTCGGTGCACATTTCACAGCCCTTGGGGCTGTAGAGGGTCAGCCCTTCCTGGACCATTTCCTCGCTGAAACCGCTCTGCAACAGGGCGTGCTCGGGTATATCGATCCTCTGCCTGCAACTGGTACACAACTTGCGGGCCAGTCTCTGGGCCATGATCAGATGAACCGCGGACGCGACGTTGAACGGCGCGACTCCCATGTTGAGCAGCCGGGTCAGTGTGCTGGGCGCGTCGTTGGTATGAAGCGTCGACAGCACCAGATGGCCTGTCTGCGACGCCTTGACGGCTATGTCCGCGGTTTCGAGATCCCGGATCTCGCCCACCATGATGACATCCGGGTCCTGGCGCAGGAACGCCCTGAGCGTGGTCGAGAACGTCAGGTTGGCCTTGTCATTGATATTGACCTGATTGACGCCGGCCATGTTGATTTCCACCGGGTCCTCGACGCTGGAGATGTTGCGTTCCGGCGTATTGAGGGCGCTGAGGGCGGTGTACAAAGTCACCGTCTTGCCGCTTCCGGTGGGGCCGGTCACAAGGATCATGCCGTATGAGACATCGATGGCTTTCTGGAAGACTTCCCGCTGTTCGGGTTCGAAGCCCAGCTTTTCGGCGTCCAGGAAGTTGTTTCCGGCATCGAGCAGTCGGATCACCACCTTCTCGCCATAGATCGTCGGCAGCGTGCTGACACGGAAATCGATGCTCCGACTCTTGGACAGAGTCAGCTTCATGCGGCCGTCCTGCGGGACCCGGCGCTCGGCGATGTCGAGTCGCGAGAGGATCTTGACGCGGGCGGCGATCCGGCCGGCGAGATTCACCGGCGGCGAAGCCATCTCGTGCAGGACGCCGTCGACCCGGAAGCGCACCCGATACTTCTTCTCGTAAGGCTCGAGGTGAATATCGGATGCGCCGCGTTTGATGGCGTCCAGCAGCATCTTGTTGACGAAACGAACGACCGGCGTATCGATCTGGCGGACATCGACGTCTTCGCCCTGAGCGTCCTCCTCGGCCGAGACGTCGATGTCCTCCAGGCCTTCCTCGTCTTCCAGGTCCGCGAGGGTGGTGTCCGCGCTCTGTTGGGCGGCCTCTATCGCGGCTTCGAGGGCGGTGGCGTCGATCAGGATGGGTTCGACGCCCAATCCGGTGTGGAATTTGATTTCCTCCAGGGCGTGGCTGTTCGCGGGATCCGAGGTGGCGATGAACAGCTTGGTGCCCCGCTTGTGCAGCGGCAGAATCTGGTGCTTCTCTATGATTTTCGAGTCGATCAGGTCAAGGGGCGCGTTGTCCAGGTCGAATGCCTTGATATCGAGAAGCGGGACTCCGAACTCCTCGGACGCGGCCCGCACGAGCCGCGACGGATCCACGGCCTTGCTCTGGCTCAATTGAGCGTAGAACGACCGATTCTTCTTCAGCGCCTTGGCCTGGATGTCTTCGGCGGTGGCGGTATCGAGATCGCCGTCTCTCACCAGCCGCTGAGCGAGCCCGCCGAGGGAGATCACTTTGTCCGGAGTTGCCATATACCCTGGGTTATTGGGATGCTTCCATCTCCACTATAGCAAAAAAAAGGCCATTTCCAGGCAACTCGCCGGGTTTTGGACCCGCCCCGGTGCCTGCCGGCGCCGCTGCGGAGGTCAGGCGCTCCACCGGGTCGGTCCCGCCACCGCCTGTCGCACCGCGGAACGAAGCGCGTGCAGGCGCCGGGGTCCGCCTGGCTGTCCGGTAAAAAGCGATGCGGGAGCGTTCCCCGGCTTCCCCGATCAGCCCCCCGTATCCCGGATGTCATCCGAGGGCCGCCGACGTTCTTCGGAGAAGCGATAGTGGAGCGCCGAGATCTGCTCCGAGAGGATGCCAAACAGGAAAGTCAGCAGCGAGGCGAGATACAGCAGGGCGCCCATGTTCGTGAATTGATGGAGCGTCGCGTAGGTATACCAGTACCAGATGCTGCCAAGAACGAATAACCCCAGGGAAATGGGCAGGAACAGGCGCATGGGCGAGAACAACGCCCCGATGCGTAGAATCAGCACGAAGAAGCGGACACCGTCCCGCCAGATCCTCACCTTGCTGCTGCCCTCCCGCCGGGACGCGCGAATGGGCACGTACGCCACCGAATATCCGCACCTGAAGAAGGCCATGGTGCTCGTGGTGGGGTACGAGAAGCCGTTGGGCAGCAGGTAGAGAAAGTTGCGAAAGGGCTTCGCCCTTGCGGCACGGAAACCGGATGTGAGGTCCTGTATGTGAAATCCGGTCATCAGGCTCGCGAGCCTGTTGAACAAATCATTCGCGTATCGGCGTCCGGCGGACGCGTGGGTCTCGGGGTGCCGCGCTCCCACCACCATGTCGTAGCCTTCATCGAAGGCCGCGAGCAACCTGGGTATGTCGTTCGGGTCGTGCTGTCCGTCGGCGTCCATGAAGACCAGGTAGGTGCCGCTCGCGTTTCGCACGCCGGTCTTGACGGCGGCACCGTTACCGAGACTCTTGGGATGCCGGATCACCCGCGCCCTTCCCATGGCGGGAATCGGGGGCGACGAGCCATCGTCGACGACG
>JBAUWJ010000032.1:0-28804 GCA_049583715.1 Arenicellales bacterium | reverse complement strand
TGCTACGAGGCGTTCATCCACATCATCGACTCCATGTTCAACCAGCACGCTAAATGGCTGAAGGTCACCGCGACGCTGCCGTGGCGGCGAAAGATCGCCTCGCTGAACTACCTGCTCGCCTCTCACGTCTGGCAGCAGGATCACAACGGCTTCACCCACCAGGATCCCGGCTTCATCGACCACGTCGTGAACAAGAAGGCCGAGGTCGTGCGTGTTTACCTTCCGCCGGACGCCAACTGCCTGTTGTCGGTGATGGACCACTGCCTGCGCAGCCGCCACTACGTCAATGTCGTGGTCGCGGGCAAGCACCCGGCGCCGCAGTGGCTGGCGATGGACGCCGCCGTCAAGCACTGCACCGACGGTATCGGCATCTGGCAGTGGGCCAGCAACGACCAGGGGGTGGCGACCGATGTAGTCATGGCCTGCTGCGGTGACGTGCCCACGCTGGAGACCCTCGCTGCGGTATCCATCATGCGCGAGCATCTGCCCGACCTCAAGATCCGCGTGGTCAACGTCGTCGATCTCATGAAGCTGCAGCCGCCAAGCGAACATCCTCATGGTCTGAGCGATGAAGCCTTCGACGCACTTTTCACTTCGGACAAACCGGTCATCTTTGCCTATCATGCCTACCCGTGGTTGATCCATAGACTGACGTACCGCCGCACCAATCACGACAACATTCACGTGCGCGGATACAAGGAAGAAGGCACCATCACCACGGCGTTCGACATGACCGTGCTGAACGATCTGGACCGGTTTCATCTGGTGATGGACACCATCGACCGGGTGCCGCGGATCGACGAGCAGAAGGGCAGGGCCCTGAAGCAGCAGCTCGACGATAAATTGACCGAGCACAAGCGATACATCGACCAATTCGGCGAGGATATGCCGGAGATCCGCAACTGGAAGTGGCACGTTCCAGGATGAATGCGCCGGATCCTTGTGGATATTGTGCAACCGGGCATCGCCACGGACATCTTATTGTGCACGAACCTCTCCGGTTCCCTCCGCCCGTCGCGGTTGAGTGCGCTACCGTACGGAACATGCAGGGATTCGCACCTAGACTGATTGCGGCGTCCACCCAGGCAACTTGGCGAGCAACGAGGGCGATCGTGTCAGATATGAGACAGCGTAGAAGAGGCGGATCAACATGCATCTGGGCATGATCGGCTTAGGACGTATGGGTGCCAACCTGGTGCGACGCTTGACGAAGGATGGCCACGATTGCGTGGTCTTCGATGTGAACCCGGCCGCGCTGAAAGCGATCGCCGGCCGGGGTATTCAGGCTGCCGACTCGCTCGGTGAGTTGGTCGCGAAGTTGGCCAGGCCACGTGCGGTGTGGGTGATGGTTCCCGCCGGTGTAACAGGCAGAACCGTCGAGCAACTGGCCGCCTGCTTGGATGACGGTGACGTCATCATCGACGGCGGCAATAGCTACTATCGCGACGACCTCCTGAGAGCGCAGGCGCTCAAGCCCAGAGGTATTCATTACGTAGATTGCGGCACCAGCGGCGGGGTGTTCGGGCTGGAGCGCGGCTACTGTCTGATGATCGGCGGAGAGGACTCGATCATCAAACGCCTGGAACCGATTTTCAAGAGCATCGCGCCCGGAGTCGAGGCAGCGCCGCGTACTCCGGGCAGAAAGGGTCGCCCTGGTCCGGCCGAACACGGATATCTGCACTGCGGCCCGAACGGCGCGGGCCACTTCGTCAAGATGGTCCACAACGGCATTGAGTATGGCCTGATGGCGGCCTATGCCGAAGGTTTGAATATCCTGCGCAATGCCAACGCCGGCAAACGCTCGTACGACAGCGACGCCGAGACTACGCCGCTGCGCGAGCCCGAGTATTACCAGTATGAGCTGGAAGTGTCCGAGATCGCGGAAGTCTGGCGGCGCGGCAGTGTAGTGGCCTCGTGGTTGCTTGATCTGACCGCGGCGGCCTTGGCCGAGAGTGCCGATCTCAGCGAGTTCTCGGGTCGTGTGTCGGATTCGGGCGAAGGGCGCTGGACGGCGCTGGCCGCCATCGACGAAGGCGTGCCGGCACCGGTCATCAATGCGGCGCTGTTCGAGCGTTTTGCCTCGCGCGGCGATGCCGACTATGCCAACCGGGTTTTGTCCGCGATGAGAAAGCAGTTCGGCGGGCATGATGAAAAGAAGACGGATCACTGATGGGTGATCCCGATTTGGGCGCCACCCCGGCTGATGCGCTGGTGATCTTCGGTGTGACCGGCGACCTCGCCCACAAAATGATCTTTCCGGCGCTCTATGCGATGACCAGACGAGGTGTGCTCAGCGTGCCGGTAGTCGGCGTTGCGGCCCCGCGGTGGAGTCTGGAGCGACTGCGTGGGCACGTGAAGGACAGCATCGGGAAAACCGGCGAGACCGATGACCCGGATGCCCTCGAGCATCTCCTTTCCCTGCTCCGGTATGTGGGTGGTGATTACAACGACACGGATACGTTCGAAGCGCTGAAACGGGCCTTGGGTGATGCCCGGCGCCCAACGCACTATCTCGCCATCCCACCGGCGCTGTTCGCGACGGTCATCCAGGGGCTCGGTGGCGCGGGCCTGGCCGATCAGGCGCGTGTCATCGTCGAAAAACCGTTCGGCCGCGACCTGGCTTCGGCGCGGGAACTCAACGGTATCGCGCGCGCGGTGTTTCCCGAGGATTCGATCTTCCGTATCGATCACTTCCTCGGCAAGGAGGCGATCATGAATATCCTCTATTTTCGCTTCGCCAATTCGTTTCTGGAGCCGATCTGGAACCGCAACTACGTGGCCAGTGTGCAAATCACGTTGTCCGAGGACTTCGGCGTGAAGGGTCGCGGCGCGTTCTATGAAACTGCCGGCTGTCTGCGCGACGTCATCCAAAACCACCTGTTCCAGATCGTCGCGCTGCTCGCCATGGAGCCCCCCGCCTATCAGGGTTTCGGCGCCGTGCACGTCGAGAAAGCCAAGGTGTTCCAGGCGATGCGCCCCCTGCGCCCGGATGATGTCGTGCGCGGCCAGTACGCCGGCTACCGAAAAGAGCCGGGCGTGGCGAAGGACTCCGATGTCGAGACGTTCTGCGCTCTGCGGCTGTTCATCGACTCATGGCGCTGGGAAGGTGTGCCGTGGTACCTGCGTTCCGGCAAATGCCTGGCGACCTCGGCGGCCGAGGTTCTGGTGGAATTGAAGCCGCCACCCCAGAGACTGTTCGACGACTCGGCACCGGTGGACGGGAGGGCCAACTATCTGCGCTTCAGGCTCTCCCCGGACTCAGCCGTCGCGCTTGCCGCGCGCGTCAAGCTGGCGGGCAAGGAATTCGTCGGCCAGCAGCGCGAGCTTTACCTACTGGAAGAGCAGCCGGGGGAGGAAGTTCCCTACGCTCGACTGCTGGCCGACGCCATGGTCGGCGATGGTGCGCTTTTCACCCGTGAGGATTCGGTGGAGGCCGCCTGGGCAGTGGTCGATCCCGTGCTTTCCACGCACCATCGGGCTCATCCCTACAAAACCGGCAATTGGGGGCCTGAACAAGCCGACGCGCTTATCGCGGCAGATGGAAGCTGGCACAACCCCACAGCGGTGAAGGCGCCGGAATGACGGCGGTAAACGAGCGGCTGTTCCTGCTGGATGTGGACAATACTCTGCTCGACAACGATCGCATCGTGGCCGATCTGAACGAGCACCTTGGGCACGCGTTTGGTGATGAGAGCCGGGACCGGTATTGGGAAATATTCGAGGTCTTGCGCGCTGAGCTCGGCTATGCGGACTATCTCGGCGCCCTGCAGCGCTACCGTGTCGACGTCATGAATGATCCGCGCTTGCTGATGATGTCTTCATTTCTGGTGGGCTATCCGTTCGCGCTGTGTTTGTACCCTGGTGCGCTCGAGGCCGTCGCGTATTTGCGCCGCTGGGGGCCGACGGTGATTCTGTCGGATGGCGACGTGGTGTTTCAGCCGCGCAAGATACAGGTATCGGGGTTGTGGAGCGTGGTGGATGGCCGGGTGCTCATTTATGTGCACAAAGAGCAAATGCTCTCTGACGTGGAGCGGCGTTACCCGGCATGCCACTATGTCATGGTGGACGACAAGCTGCGCATCCTGGCGGCGATGAAAGAGGTCTGGGGGGATCGTGTGACAACCGTCTTCCCGCGTCAGGGCCATTACGCCCATGACCCCGGGAATATTGCCGCCTATCCGCCGGCTGACATCACGGTTGAGCGTATCGGCGATCTGATCAACGTCGATTTTTCGGTCTCCTCATGATCAGTGCCGGGAGGCCTATTTGAGGCGCCGTTTGCATTGAGTTCAGACGGCTCTGGCGCAATCGCATCGCGATCGATGCCTGGCTTTGCCTGGCACGGTGGCCGCGACGCAGGAGTCATCCCCCGCCGTGCTTGAGCAGATACAGTACGATTCCTTCCGGTACTTTCCGGCGCACCTCAACCCCGCCAATGGCCTGGTGCGCGATTCCAGCCAGCCGCACACCCCGTGCAGCATAGCTGCGGTCGGCTTTGCACTCAGCAGTTACCCGGTAGCCGTGTTCAACGGCTGGATGGATCGGGGCCAGGCGCTCGGACATGTCCTTGCCACCCTGCGCTTCCTAACCCGCCTCGAGCAATCCACAGCCGCGGATGCCTCGGGCTACCGGGGCTTTTTCTATCACTTCCTGAACATGCGCGATGGCCGACGCGCATGGGACAGCGAACTGTCAACCATCGACACTGCGCTGCTGGTCGCCGGCGCGCTGTGTGCAGCGGAGTACTTCGACGGTGACGGCGCCGGGGAACGCGAGGTGCGCAGCCTCGCATGGGAGATTTACCGGCGCATCGACTGGCGCTGGGCGCGGAACGGCGGCAACTCCCTGAGGCTTGGCTGGACACCGGAGAAGGGCTTTCTACCCTGGCGCTGGGTCGGCTACAGCGAGGCCATGATCCTGCATGTGCTGGCGCTGGGTTCGCCCACCTTCGGGGTGACGCCGGCGGCCTGGGAGCAGTGCGTGTCCGGCTATCGTTGGCGGCGTTACTACGGCCAGGAGTATGTTTATGCCGGTCCCCTGTTCATCCATCAGTTCTCCCATATCTGGATCGACTTCCGAAACATCCGCGATCCTTACATGGCCGCGCACGGCAGTGACTACTTCGAGAACAGCCGGCGCGCCACGCATGTACACCGTGAGTACGCGATCCGGAATCCGCACGGCTTCCGGGACTATCACGGCCACTCCTGGGGCCTGACGGCCTGCAATGGCCCCGGCCCCGCCGAACGCGTGGTGCACAGGCGCAAGCGCAGATTCTGGGGCTACAGGGCGCGCGGCGCGCCGCATGGTCCGGACGACGGCACCGTGGCGCCGTGGGCGTCGATCGCGTCACTGCCGTTCGCACCCGAGGTGGTATTGCCGACCATTGCCTTTCTGGCCGAGACCGGGCACGGCGTCAAAGGGGACTATGGCTTCCTGGGCTCGTTCAACCCCAGCTTCCATGTCGGGCCGGACGCGCATGGCTGGGTGTGCCAGTGGCATCTGGCAATCAACCAGGGCCCGATCGTGCTGATGACGGAAAACTACCAGAGCGGCATGATCTGGCGTTTGATGCGCAACTGTGAGCCGATCATCCGCGGGCTGCAACGTGCGGGGTTCGAAGGGGGCTGGCTACGCGGTATGTAGCGCCCGCAGGCGGCGTTCATTCCGGGTCCCCGAGCCGGATGTGGACGTGGTGGCTGCTGCGATCGTCGGCGAGAGCGATGGCCGCCTGCGGGTCGGTTTGTCGCCGGCCGTCGAGCTCCACCCTGGTGACGCCGGAGCATACCCGGTTGGGATTGTCGACGCGGATGATGTAGCGCGAGGAACGATGGCGCAGGCGGATGTCATAGCCCGGCCAGGCGCGCGGAATGCATGGCCTGATGCGCAGTACGTTGCCGCTGACACGCAGACCGAGCTGCCATTCGACGATTGCCCGGTACAGCCAGCCGCCGGATCCGCTGTACCAGGTCCAGCCGCCACGGCCGACATGGCCTTCCGCGGTATAGACGTCCGCACAGGAGACGTAGGGTTCAACCTTGTAGCGCTCGATCGCGGCGGTGCTGTCGCCGTGGCTGACCGGGTTCAGCATGGCCAGCAGTTCGCCGGCCTTGTCGCCGTCACCGAGCTCGGCGAAGGCAATCGCCGACCAGATCACGCCGTGGGTGTATTGGCCACCGTTTTCGCGCAGGCCCGGCGGGTAGCCCTTGATGTAGCCGGGGTCGTGGGGGCCGTGGTCAAACGCCGGTGTGAGCAGCGCGATCAGCCGCGCGTCGCGGTCGACCGCCATGCGATCCACCGCTGCCATGGCCTGCGCCGCACGTTCGCGGTTGGCGGCTCCCGCGAGCACGCTCCAGGATTGCACAATCGTATCGATACGGCATTCGTCATCGGCCGCGGACCCGAGCGTATGGCCGTCGTCGTACCATCCGCGGCGCCACCAGCCGCCATCCCAGGCCTGGGTCTCGGCGGCCTCGATCAATGCATCCGCCCATTGCCGCCAGCGGTCCGCGCGCCGGTGTTCGCCGCGGTTCAGCGCCAATGGCAACATCGCGTTGATGGCTGCGTGCAGAAACCACGCCATCCATAGGCTTTCACCCTTTCCGTCCTTGCCGACGCGGTTCATGCCGTCGTTCCAGTCGCCGCTGCCGAACAGCGGCAGGCCGTGGCCACCATGGACCAGGCTGGCATCAATGGCGCGGGCGCAGTGTTCGAATAGGGTGCCACTGTGGGTCTTCGCAGTCGGGGTGAAGAAGCTGTCGATCTGTCCGTCCTCGAGCTTGGCGCCATCAAGAAAGGCGATGTCCTCGTCGAGCACTGCGGTATCGGCAGTCACCGTGATGTAGTGCGCAGCGGCATAAGGCAGCCACAGGCGATCATCGACGATGCGCGTACGTACGCCGGCCCCTGTGGGCGGCAGCCACCAGTGCTGCACGTCGCCTTCGGGAAACTGGCGCGACGCTGCGCGCAGGATGTGCTCGCGGGCCAGATCCGGTCGTGACAGGCATAGTGCCATCACGTCCTGCAGCTGGTCACGGAAGCCGAATGCGCCGCTGGACTGGTAGAAGGCGGTGCGCGCCCACACACGGCAGGAAAGTACTTGATACGGCAGCCAGCGATTGACCAGAATGTCGGCTGAAGGCTCGGGACTCGTGACCTGCAGGCTATCGAACATGTCTTCCCAGCAGGCGACGAATTCCTTGAGTAAGGCCCCGGCATCGGCATCGCGATAGCGCCTGATCAGTTGCCGCGCCACTGCTTCGTTGTCCGTCTCGCCCAGCAGCACGGTCAGTCCGGCCATGGCCCCCGGGGCGAGCTCGATTCGCGTCTGCTGTACCGCGCAGGGATCGAGTCCGGCGCCATCGCGCGCGGACAGCCTTGCATCGACATCGAGCGCGGCAGGGCAGGCGGTGTTGCCGCGTGGCCCCATGAATTCGGCACGGTCACAGGTCCATGCCTGCTGCCTGCCGCTCATGTCGAGAAAGGCCACGCGATCCGTGAATGGCTCGCGCCAGCCGTTGCGGGCGAACAGGGCGCCGGTCTCCGCATCATGGCGTGAGACCACCGACGATCGGGAGTCCTTGCCAATCGCGCCCAGTGCCCATTCGACGAAGGCGGTGACCGTGAGTGTACGGGCGCGCCCCGAGCGGTTGTGCACCTTCAGGTGCGACAGTTTCACCGGGTCGTCGCCGGCCACGAACAAGACAAGCTCGGCGTCGATGCCGTGCGCCATGTGGTGATAGCGTGTGTAGCCCTGGCCATGTGCCACGGTGTACGGCCCGCCATCGCGAATCGGTGACGCCGTCACCGTCCACACGGCTCCATTGTCCAGATCGCCGAGGTAGATGATCTCCACCGGCGGGTCCCTCACGGCATCGTTGCACCAAGGCGTGATCTGGTTCTGCTGGCTGTTGATGCTCCAGCTGTACCCGCCACCCTCGGCCGAGGCGATGAATCCGAACCCGGCGTTGGCAACGACATTGATCCACGGTGCCGGCGTCGAGCGACGATCCCGCAATTGCACGATGTACTCGTGGCCATCGGCACTGAAACCGCCGTAGCCGTTGCCGAACTGCAGTTCCTGGGTGGGTACGGATGTTGGCGCGTCCGTGTCCGCGACCGGGTCACCACGCGGTGCGATCAATGGCGTTGGCCTGCTGCGTCGCCGGTGAATCTGTGCGGCGAGGTTGCCGTCGTTGCCATCGAGCATGATGCGGGCCGCGGTCGCCAGCCCGGCCTGCTCGGCGTCGTCGAGCGTGCCGGCAGCCAGCGCGAAAGCCGCTGCACCGGCGCTCTTGTCGGGGCCATGTTTGCTGATCAGTTCTTTCAACGGCTCGGCCTGCGCCGGTGCATGGACGAATACCATGTCGACCCCCAGTTGTCGTGCCAGCCAGAACCGCTGTGCATCGAGCAGCTCGCGCGCGCGATCGAGATGGGCGGTATCGCCGAGGTGCGACAGCAGAATCGGGCGATCACCCGAAATGCCGCGCGGCCACAGAGTGGATTGACCGCCGCGCCCCCGCTCCAGTTGCCATGCGGGTGCGCGCCAGGCTCCGTTAGCATGCAACAGCGGCGACACCAGGCACTGCGCGCGTTCGGCCTGAGCCTCGTCCAGGCCGAGACGGCCGAGCTGATCCCGCGCTGCGGCGGCGGCATCGCGCAGAGCGTGCTGCGCATCGGCGTGCGCGCAACGCCGGGCCGCTTCCAGCACGTCCTTTCGCTCGTTGCCCACCGTGGTCCAGAAGCTGCATTGGACACGAGCGCCGGGTTGGAGCGTGAACCGGCGGCGCAGGCAGAAGACCGGGTCGAGCACCGTGCCGGAAGCACCGCACAGCGGCGTATCGGCGTCAAACAATGCCGGGTCGTCAAGCCCGCGGCTGCGGCCGAGCAGGCGTGCACGATCGGTTTCAAAGCCGATCGCCTCGACCTCGGTGTGCTCGACATGACACGTGGAGGCCGCCCAGATCTCATCCTCGTCACTGCTGCGCGGGCGTCGCCGGGCCAGCAACACGCGACCCTCTTCCAGGGCTTCCGTCTGCACGAACATCTTCGAGAATGCGGGATGGCTGGCATCGGCATCCGCCGCGCCGAGCACCAGTTCCATCACCGAGACGATCTCGAGGTGGCGTAAATGCCGGCTGTGGTTGTGCAGGGCAAGCAGCCTCAGATCACCGTCACAATCCGGGGCTACCGAGATGTCCAGCGCGCTGGCAACGCCGTCATAACCCGTTTCAAAGCGTACCCGACCGGTCTCCATCACTGCCGTAACAGGCTCCGGATCGCATCCATGCGCTTGTGCGGTCGCTGACCAGAACAGGCCGCTGTCGAGATCGCGCACCAGCACATCGTCGGCGGGCGCGTTGACGGGCGCGCCCGGCAGCCAGCGATTGACCGCCTTGCCGCGCCAGCGGGCGCCGATCCCGCCGCCACCGGCCACCATCAATGCGTAACGGGAATTGCCGAGAAGCTGAATCCGGGACGTTTGTGAATGAGCCGGGACGTCGTTCTGCGTCATGGACTCAATCCTGACGGATTACTGCGGGCGCGCGCTATGATAGGGTCGGGATCGACGCCCGCAGCCGGATCGATGCCGGCCACGGGCCGGTGCCCCGGGAGAACTGGTATACGCCAACCCATGAACAAAACAGCGCCATGGGCGAGTGGTGCGCTGCGGTGAGTGCGCAGGCGATCCGCTGGCACGCTGTCCACGGCGTGACTGAAATGGCTGAGGATGCCTGCTCGCGCATCCTCGAGCTCGCCGCCCGGGCGGTGGCAGCCCAGGGGTGGTTCAGCATCGTGCTGGCCGGCGGCGGCACACCTCGGGCGACCTATCGGTTGCTGCGTGCGGCACCGATCGACTGGAGCCCCTGGCACGTCTATTTCGGTGACGAGCGCTGTGTCGCCGCTGACGATGGCCGACGCAACAGCCTGATGGCCGAGCGGGACTGGCTCGATCATGTGCCGATTCCGCGCGCGCAGATTCACCCCATTCCCGGTGAATCCGGTGCCCGCGAGGCGGCCCGTGTTTATGTCCAGGCGCTGCATGGTGTCGGCGAATTCGACCTGGTACTGCTTGGGTTGGGTGAGGACGGCCATACCGCCAGTCTTTTCCCCGGCCACGACTGGGGCGCGAATGACGACGCCGATGCCGCACTGGCGGTGTTCAACGCTCCGAAGCCTCCGCCGGAGCGGGTGTCTCTGAGTGCGCACAGGCTGGGGCGCGCCGGTGCTGTGATGTTTCTCGTGGCCGGCGAGAGCAAGCGTGATGCGGTGGCGCGCTGGCGCGCCGGCGACATGATTCCGGCCGCGGCCATCACCCCCGAAGCGGGCGTCGACGTGCTGGTCGAGTCGAGCCTGTTGCCGGCGATGAAGGCCTGAGCGCATCAATGCAGTGGTGGCGCAGCGCATGCGGATCGGGCTGGCGTGCACGCGCATGACTTGCTTCCGCTCAGCGCAGCAGCGCCTGCGCCAATGCCACCACGTTGTCGACGTTGAAGCCGTACTTGTCCATCACCGTAGCGCCCGGCGCCGAGGCGCCATAGCGATCGACGCTGAGTACATCGCCCGCATCGCCGACGTATCGATGCCAGCCCTGGCTGGTGCCGGCCTCGATTGCCAGTCGCGCACGCACCGCTGGTGGCAGCACCGCGTCGCGATAGGCCTGTGGCTGGGCGTCGAACAGCTCCCAGCACGGCAGTGATACCACGCGTATGGCCACGCCCCGTTCCCGCAGGATATCGGCGGCGGCGACGGCCAGGCCCAGTTCGGATCCGGTGGCGATCATGATCAGCGCGGGTCTGCCATCCCCGGCATCGCTGAGCACGTAGCCACCACGCCGCAGGCCGTCGGCATGGGCATTGCGCCGGCGCTCGAGCGTGGGCAGGCCCTGCCGCGACAGCACCAGGGCGGTGGGCCGGTCGCGGGTCTCGATGGCGACGCGCCAGGCCTGCGCGGTCTCATTGGCGTCGCCGGGCCGGATAACGTTGAGGCGGGGCACTGAACGCAGGCCGGCGAGTTGTTCCACCGGTTCGTGGGTGGGACCGTCCTCGCCGACGGCGATGGAGTCATGGGTGAACACGTACACCACCTGCAGTCCCATCAGCGCGGCCAGGCGCATGGGCGGGCGCATATAGTCGGAAAACACCAAGAAGGTCGCGGTATAGGGAATGATGCCGCCGTGCGCGGCCAGGCCGTTGGCAATGCTGCCCATGGCGTGTTCGCGCACACCGAAGTGCAGGTTGCGGCCCGCGTTGCTCCAGAGTTCACCGGGCGAACCCTGTTCGTCCGGCTCGTCGCCAGCCTCGAAGTTGCCCAATCCCTTGACGAAGGTGTGGGTGGAAGGATCGAGGTCGGCCGAACCGCCGCACAAGGCCGGCAGCCGGGGCGCGATCGCTGACAGCACCTTGCCGCCGGCAACGCGGCTGGCCATGCCTTTGGTATCGGTCGGGAAGAGCGGGATGTCGGCATCCCATCCGGACGGCAGTTCGCCGTCGAGGCTGCGCTGGAGCTCGCCGGCGAGGTTCGGATAGGCCTGCGCGTACGCTGACCAGCGTGCGGTCCAGCCCTGTTCGGCCTGCTCGCCGCGGGTCAGCGCGGTGCGGCCCCGGGCGCGGGCGTCGGATGGCACCAGAAACGCCGGCTCGAGCGGCCAGCCGAGCTTGCGCTTGGTGGCGGCCACGCCGTCCATACCCAACGGCGCGCCATGCGCCTTGTAGCTGTCCTGTTCGGGTGATCCGTAGCCGATGTGGGTGTGCACCAGGATCAGCGAAGGCTGGTCCCGCGACTCCAGGGCCGTCTCGATGGCTGTAGCGATGGCCTCGACATCGTTGCCGTCGGCGATCGTCTGCGTGTGCCAGCCATACGCCCTGAATCGAGCGGCGGTGTCTTCACTGAAAGTGATGTCGGTGCCGGCCGAGAGGGTAACGTGGTTATCGTCGTAAAGGCAGACCAGCTTGCCCAGCTTCAGATGGCCTGCCAGCGAGGCGGCTTCCGCGACGACGCCCTCCATCAGGTCACCATCACTGACAATGGCCCAGGTGCGGTGGTCGATGACGAGGTGTCCTGGACGATTGTAGCGAGCAGCCAGCAGCGACTCTGCGATGGCCATGCCGACGGCGTTGGACATGCCTTGGCCGAGCGGCCCGGTGGTGACCTCCACACCCGGCACATGGCCGCGCTCGGGATGGCCGGGCGTCTTGCTGCCCCATTGGCGGAACTGCTTGAGATCATCCAGGCTGAGATCGTAACCAGTGAGGAACAGCAGGCTGTACATCAGTGCTGAACCGTGTCCGGCCGACAGCACGAAACGATCGCGGTCGGCCCAGTGGGGGTTGGCCGGGTGATGTTTCAGGAACCGGTCCCACAGCACCCAAGCCATCGGCGCCGCGCCCAGCGGCAAGCCGGGGTGGCCGCTGTCAGCCGCCTGCACTGCGTCGATGGCGAGAAAGCGCAGGGTGTCGATGCAGAGCTGGTCGAGATTCCTGCCCATGCCCGTTACCTTGGGTCGAGCCGTCATGCGTTTCTCAATGCCTCGTCGACGATGTTCTGGGCTTCATCCAGCAGGGTTTGCAGATGTGTCTCGTCGCGAAAGCTCTCGGCGTAGACCTTGTAGATGTCCTCGGTGCCCGACGGGCGAGCGGCAAACCAGCCGCTGGCCGAACTGACGCGAATACCGCCAATGGGCGCGTTGTTGCCGGGGGCGTGATCGATCAACGCGGTGACTTTCTCGCCGGCAAGCGTCTTGATTGTCAAATCTCCGGCGTGGAGGCTCTTCAGTGCGGCGCGTTGGGGTCCGTTGGCTGGCGCCTGCACGCGATCGCCCCAGGGACGGCCGAGCTCCGTCGTGACTTGCTGGTACGTCTCGGCCGGATCGCGGTCACTGACCGCCATCAATTCCGCCGCGAGCAGGGCGGGCACAATGCCGTCCTTGTCAGTGGTCCACGGTGAACCGTCGCGGCGCAGCACCGAGGCGCCCGCACTCTCCTCGCAACCGAAACCGAGACTGCCATCCAGCAACCCGGCGGAGAACCACTTGAAGCCGACCGGCGTTTCGTACAGCGTGCGTTTCGCTCTGGCAGCGACGCGGTCGATCAGCGCGGTGGTGACCACGGTCTTGCCGATCGCGGCCCGGGTCGACCAGCCCTCGCGGCGATGGAACAGGAACTCCGCCAGTACCGACAGATATTCGTTTGGCGTCATCAGCCCGACACCGCGTGCGACGATGCCGTGACGATCGTGATCTGTGTCGCAGGCAAAGGCAATGTCGTACTTGTCCTTGAGTCCGATCAGTCGCTGCATGGCGTAGCGCGATGACGGGTCCATGCGGATCCTGCCGTCCCAATCCACGGTCATAAAGCGGAAAGTGGGATCGACCTCGTCGCTGACCACGCTGAGATCCAGCTTGTATCGCTGGGCGATCGGCGCCCAGTAGTGCACACCGGCTCCGCCCAGTGGATCCACCCCCATGCTGATGCCGGCGCCTCGGATGGCGTCGAAATCGATCACGTTTGCCAGATCGGCGACATAGCTGTCGAGAAAGTCGAACTCAAACGTGGTGTCGGCATGCCGGGCGCGTTCGATCGGCATGCGTTTGACACCCGCGAGCTTGCGCTCGAGATGGCTGTTGGCCTGCTTCTCGATCCAGTCGGTGATGTCGGTCTCGGCGGGGCCGCCGTTGGGCGGGTTGTACTTGAAGCCGCCACTGTCGGGCGGGTTGTGCGAGGGCGTCACCACGATGCCGTCGGCGAGGTGCTTACTGTGGTCACGGTTGTGGTTGAGAATGGCGAGCGACACCGCGGGTGTCGGCGTGTACTCGCCACCGGGGGCGATCATGGTGGTCACACGGTTGGCGGCCAGGACTTCCAGTGCACTCTCGAAAGCCGGTAGCGACAGCGCGTGGGTGTCGATGCCGATGAACAGCGGTCCGTCGATGTCGTTGGACTTCCGGTAGTCGCAGATGGCCTGGGTGATGGCCAGCACGTGGCAGGCATTGAAACTTCGCTCCAGCGAGGAGCCGCGATGACCGGAGGTGCCGAAAGCGATGCGTTGTGCCGGCACAGACGGATCGGGCTGGTCGTCGGTATAGGCCGCGAGCAGCTTCGGCACATCGACGAGAATCGATTCCGGCGCCGGCTTGCCTGCCAATGGACTGATGGTCTCGCTCATGACGACGTCACCCGGTGCTGCCGGTAGCGCTGGATCAAGGCGTTGGTGGAGCTGTCATGATCGTCGGGAGGCGCATCGCCGGCGATGATCTCGGCGAAGCTTTTCACAGCCAGCTGCTTGCCCAGTTCCACTCCCCACTGGTCGAACGAGTCGATGTCCCACAGGATGCCCTGGACGAACACACTGTGCTCGTACAGAGCCAGCAGGCTGCCCAGGCTGTACGGCGTCAATGCCCTTGCGAAGATCGTGGTGCTGGGCTGGTTGCCCTTGCAGCCGCGATGTGGCACCAGCGGCTCGGGTGTGCCCTCGGCGCGCAGTTGTTCTTCGCTCGTGCCAAAGGCGAGCGCCTCGCTCTGGGCGATCATATTGGCCACCAGTAGATCATGTTGCCGGCCCAGCGGGTTCAGGGTCTGGTAGAAACCGATGAAGTCACAGGGTACGCAATGCGTTCCCTGGTGGAGCAGCTGATAGAACGAGTGCTGCCCATTGGTGCCCGGCTCGCCCCAGTAGATCGGGCCGGTGCTGTAGTTGACCTGCGTGCCGGTCGCGGTGACATCCTTGCCGTTCGACTCCATCGTCAACTGCTGTAGATAGGCCGGAAAGCGCTTCAGGTAGTGCGCATATGGCAGGACGGCCACCGTCTGCGCACCGAGGAAGTTGGTGTTCCACAGACCAATCAAGCCCATCAGCACCGGCAGGTTGCTGGGCAACGGAGTGTTGCGAAAATGTTCATCGAGCGCGTGGAACCCGGCCAGCAACCGGCGGAAGGCGTCGCCGCCGATCGCAATCATGGTTGACAATCCGATCGCCGAATCCATCGAGTAGCGGCCACCCACCCAGTCCCAGAAGCTGAACATGTGCACGGGGTCGATACCGAACTCCGTGACCCGGTCGGCATGGCTTGAAACCGCGACGAAATGGCTGGCGACCGCCTTTTCGTCGCCGAGCGCTGCCACGCACCAGGCGCGTGCGGCGCGGGCGTTGGTCAGAGTTTCCTGGGTGCCAAAGCTCTTGGAGCAGACGATGAAAAGGGTCTCCGCGGCTTCGATGTCGCGGGTGGCCTCGACCAGGTCCGTGGGATCGACGTTGGAGACGAAGCGGAATGTCATGTCGCGTCGACTGTAGTACCGCATCGCCTCGTAGGCCATGACCGGGCCCAGATCCGAGCCCCCGATACCGATGCTGATGACGTTGCGGATACGCTTGCCGCTGTGCCCGGTCCAGCGACCGTCACGCACGCGTTCGCTGAATTCGGCCATACGGTCCAGCACCGCGTGCACCTCGGCAACCACGTCGGTGCCGTCGACCACCAGCGAGTCGCTGCGCGGCATGCGCAGGGCAACATGCAATGCCGGCCGGTTCTCGCTGACATTGATGTGTTCGCCGCGGAACATGGCGGCGGTGTGTGGCTGGAGCCGGCGCGCGCGTGCCAGTTGCAGGAGCAGCTTCAGTCCCTGCCCGTCGATCCGCTGCTTGGAATAGTCCATCGTCAGGCTCGCGCCGGTAGCCAGCATGCGCTGGGCGCGCTCAGGGTCATTGGCGAAGTATTCCTGCAGCGTGGTCGCGCCCGTGCCCCGATGATAAGCCTCCAGCGCCCGCCACTCAGCGGTTTGGGTCAATGGGGGTGTTGCAGTGTTCAGCGCCCTGTACCCATACGCTCAGCGCCGGCAACCCGCTTGCGTTTGGCCTCGATGCCGGCGAGCAACTGGCACCATGACGTGCTGAATTGCACCGTCCCTTCGCGCTGCAGTTGGTCGGCGAGCGCGTCGATGTCGATGCCGGCGGACTTGAATCGGGCCAGAGTGACCTCGGCGTCGCCACCGTCGTACGGCATGCTGCCCCCGAGGTGACCATGATCGGCAAACGCCTTCAACGTGGCTTCCGGCAGGGTGTTGATGGTGTTGGGCGCCGCCAGTGCCTCGACGTACAGGGTATCGGGTGCGTTCGGATCCTTGGTGCCGGTGCTGGCCCACAACAGCCGTTGTGGCCTGACCCCGCGTTCGCTCAGCTCCTGCCAGCGCGGTGTCCGGCACAGCGCGAGATAGTCGCGATACGTGCGCCGGGCGACGGCGATGCCGAGTCGATCGCGCAGGTCGTCCGTTACCTTATCCTGCACCGCCACGTCCCAGCGGCTGACGAACAGAGACAACACCGAGGTTACTGGTGGATTCCGCCCCGCTTTGATGCGGCGCTCGATGCCACGCACCCAAGCTTCTGCTGCGGCCAGAGTCTGCCCGGCTGAGAACAGCAGGGTGACATTGACGGGAACCCCGGCGAAGGTCGACTCCTCGATGGCGGCAAGGCCGGCGCCGGTGCCGGGGATCTTGATGAACAGGTTCTCACGCCCGGCACGCTGGTGCAACGCGGCGGCGGCATCGATGGTGCCGGCGGCATCTTCGGCGAGCATTGGCGATACTTCCAGCGACACCCAGCCGTCGGCGCCGCCGGTGCGCCTATGGATCGGCGCGAACAGATCGGCGGCACGGGTCAGGTCGGACAGTGCCAGCTCGAAGAACAGGGCCTGGGTATCGGTCGTGGAACTGCGGGCGATGGCGGTGTCGTAGGCGTCACTGCCGACAATCGCCTTCTCGAAAATGGTTGGGTTGGAGGTCAGGCCGGTCACCGCCAGTTCTTCCACGTATCGTTGCAGGGTGCCGTCGTCGAGCAGGGTACGAGTGATATTGTCCAGCCACAGGCTCTGCCCGAGGTCGTGTAATTGCTGGTTGGGATTCATGCTGCATGGCTACCACTGGATCACAGACATCGGGGAGATGGAGGCGACCGGCTCGATGTCCGGCGGCTCGATACCACAACCGCTGGTTCAGTGTGAGTCCCTCTTAAAGCTTGCCCAGCACCAGCAGGATCACGACCACCACCAGTATGAACCCGACAATCCCACTGGGACCGTAGCCCCATCCACGGCTGTGCGGCCAGCTCGGAATCGCACCGACCAGCAGCAGCACCAGAATGATCAGCAGAATGGTTCCCAAAGTCATTTCACATCTCCAGGCAGTTATTGGCATGTATTTAGCTAGACTATAAAAGAGCGAGGGGAATCGTCTGTGCGTCAGCGAACATAGGGTCCGCTTCGTCCGAACGCCGTTGGCGGGAAAGTGGCTCTGTTTCATTCTCAGTTCATCCTGTAGCATGTGCTCTTCGTCAATGACGCATGCGGTTTATACTTCTTCGATCCGTCCCCGCCACTTTGAACCCCACACGTGGCGAATGGATTCGCGGCGTTTCACCCTCACAAAGGGAGTCCTTTGAAATGAATGCAGGCAGCGCGACGCTCCGTGGGCATTGGCTCCGGTTTTGGAGGCGTTTACGCGGGCGTCGCGTGCTGGACCAATTCCTCTCCGACGATCCGCCTCTGCGCGCCGAATTGTTCAGCGCCGATCAAATGGAGCAGCACGGCAAGCGTCTCGCGGCCACGCATGCGCTGAGCTCGAGACGGGGTAAAGACCAGTTGCTGATACGGTTGGCGGAGAACGAGCGCGTGCTCGTCGAAGTTTTCACGCTGCTCACGGCGACGGTCACGGCCCGACAACGGATTACGCCGGCCACGAAATGGCTGCTCGACAATTTTTATCTGATCGAAGAGGAGATTCGCACCGCCAGGCGACATCTGCCGGTAGGTTACAGTGGGGAATTGCCGTGTCTGCGCAACGGTCCGTCAGCCGGATTGGCGCGCGTGTATGACATTGCGCTCGAGACCGTCGCGCATGGCGACGGTCAGATAGACCTGGAAAGTCTCCAGTGTTTCGTTGCCGCCTACCAGACGATCGCTCCCCTCACGCTGGGTGAACTATGGGCGATCCCCATAATGCTGCGACTGGCGGTGATCGAGAACCTGCGACGGGTGGCCGGCCGCATCGCCGTCGCTCGCGCCGATCGCGACCTCGCCGGCACATGGACCGACCGGATGATCGGGATGGCCGAGAAGGATCCGAAGAGTCTGGTGCTGGTGATCGCCGACATGGCGCGTTCCAACCCCCCAATGTCGTTCCCGTTCGTGGCGGAAGCGGCGCGGCGCCTGCGCGGACTGGGTCCGGCCCTTGCGTTTCCGCTGTCCTGGATCGAGCAACGACTCTCCGAGTCGGGGATGACGATCGAGAAGGTCGTGCAGGCGGAAAACAGGGAACAGGCGGCCGACCAGGTGTCGATCAGCAATTGCATCGGCGGTCTCCGGTTCCTGAGGGCGATGGACTGGCGCGATTTTGTCGAGGCCCAGAGCGCGGTCGAACAGGCGTTGCGCGACGATCCGGGCGAGGCCTACGGCCAAATGGATTTCGCCACGCGCGATCGATATCGGCATGTCATCGAACGAATCGCCAGGGGCACCCGGGTGTCCGAAGCCGACGTCGCGCGTCGTGTCGTCGCGATGGCGCACACGGCCGCTGCAAGCCATGGCCGCGACCACCGACGCGCACACGTTGGCTTTTATCTGATCGGTCAAGGCCTGCCGGCATTCGAACGCGCGCTCGCGGCGCCGCTTTCCGCGGCGACGATCCTGCGCCGAACCGCCGGCCGTTTCCCGCTATTCCTGTACCTCGGCGGGATCGCGCTGATCACTTTGTGGCTTACCGCGAGTCTGCTGGCCTACGCACGAGCCGACGGGGCAGGGGACGGTGTGCTGGTGCTGGTCTGCGGTCTGGCACTGTTGTCCACCAGCCAGCTCGCCGTGGCATTGGTGAACTGGTTCGTGATGTTGCTGGTGTCGCCGGCAGTGTTCCCGCGCATGGATTTCTCGCGCGGCATTCCCCGGACGTCGCGCACGCTGGTCGTCGTGCCGACGATGCTGACGGGCGCTGAAAACATCGAGTCACTGGTCGAGGCGCTCGAGGTCCGGTTCCTGGGCAATCAAGACCCAAACCTGCACTTTGGGTTGTTGACGGATTTCCGCGATGCGCGCGCGGAGACGCTGCCGGAGGACGAGCGGCTTCTGCGGTTGGCCGAGATGCGGATCGAGGCGCTGAATGACAAGTACCCCGGGAGTGGCCGATTCTTCCTGTTTCACCGGCCGCGTCGCTGGAATCCGCAAGAGCGAGTTTGGATGGGCTACGAGCGCAAGCGCGGCAAGCTTGGGGATTTGAACGCGCTGCTGCGTGGTGGTGACGGCGCGTCCTTCGCGCGGATCATCGGCGACCGGCGCGCGCTCGACGAGGTAAAGTACGTGATCACCCTCGACACCGATACGCAACTGCCTCGCGACGCGGCGCGGCAGTTGGTGGGTGCCATGGCGCACCCGCTGAATCGCGCACATTACGATGCGCGCCGGCAGTGCGTCACGGCCGGTTATGGCATCCTGCAGCCGCGTGTGAGCGCCAGCCTGCCGGGCATGAACCGTTCGCGTTACGCGCGATTGTTCGGCGGCGAAGCGGGGATGGACCCATATACGCGCGCGGTTTCCGATGTGTACCAGGACGCATTCGATGAAGGTTCGTTCATCGGAAAAGGAATCTACGATATCGATGCGTTCGAGCAGGCACTTGGTGAGCGCTTCCCCGAGAACCGTATTCTCAGTCACGACCTGCTTGAAGGTTGCTACGCGCGCGCTGGATTGGTGAGCGACGTGGAGCTGATCGAGGATTTTCCGCATCGTTACCACGAGGACGTGGACCGGCGCCACCGTTGGATGCGCGGCGATTGGCAGCTGGTACCCTGGCTCATGCCTGGCGTGCCGGGTGCGCAGGCGCGCCGCCGGCAAGCGAATCCGCTCTCGGCGCTGTCGCGCTGGAAACTGCTCGACAACCTGCGCCGCAGTCTGGTGCCGGCTGCGCTCGCGTTGTTGCTGCTGCTCGGTTGGATCGTCATGACGTCGGCCTGGCTCTGGACCGTCGCCGTGATTGTCATTCTGCTGGTGCCGTCGTTGGTGACCTCGTTGCTGACGGTACTTCAGAAACCGACCGACGCGCTCACGAGTCAGCATCTTGCCTCGGCCCTGCGCTCGAGCCTGAGGCGGTTTTCGCAAGTGACGTTCTCGCTTGCCTGCCTTCCGTATGAGGCGTTCTTCAGCCTGGATGCGGTGGTCCGCACCCTGGGGCGCCTGTGGTTGACGCACCGACATCTGCTCGAGTGGAATCCCTCCGGCGAGAAGGACCGCCGCGATCGCACCAGTCTTGCTGGCTCGTTCCGCACGATGTGGATCGCACCGACGAGCGCGGTGAGCACCGCGTTCGTGCTGCTGGGATCGCGGCCGGCCGTGCTGGCGGTCGCGGCACCGATACTGTTGTTGTGGTTCACCTCGCCGGTCATCGCGTGGTGGATCAGCCGGCCACGCGCACCGCGCGCGGTAAAGCTGACCGCCGAGCAGATTTCTTTTTTGCGAATGCTGGCGCGCAAGACCTGGGGTTTCTTCGAGACTTTCGCCAATTCGGAAAGCCATTGGTTGCCGCCGGACAACGTTCAGGAATACCCCGGTCCGGCGATCGCCTATCGGACCTCGCCGACCAACATGGGGCTTTCCCTGCTGGCGAATCTGAGCGCCTACGATTTCGGTTATCTCCCCGCCGGTGCGCTCCTTGAACGGTCGGCCAACGCACTGGAAACGATGGACGCCCTGACGCGTTATCGCGGGCATTTCTACAACTGGTACGACACGCAATCGCTGAAACCGCTGCACCCGAAATACGTTTCAACGGTCGACAGCGGCAACCTCGCCGGTCACCTGCTGACCTTGCGACCGGGCCTGTTGGCGCTGGTGGACGATCCGATTTTCAGCGCGAGATGTTTTGACGGTCTGCATGACACATTGCGGATTCTGCTGCGCGATGAAGCGGTGGCAGGCTCACCGGCGTTGCTGGCGTTTCAGCGCGAGCTCGAATCGATAAGCCGCGCCGCGCCCACGTCCCCCACCGCGGCGCGAGTTTGTATCGATCGCTTGACGACACTGGCGGCACAAATCCCCGCCGGTCCCGATGACGACCACGATAGCGGCGCGCGGGCGCTCGCCCGGCAATGCCAACAGGCGCTCGATGAGTTGACGGAGCTGGCCCCCTGGGTGTTACTGGGGGAGGCGCCGAGTACGTTGCGGAATCCACCTGCTATTGCGGCCATCCCCACGTTGCGTGAACTGGCGGGGTGGGACGTGACGTTGCTGCCCGGGATCGACACGCGGCTCACGCAGGACGCAGCACCCGTGGAGCGCCGCTGGCTGACCGAGTTTCGCGCGGCGATCACGGATGCCAGCCGGCGCGCGCGCGAGCGCTTGGCAATGATCGCGCATTTGGCACGGAAAGCGGGCGAGCTCGCGCGCATGGAATACGACTTTTTATACGACCCGGCGCGTCATTTGCTGGCGATCGGGTACAACGTGGATGACGATCGCCGCGATCCTGGTTACTACGACTTGTTGGCATCGGAGGCGCGATTGGGCACTTTCGTGGCGATTGCGCAGGGAGAACTGCCGCAGGAGAGCTGGTTCGCGCTCGGACGCCTGCTCATTACCATCGGCGGCGCACCCACGCTGCTGTCGTGGAGCGGTTCGATGTTCGAGTACCTCATGCCGCTGCTGGTGATGCCGACCTATGACGGGACCTTGCTCGACCAGACCTGCCATGCCGCTGTGCAGCGGCAGATTGAATACGGCTCGCTGCGCGGCGTGCCGTGGGGCATGTCGGAATCCGGCTACAACACCCTCGACGCGAATCTGAACTACCAGTATCGTGCCTTCGGCGTGCCCGGTCTCGGACTCAAGCGCGGACTCGCAGAGGATCTCGTGGTCGCGCCGTATGCCTCGATGCTCGCGCTCATGGTCGCGCCCGAGGCGGCGTGTGAGAATCTGCGTCGCCTCGTCTCCGATGGCCTGGAAGGCAGATTCGGTTTGTTCGAAGCGATCGACTACACCGCCTCGCGCGTG
Source organism: Arenicellales bacterium (assembly GCA_049583715.1). GTDB lineage: Bacteria > Pseudomonadota > Gammaproteobacteria > Arenicellales > JAANXG01 > JAANXG01. Next base: position 6,783 of record JBAUWJ010000032.1, on the reverse strand, counting down.
CCCCAAGGCCGGACCGGCGCGGTGGTGCGGTCGTTCATGGCACATCATCTGGGCATGAGTTTGCTGTCGCTGGCCTATGCGCTGCTGGATCGTCCGATGCAGCGGCGCTTCCGGTCGGACCCGCTGTTTCAGGCAACGGACTTGTTGCTGCAGGAGCGGATTCCCGAGGTCACGGTGTTCTATGCGCACAAGGCCGACCTGTCGGTCGCCGAGCGGATGACCGCCGACTCCGCGGTGGCACCGATTCGCGTGTTCGACAGTCCCGACACCTCGAAGCCGGAAGTGCAGCTGTTGTCGAACGGTCGCTACCACGTGATGGTCACGAACGCCGGTGGCGGCTATAGCCGCTGGAAAGACCTCGCCGTCACGCGCTGGCATGAAGACACGACCCGCGACAACTGGGGAGCATTCTGCTACCTGCGCGACGTGGCGAGCGGGGAGTATTGGTCGAGTGCCTACCAGCCGACGCTGAAAGTACCACAGCACTACGAAGCGATTTTCTCCGAGGGGCGCGCGGAGTTCCGCCGCCACGATCGGGGCTTCGACACGCATACGGAGATTGCAGTGTCACCGGAGGATGACATCGAACTGCGCCGGGTGCGCCTTACCAACCGCTCCGGGACGCGCCGAACCGTCGAGGCGACCAGCTACGCGGAGGTCGTACTCGCGCCCGCGGCGGCCGATGCGCTGCATCCGGCGTTCAGCAATCTGTTTGTTCAGACCGAGATCGACGCCGCCCGGCGGGCGATTCTGTGCACGCGCCGGGCGCGATCGAGGGATGAGCAGGTCCCCTGGATGCTGCACCTGATGACCGCGCACGATGCCGACATCGACGAGATTTCTTATGAAACCGATCGCGCGCAGTTCGTCGGTCGCGGGAACACGGTTGCTGCGCCGGCGGCACTGAACAAGGCAGCGAGTCAGCCGGACGATCGCGCGCGGTCGTCGGCGTTATCGGGCAGCGCGGGCTCGGTGCTGGATCCGATTGTCGCGATCCGTTATCGCATCACGCTTGAACCGGATCAAACGGTAACGCTCGATATGATTTCCGGCGTCGCGGATACCCGCGAGGCCGGACTGCGCTTGATCGACAAATACCAGGATCGGCGCCTGGCCGATCGCGTTTTTGAATTGGCCTGGACCCATTCCCAGGTCGTCCTTCAGCAACTAAACGCCACCGAGGCCGACGCGCAGGTTTACGCAAGCCTCGCGAGTTCCGTGCTGTACGCGAACCCCTCGTTGCGCGCTGACGCGAGCGTTTTTGCCAGAAATCGGCGCGGGCAGTCGGGGCTATGGGGCTACGCCATTTCGGGCGATTTGCCGATCGTGCTGCTGCAGATCGGTGACATCGCGAATCTCGATCTGGCGCGCCAGTTGGTGCAGGCGCACGCGTACTGGTCCCTGAAGGGGCTCGCCGTCGATCTGGTGATCTGGAACGAAGACCGTGCCGGTTACCGGCAACTGCTTCAGGAGCAAATCATCGGCATGGTCGCGGCGGGCGATAATACGCCGTCAATGAATAGACGGGGCGGCATCTTCGTGCGCCCGGCGGTTCAAATATCCGACGAGGATCGCGTACTGTTGCGATCGGTGGCGCGCGTCATCCTCAGCGATCGCCGCGGCACGCTGGTGGAGCAACTGAACCGACGTGGTCCAACGCCGGTAACGTCGGCCGTGAGCGGTGAGCGGCAGGGGACATTGGCACGTCTGTTGCCGTTCGTGCCGACGCTGCCACGTGCGACCGGACGCATCGCCGTCGCCAAGCCGCCGCCGCGCGAGCTGATTCTGTTCAACGGCCTGGGCGGCTTCACCCCGGACGGGCGCGAATACGTCACTACCCTCGCGCCCGGTCAGACGACGCCGGCGCCGTGGGCGAATGTGATCGCCAATGCGCATTTCGGCAGCGTGATCTCCGAGAGCGGCCAGGCATATACCTGGGGCGAGAACGCGCATGAGTTTCGTCTCACGCCGTGGCACAACGACCCGGTGAGCGATGACAGCGGCGAAGCTCTGTACCTGCGTGACGAGGAGAGCGGCTATTTCTGGTCGCCGACACCGCTGCCCAGTCGCGGCAGCGGCTATTACGTCAGCCGGCACGGGTTCGGTTACAGCGTGTTCGAACATGACGAGGCTGGCATTCGCTCGACATTGACGGTCTATGTCTCGGTCGACGCGGCCATCAAGTTCTCGGTACTGAAGGTGCACAACGCCTCGGGCCGAACGCGCCGGCTCTCCGCCACCGGCTATGTGGAGTGGGTGTTGGGCGATTTGCGTTCCAGGTGGGCCCGGTATGTGACCACCGAGGCCGACCCGCACAGCGGCGCGCTCATCGCGCGCAACGCCTACAACACGGAGTTTGTCGATCGCGTGGCGTTTTTCCATGTTGATGACGAAGCCCGTACGACCAGCAGCGACCGCGGGGAGTTTCTGGGACGCAATGGCACTCACCGTCGCCCGGCCGCGTTGCAGCGCGCACGCCTTTCCGACCGGGTGGGAACGGCCGCCGATCCCTGCGCCGCGATTCAGGTCGGCTTCGAGCTGGTTGATGGCGAGGAGCGCGAAATCGTCTTCCGATTGGGTGTCGCGCGCGATACCGACGCCGCCACCGAGCTGGCGCATCGATTCCGCGGCACGCACGCGGCGGGGGGCGCACTCGACGCGGTGCACGAATACTGGAATCGCACACTCGGCGCGGTGCAGGTGGAGACCCCCGACCCAGCGCTCAACGTCCTGGCCAACGGCTGGTTGCTGTACCAGATCATTGCCTGTCGCCTGTGGGCGCGCAGCGGATACTACCAATCCGGCGGTGCCTTCGGTTTCCGCGACCAGTTGCAGGATGTGATGGCGCTGGTGCACGCCGAACCGCAGCTGGCGCGCACGCAGTTACTGTTGTGCGCCAGCCGGCAGTTTGTTCAGGGCGACGTGCAACATTGGTGGCATCCGCCCAGCGGTCGCGGCGTGCGCACCCATTGTTCCGACGATTACCTGTGGTTGCCGCTGGCGACCTGCCGCTATGTGCTCACGACCGGTGACACAGGCGTGCTGGACGAACCCATTGCGTTTCTCGACGGCCGTCCGGTCAACCCCGAGGATGACTCGTATTATGATCTTCCGGGCCGGGCCGGCGTGACGGCGAGTTTGTATCAGCACTGTGTGCGCGCGATCGAGCTCGGCCTTCGGTTCGGCGAACATGGTTTGCCGTTGATGGGCGGTGGCGACTGGAACGACGGCATGAATCGCGTCGGCAAGGACGGCAAGGGTGAAAGTGTCTGGCTCGCATTCTTTCTGCATGACGTACTCAGAAAATTCGCGGTTCTCGCTCGCCTGCGCGGCGATGCCGCGTTCGCTGAACGTTGCAGGCGTGAGGGGTCAACGCTGCGCAGACATATCGAGCAACATGGTTGGGATGGCGCGTGGTATCGCCGTGCCTACTTCGACGACGGGACACCGCTCGGTTCCGCTGGTAATGCCGAATGCCAGATCGATTCGATCTCACAGAGCTGGTCGGTTCTGTCCGGTGGCGGCAAATACGAACGTGCCCGCACGGCGATGAACTCACTGGACCGACGCTTGGTGCGCCGGGAGCACGCGCTTATCCAGCTGTTGGACCCGCCCTTCGACAAGTCGGATGCGGACCCCGGTTACATAAAGGGATACGTGCCGGGTGTGCGCGAGAATGGCGGACAATACACCCATGCGGCGATCTGGGCGGCCATGGCGTTCGCTGAACTGGGCGACAGTGAGCGCGCCTGGGAACTGTTGCGCATGATAAATCCCGTGAATCACGGAAACACGTCGCAAGCCGTGGCTACTTACAAGGTAGAGCCCTATGTGGCTGCCGCCGATGTCTATGCGGTCGCGCCACACACCGGACGCGGGGGATGGACCTGGTACACCGGTTCGGCCGGGTGGCTGTACCGGCTGATCGTGGAGTCACTCCTGGGATTGCGTCTGGAGGCCGACAAACTGCATTTCGCGCCTTGTCTGCCCATGGACTGGACGACGTTCACCGTGCACTATCGGTATCGGGAGACGGTCTACCACATCGTCCTCGGGGCAACGCCCGAAGTGAACGGTGAGGGTCGTGTGACGGTGGATGGCGTTGACCAACACGACCTGGTCATTCCCCTGATCGACGACCGCGGCGAACACACGGTCGAGGTAACGTGCGCACGCCGGCCAACCGAGCCAATACGAGCGTGACGCGATGGGCATGTCGACCTGGCAACAACCTGGGCCCAAGGCTTCAAACGCGTGTCAAGACCGATATCCTTGCCTGTCGCCGCTGATCTAAAAGCAGTACCCCGATTAGTCGCAAAAGACGGCTTCCAGCCGTCTGTGATCTACTGTCGCATCTCCTCCAACGTCACGTTTTCCCTCCAGGAATCCCGGCGGCATCAATGTGGCGGGCGGCCGCCGGAAGACGCGCCTGGCGCAAAAAGTACAAAGCGGCCTCGAAGAGCCGCTTTGCATTGACCTTTTGCCAGGCTCTACATCCGAGGCTCGCCGTGGTCGTTGACCATAACGGTGGATCCCGGCGGGGCGGTCATCTGAGAGCGATGCTCCTGGCCCCGGAAGTCGTACGTGACGTCCCAGTAGTCGGGGCGGGCCTCGTTGGGCACGTTGCGGCAATGCTGGATCTCCTGGGTACGGGCCTGCCGTGCGTCGCCGCGACCGATATTGGCGCCCACCGCTGCGCCGGCGACGGCCCCGCCGACTGTGGCGATGCCCTGACTCCCTCCTCTGACAATCTGGTGGCCGAGAACGCCGCCGATGATGGCACCGACAATTGCACCTTGAACGTTGGCGTCGTTTCGTTCCTGCGGGACCTGTTCGCGCTCGACCCAGCAACGCTGGTTGGAAGTACCGAGCACGGCATGCACTGAGGTGACGTTTGCCTCGTACAACTGCTCGCCGTGGCGTCTACGGTAGTCGCCGGCTGCCATCGGCCCGGGCGCATAGCGACGTTGATCAACGTGCATTCCCCTGCTGACGGCCCGCACGGACGAAACACGGTCGTTCAGGCCCATTGCCGTCAGAGATGCGTACCGGCCGGGACGCAGAAGGATGCACCGACCTCTGAACTGTGCATCGTCGCAAACCTCCCATGACTCGCCGAGAACCTTGACGGACGAAGCGCGGTCGTTGAATCCATGGCGCTCCAGATTGACGACCTGCCTCTCCGTGGTGAACGACTGGCCTTGAAAGTCTTCATACCTGTAAAGAATGACCTGCGCGGCGGCTTGCGAGACCACGGCCAGACTCGCGATCGCCAACGTGTACCTCAGTACTGCGTTCATTGCTCTCTCCTGTAGGAAGTTGCATTTCTGGGAACCGGTAGCAGGTGCACCGGCGTCCGAGGGCGTTAGTCCAGGATGAAGGTGACTTTGAGGTCGACGCGGTACGTGGTGATCTTGTCTCCATCCACGACAACCTGTTGCCCCTTTACCCATGCACCTTTGATGCTGTGAACCGTCCTCGAGGCCTGTTTAATGCCCCGACCAATGGCATCGTCGAAACTCTTCCCGGATTCGGCACTGATTTCTATGACTTTGGCTATTGACATGGAGAACTCCAGCCCCGTGGGGCGCGCATTCATTGAACATGAGATCAATCATGAGTCGAGCGGGCCTGCCAGGCCCCGTTCATCGCCTCAGAATACCCATCCAACACTGCCGGTGATCATCTGAGCGTCTTCGGGAAAAGCCATCTTGAACCATTCGCTTTCAAGGCGCAGAAACAGACTTCCGAGGTTGAGTTGCCCACCAACGCCATACATCAGGTCCTGGCCGCTGTCGTTGGGAGCAGGTGCCTGACTATCGGTATTCCAGAAGATAACGCCCCCTTTGGCGAACAGATCCACGGGACCGACCGGTAGAAAGCCGACGGCGGCGACGTCAAAGCCGTCGGTTTTAACGCTAAATGGACCAGCGTCGGCCTTGCCGAAGTTTCGGTAGCCCCCCTCGATCCCGAAGTAGCGGGCCGCTCGATAGCCGGCAAAGATCTTATAGGCGGTGCTGTCGTCGCTAAATCTGACGTCTCCGAGATCCCCGAGTTTGACATGACTTTTCAAATTAGCTCTGCCGGCACCGGCGCCCAGGTAGAACTTCGGCGTCATGTCGCCACCGGTTGCCATCCCGGCGCCCAGGGTCGGTACGGAGAAAAGGATGCCCAACGTGGCGATAGCCGCCACTAATGGTTTGGATAGGGTCACTGTACGTACCTCCGGACCTGTGTTATCGAAATTGTATACAGCTAATGTGCATTGCAAGACCGGATGCGTCGGTGCATCGTCGCACATAGCAGGTAATACTATTGATAGACAGAAACTGTGCGTGCCATCCAGATCTTTGAGTGGCGCGCTCCATGAGGCCGCAAGGAAGACCGGCTGAACCGTTGAGGCTTAAGGGATGGATCGTTGTGAGGCGGATGGGTAATCAGTACGGACAGGCCCCTGGTCTATGTCAGTCTCACCAGGCGACGAATATGCACACGCAAGTGCCTCCATCTCGGCAGGGGCAGACGGTTTTCCGGTATCTCGGCCAGCGCGATGCTGGCACCCCAACGCACTTCTTCACGCGTCAAGCTGCGCCGCGATAACTCCGCGCTGAGCTCATTGGATCGCCTGATCAACGCGGCGATATTGTCGGTCATCATCATCTCCTCTGTTTAGCCTGCGGGACCAGTCGCCCGCCAAGTCGTCGCAAAGCCAGCCGTGACGGCGCCTGGCCGGCACGGCTGGAACACGGCTGTAGGGTCACGGCGTTACGAGATCGGACGGAC
>JBAUWJ010000031.1:0-13210 GCA_049583715.1 Arenicellales bacterium | reverse complement strand
CCGCGGCGTCCACGTGAAGGGGTAGAGAGGCGGGCGGCTCGTCGACGCCGGTTCCGGGTCCGTAGAGCCTGCCGTAACGGAGCACGACGCCCGCGAGCGGGGGTGAATTCAGCACCCGGTCCTCCAGGGCGGCCACGCCGCCGATAGTGACACCGCGGCTGCCCTCGGCCCCCAGGTCGAGCGGGTCGGACTCTCGATGCGGCTCCGGCCCCCGCGCATACGCCCACGCGATGCTCTGTGCCACCAGACGGCGGGCGCCTGCGGCGAGGGCGGCATTGACGAGATTCGCAGTGCCTTCGCCCCGGATCCGCGCATTGCGGACGATCGCCTCATCCATTCGGCTCGGATCCAGCCCCGGGGGGAGGTCCGTCAGTTGATGAATCACGATATCCGGCTCGAAGGACGCGACAGCGCGCGCCAGAGCGTCAGTGTCGAAGACGTCCACGATGACCGGCCCGGCACCGAGGGTGCGAACCTGCCCGGACTTGGAGCTCGAGCGTGTGGTGCCGGCCACACTGTGACCTGCGGCGCGCAGCAGCGGGACGAGCCGTTGACCGATGGCGCCGGATGCGCCGGCAAGAAATATCCGGTAGCTCATATTGATCGATTCTCTCCGTCGATGTGCCGTGGCGGTTGCGGACGGCTCGCGCCGGGTTCCCGCTCGACGTATAATGTAGCAAATCCAGCCTTATAAGCAGCATTGAACCCGCTCACCAGCATAACCAGAAGGTGACCACATGGATACGAAAGAAACGCCGAAAAAAGCCGGCAGAAAGAATCTGACTCGCAGCAAGCAATCACGCCGGAGAATGCTGAAGTCAATGGCGCTTGGGACCGGGGCCATGGTTGCCGGGGAGAACACGCCTGCACGATGGGCAAAGCCGATGGTGAATTCGGTCCTGCTGCCCGCTCATGCGCAAACCTCGATCTCGTGCAGCGTCAGTGCGAGCGCGTTGTTTGCCCAGGATACGAGTCCAACGGCGGATGTGACGGATCAGGGTAATTCAGCCAATGACGCGTTCTTCGGACCCTTCAACTTTCCAGGAAACTACGATCAGCTCGTAACGGGCAGCGCTCCTGTCGCCGTGATCCCGCAGGTTTCGGTCACTCCCGGTGTAACGGACAATTTCAACCTCGCTTCCGACGTAACGGGTTCGTCTGTCGCCGCCAACGCCGATCTCAATCAGAACGTGTCGCCCGACCCTGAAAATGGCGCGATTCCCTTCAATGTGATTGAAGTGCAGAGCCCCACCTTCAACATCACGATGACTTTGACGCCTGACAACAGCGAGTTCTGCGGGCAGGCGGAGACGCTCGATATCAGTTTCTTCTCCAACTGATTGGCGGTAGTCGCCCGGTCAGGCAACCAACGGTCAAACGCCGGGCTTCTCCGGGACGACTTCCAGAATTCCGTTCTCGAACAGGAACACCAGCATTGCCTTGATGTCCTCCCAGGACGCCTTTGGATTGAGTTTTTGCAGGCTTTCACCGGTGATCGAGGAATCGTCGTTGGCGCCGGCGAGCGCCTGAACTATCTCTCTTCCGACATTGTTCAGATTCAGAATGTGGCCTCGGATTATGAGCTGTCCGCTGTCATCCGTTTCGTCATACCTCGCGAGTATCTTCTGGTCGGCGGCCATCGTGAAGACCGTGTCGGGCCTGATGGCATCCTTCATGAGCGCGAGCTCCGGGAGTTGAAAATTCCTCGGAACGGGATTCTTGATCATGGAGAACTGGAGGAAGCTTTCGATCAGGTTCTCCTTGTCGATGACTTCCCTGATGCGTTCGCGGAAGTTGTCCACGTGTTGCAGGAAGGCGTCATCGGGCTTGCCGCCACCCAGTAGTTCGATCCCGGCGACGGGGAAGTCCCGGCGGAGAAACTCGTCGTTGTTGCGCAATTGCTCCACCAGCCAGAGCAGGAAATCGATGCCGCTGCGCTGGTTGTAGCTCACCGTCAGGTGGACGCTGGGTTCGGTCGCAACGGCGTAGTGCCAGTGACCGCGCGGTATGTACAGAACGTCGCCGACCTGCATTTCGCATTCGAGGTAGGGATCCACCTCCGGCGGATCGCCTTTCGGGATCGTATCGATGTCGAGCGGAAACTGCCGGGTCGGCCCGAACACCTTCCAGGATTTCCTGCCCGATGTCTGAATCACGAAGACATCGTGGCCGTCATAGTGACAATCAAAGCCCTGCTTGCTGGGATACGACGCGTAGCAGTTCACGTTGATGCCGGCATTCAGGTCCCTGCCGAGGCTGGTCGAGAAGCGCGACACTATGGGGTCGATCTGCTGGACGCTGTTGATGACGAGCGTTGCACCCTTGACCATCCACTCCGCCAGCTTTGCCAGGTGCCGGCCGTCGAGAGGTTGTTTTTCGTAGATGAGCCGGATCGATTCACGGCTGGGCCGGCTGAAATTGATCTGGTCGTTGACCTGCTCCCAGTCGAAGAAATCGGGAAACTTGTCGACCGTGCCGGGAATATGGAGTGCTCGTTCCTCCTTGTAATTGTCAAGGAAGTCATCCACCGGGACGGGAGAGAGAATGTGATCAAGCCCGAACATGAGAAGAAAAATCAGTGGGGCCTGGTCAGCCAGGTCCGGCCCGTGTGTAAGTGTTGTGGGTATAGGATAAACGACTTACCCCACCGAGCAAAGGTGAAGTGGGAGCTGCAGGCGCGTCCGGAGGGACGCTGAGAGCCGGGCAGTGGCTTCAACATCGTAGAGTACAAGCGCAAAGGCATGCTGAAGTGTCTGATCGTCAAGCCTCTGCGGCCGGCCGAGTTCATGGCTTCGCTCATTGCAGCACGGCTTGCCATCATCGTGGTACGGATCGCGCTGCGGCTCGGGCGGAGACAGGTGCGGGCTGACAAGGCCTCGGCGTTGCGGCGGCGGCGCGCGAAGGCGCGTCACGTGGCCGCCCGGCCTGTGCTAAGATGGTCTGCCGTCGAAACGCAAAGCCGGCTGCTTCGGTTTCGCTGCGCAGTCTTCCTGACGGGAAAACAGAATACAGAACCAAGGCAGGAGGGCAGGACATGAAGAAGGCTCGCAGAGATCTCCTCAAGGCCATCACTCTGGGCGGCGCCGCTGCCGCCTCGCAACTCCCCTCGAACTGGTCCAGGCCGGTCGTCAAGTCGGTGATCCTGCCGGCCCATGCCCAGACCTCGTGCACCGAAGCCGGTGGCAGCAACCCCCGGGTCTTCGACACCGCCGGCACCCATGCCTTCGTGGTACCGGCGGGTGTCGCCAGTGTTTCGATCACGGCGGTGGGAGCGGATGGTGGGCAGGGTGCGCCCTACTTGACGAGTCATGCAGGCGGTGCCGGAGGTGAGGGCGGCACCGCAGTGGCGGCGGCAGTCGCGGTGACACCGTGCGAGGTATTGAGCGTGTGTGTCGGAGGAACGGGCGGCAACGGCATTGGCTCCACCGGCGGTGCGGGTGGAAGCTCGGCTTGCGGATTCGGGGGCGGTGCCGGAGGCGACGGGACGGGAGCAGGCGGTGGCGGTGGCGGTGCGTCCGTCGTTTTCCGCGGCGCCACTCCGCTTCTGATCGCCGGTGGCGCTGGCGGTGGGGGCGGCGGAGGGGAAACTGGTAACGGCGGGGGGGGAGACGGCGGCTGCGGTGAAGGCGGCGGTGGCGGCACCGCCGGCGAGACGGGCGGCAACACTTCTTCGTCAACCGGCGGTGGCGGCGGTGGCGGCGGTGGCGACTCGGGGGGGCCGGGAGGATCCGGTGGGGCGTTGAGCGGTCAACCGGGGAACCCAGGCGGTGGCGGCACGTGCGGCGGTACGGAAATCACCGGCTCTACTCCGGGTGGCGTCGGACTCGGCTCGAGCCAGGACGGCTCGGTGACGATAAGCTGGTCTTAGAGGGCGATGGCTCAGTTTCAGACCGAGCCGTTCCCTTCAGAAGGGGCTCACGGGAAGGCCGGAGAACGCGCGAGCCGCGATGGGGGCTTTGACCGACGGCGAGCGGTCGCGAACCCGTAAGCTGGTACACGGAGGGTTCCCACCCACCGCCGAGGGTCCGAATGCCGGTGCGTTCAACAGTGAAGCTCCACTGCGGCTTCGTGACGCCTTCAACACGGCGCTTCCTGTTCCGATGCGTTCCGGGGTCACGTTCCGCTCGGTTTAACGCGGCAGGAACGTTGAATGTTCCGCACACCCCGTCCTTCGGGCCACACCCTCGCTCTCCACGCATGCTTTGGCCTTCGAGGCTCGCAGTCTATGATTGCTGTCCGTGGAGGAGACCATGATAGAACCAAAGAGCACCCTGCACCGAAGCGCCACCCGCAATACCATCGGTGATGCCCTTCGCCGCGCCGCACGCAAGCATCGGGAGCGGGTCGCGCTGATTTTCGGGGAACGCCGCTGGCGCTACGCCGAGCTTGACCGCGCCGTGAACCGGGTCGCCCGCACGCTCATCGATGCCGGCGTTCAACCCGGCGACCGCGTCGGCGCTTACGGGCGCAACTCGGACGCCTACGCGCTCGCCTGGCTGGCCTGCGCCCGCGTCGGCGCGGTGCATGTGCCCATCAACTACGCGCTCGGCGCCGAGGAGCTGGACTACATCCTTCGCCAGTCTGGATGCCGCGTGCTGCTGAACGACGTCGAGCTGGCCTTGACCGCGGACGCGGTCGCCGAAGGCGCCGGTATCGCGATTCGCGGTACGTTCCACGGAGGCGCCGACCTCGATGTGCTGGCGGCGGCCGGCGGCGAAGGCGATCCCGGCGAGCCGGCCCGGAGCCCGGAAGACGCGCACGTGGCCCAGCTTCTCTACACCTCCGGCACCACCGCGGCACCCAAGGCCGCGATGATGACGCACCGCGCCCTGCTGTCGGAATATGTGAGCTGCCTGGTGGAGCTCGACATCGACCGCGACGACGTCCAGCTCGCGGCGCTGCCGCTGTACCACTCGGCGCAGATGCACGTGTTCATGATGCCCGCCCTGCTGGTCGGCGCGAAAGTCATCATCATTCCGGCACCGGCCGCCGGGGAATGCTTCGAGCTCATCGAGCGGGAGAAGATCAATTCCTTCTTCGCGCCGCCGACGGTGTGGATCAGCCTGCTACGTGATCCGGGCTTCGACCGGCACGACCTGACGAGCCTGCGCCGCGCTTACTACGGCGCCTCCATCATGCCGGTACCCGTCCTGGAGGAGCTTCGCGAGCGCCTGCCCGGCGTCGGTGTATACAACTGCTACGGGCAGAGCGAGATCGCGCCGCTCGCCACGGTGCTGCGGCCCGAGGAGCACGACGCCCGGCCCTCGTCGGCGGGCCGCCCGGTGCTCAACGTGGAGACGCGGATCGTCGACCCGCGAATGAACGACATGCCGCCCGGCGAGCACGGCGAGATCGTGCATCGCTCGCCGCAGCTCCTGGTGGGCTTCTGGGAGAAGAAGGAGCAGACCCGGGAGGCCTTCGAGGGCGGGTGGTTTCACTCCGGCGACGTCGGCTACATGGACGAGGAAGGCTTCCTCTATGTCGTCGACCGGATCAAGGACGTCATCAACACCGGCGGTATCGTGGTGGCGGGCCGCGAGGTGGAGGATGTCCTCTTCAAGCACCCGGCCGTGTCGGAGGTGGCGGTGATCGGCGTGCCGGACGAGCGATGGATCGAGGCCGTCGCCGCGGTGGTGGTCCTGCGCGAGGGCGCGAGCGCTACCGCCGAGGAGCTCATCGAGCACACCCGTGCCCACCTGGCGCCGTTCAAGCTGCCCAAGCGGGTCATCTTCGAGAAGTCCCTGCCCCGCAACACCGCCGGCAAGATCCTCAAGCGGGAGCTGCGTGCAAGATTCGGTTGACTCGGAGGAAGATCGCAAGTGCCTCAGCGGTCCGGTGCAGCCGATGGGAAACGACCGATGCAATGGCTGAAGGCCCCCTTTCTGAGTCGAAAGATGTCGGGCTGAAGCCCGATCTATCGTTTTACTTGATGGCCGGCAAATCCCCTGTGGGTCAGAATTCATTCTGACTCAAAACAAGTCGGGCTGAAGCCCGACCCTCATCTTCGAGGTAGGGGTCCGACTCCGGCGGGTCGCCTTTCGGGATCCTGGCGATGTCCAGTGGAAACTTCCGGGTCGGCTCGAACACCTTCCAGGATTTCCTGCCCGACGTTTAAATCACGAAGATGTCGTGGCCGTCATAGTGACAATCAAAGCCCTGCTTGCTGGGATACGACGCGTAGCGGTTCACGTTGATGCCGGCATTCATGTGCCTGGGCTGCGTCGGTCTGGTGCACCTGCCCATGGATGATGCCCCTTTTCGGGGCGCGGCGAGGGATCGGTCGAGGACGGATCCAATAGGAACCAGCCCCTTGTGATTGGCACGTTTCGTGCTTCGTTCGTCGTAGAGAACCCCGTGAGGAGAGGACATCATGAAGCGCTGTCAAACTGAGATGCAGAGCTACGAATTCGAGATGATGCTGCGGTACATGACCTCGAAAGTCGCCGAGCTGGGCATGGCTCTGAAGTATGACCGGTTGGACCTCGCCGATATCCTGATACGTCACGATGTCACGACGGTCGACCGGCTACCCGACGTGGTCTCCCTTGCACGCAATCTGCAGTCGGGCATCACGTCAGCGACTCCGGAGCCTTCCGAGGAGAATCCGGCGGCGAGTTGACCGGCACCGCAGTCCTTCGTCCCCGTCTCCCGGGTTCGTCGAGCGCGCGGCTTGCATCGAGGTTCTCGAGACGGCGATTGTCGCGGCTCCGGGTAGGCGTGCGATGTATTCGGCGGGACACGGCAGCCCGTTCAGCTAGTACAATCCGGAACGAATCCTCCGCCTCCCCGCCATGCACTCGAAACCGGAACTTGACACCATCGCCCGCCGCATCAAGCTGGCCCAGGACGAAACCAGGCAGCTCGAGCCGATTACCAGTACGGAAGACGGGTTCGATCTTTCCGATGCCTACGCGGTGGCGGACCGGATCCACCGGGCGCGCTGCTCGGAGGGTGCGGTGCCCCTGGGGCGTAAGATCGGGTTTACCAATTCCAATATCTGGCCGACCTACGGCGTGCACGCGCCCATCTGGGGATACCTCTACGGCACTACCGTCGTGCATGCACGGGAAGGACGTGCCGTCTGTAGCCTGTCGAGTCTTGCCGAGCCGAAGATCGAGCCGGAGATTGCGGTGCATTTCTCCACGGCGCCGCCGGCCGACGGCGATCTTCCCGCGATACTCGAGTGCATCGACTGGGTTGCCCACGCTTTCGAGATCGTGCAGTCGCACTACCCAGGTTGGAAGTTTCAGGCTCCGGATACCGCGGCCGACTCTGCTCTGCATGGGGCGCTGGTGGTGGGCGAGCCTTTGTCGATCGACGAGTTGGGCACGGATCCGATCGGCGCGCTCGGGTCTTTTTCCGTGACCTTGTCGCGCGGTGGCGAGGCAGTGGAGTCCGGCAAGGGATCAAACGTGTTGGGAGGTCCGCTGCAGGCGGTCGCATACCTGATCGCAACGCTGACGCAGCAGTCGCATCCGCCGCTGCAGGCGGGTGAAATGGTCACTACGGGGACGCTCACCAGCGCCTGCACGGTTCAGGCTGGGCAGCGCTGGACCACCGAGTTTGCTGGTATCCGGCTGCAGGGGCTGTCGGTCGATCTCGAGTGATTTCATCGTGAACCGAGAGCCTTCCTACCCGCCTCCGGCTCCAGCGAATGATGTCGCCAGGATGGCTCCCGGTTTCTTACTCCGGCGCGCAAGGGCGCAGTCCTGACGAGTTCGCCACCGGCGCCGCTGCGGCGGGTGCACGGTGGCATTTCGATGTCGGGCTGAAGCCCGATCTATCGTTTTACTCGATGGCCGGCAAATCCCCTGTGGGTCAGAATTCATTCTGACTTAAAACAAGTCGGGCTGAAGCTCGACCTGCATCGTCGCGTCCGGCGGGATCGGGGGTGGGTTCACCCGCGATGGTGTCCGCGGATCTCTCCCATTCCTGCGGGGCTCTCTTTCGTGCGATCAGGCCACGCAAGCGCTTGCCACTGTCATCGGGATCACCGAAAATGCCATTGAGGGTTCCACAGGGGTGTCTTCATGGTTTCACTCCCAGCGAGTATCACGTCGTTTCTCGTCCGACGACGGAAAGTACTCGCGCTGGCGCTCATCGTCGCCGTGATACTGGCGGCGGTCGCGGGGCGCTATATCGTCCCGGGCGAGAGCGAGCCGGCGGCTGCCGGGGTCTGCGACGGGGTCCTGGGAAAGTGGGACTGGTTCAATGGCGGCACCGTGACCTTCTCCGAGGACAAGCGCGCGGCGTTCGACCCCGGCAGCACGGGTCTCCCACACGGACACGGCACCTGGACCTGTGATGCCGCCAGCGGCATCTATTCGATCACCTGGGCGCCGGGATTCGTGGATACCTTTACCCTTTCCGCGGACGGCAACACGCTCTCCGGCCGCAACACTACCGGCATTCAAATATCCGGCACCCGTCCCGGCACCCACACCGCGGCTGCGGTGGACTGCTCTCGCGCGCCCGCGACGCGCGGTGAGGGCGCGTGCTCGCTGCTGACCCCGGCCGACCTGTGCCGCGCTACCGGCCGGGTTTTCTCCGCCGGCCAACGCATCCGTGGGAACCAGTCGGACACCTGCCGATTCAACGTCGCCGAGGGGCCGAACGAGCAGCTCGACATCAGCATCCGGCCCCAGCCGGGCAGCGAAAGAGAGGGGTTCCTCAACGTTCTCAAGAACGCGCGCAACGAAGCGGGATACCGCGACATCCCGGGCCTCGGAGACAACGCCTACACGATTTCCGATGCGTACAACAAGCAGGTCAGGCTGCAAGTGCTGACAGGCGAGCGGGCATTTTCAGTGCATATGGAGGCACACGACTACCGCATCAAATGGAACGAGGGCCAGCGGATCGCCGCCATCACCGAGCTCGGAAAGCAGGCGCTGGCGCGGCTGGGAGGCGGCTCCCCGCGGCAGCAGGGAGCCCTGACCCAATCGGCCGCGCAAACGGCGCAGCAGCAGACCGGGCAGCCGGCCCAACAATCCGGCGGGCAGTCCGGTCAGGCCGCCACCGGGCAGCCCCTCCAGCTCACCCTGAACAAACCGGGCTCCCCGGGCGTCAAGGACTACTTGTCCGGCCTGGATGCGCTCGAGCAGGCGCAGTGGGACCAGGCGATCAAGAGCTTCGATGCAGCGGTGAAGCTGGAGCCCGAGAATGCCGACTACCTGACGGCACTGGGCGTCGCCTTCACGTTCGCCCGGCGCCTCGAGGACGCGGAGAAGAGCCTGCAGCGGGCCAACCGCCTGCGCCCGAACAACAAAGCCGCGAAGCTTTGGCTGGCAACCGCTATCGCGATGCAGGGAAGGTTCATGGAGGACAGCAACATCTATCCCTATGCGACCCGCGACCAGTATGAATCGGCAGTGCGCGCCATGTCCCACGACTTCGGACAGAGATATGCCGCCGAGGCGCTGGGGGACAAGCTTGCGGTTCAGCAGGCCATGCCCGGCTACGAAGCGGCGATACGACAGTTCCCGACGCTGGCCAGGATGTTCGTGGACAGGACGAAGCCCGCGGGCGCCGGCGGCGCTCTCGGCAGCGTGCTCCGCCAGCGGGGCATCCAGCGCTACAAGGCGGGAGACTGCGCGCACGCGTACCGCGACCTTTCCGAGGTCTACCAGGCCAACCCGAAAGACAAGGATGTGCTGTATTTCCTTGCGGGGTGCAAGCTGCAGCTCGGCTCCGCCGAGGGCGCGCGGGCCGACTACACGGCGGTGCTGCTCAGTCAACCGAACAACGCCAATGCGGTGCTGGGTCGCGCCCTGGCGCACGCCGCGCTGGGGGACGCGCCGGCGGCCAGGGGTGAGCTGGCTCTCGCCCGGAAGATGAACCCGGCGCAGAACGAGGCCTATGACAAGCAGGTCGCGAAGGATCTTTCCGGCGTGACGGGCCCGGCGAGCAAGGAGCAGAAGTCGCAGTTGCTGGACCAGCTCCGCCAGGCCGTGGAACGGGGAGCCGGTTGGGATGCGTTGACGCGCCAGGCCGTCGCGCTGGTCAAGACGAGCCAGTACGGAAGAGTGCGGGCGGACGAGGTATACCAAAGGCGCCTCAACGCGCTCCGCGCGGCGGCGGCGAAGCCCGGGGCGGGCGCCCGGCAGTTCGAGGCGCTCGGACAGTTTCTCTACGAGCAGGCGCTGATCGTGGTGGGGGAGGCGGTCGAGCCGAACGCCGTCAATCATCCCTACCGGCCGCAGACGAAGGAGAGTCAGGCGCGGGAGCTGGCCGACGCCGAGACAGCCATCGACAAGGCGCTGGCGCTGGACCCGAACAACGCCCGCGCGCTGGCCTTCAAGGGCGCCTGCCGCTTCAAGCGCGACAACGACTGGGTCTCGGCCGAGAAGTACCTGGTCCGGGCCATCGAGATCGCTCCCGATGATTCAGTCATCGAGGACCTGTTCGCCACCGTGATGGACTACATCGCGTTCGTTCAGGCTGCATCCGCTGCCGACCTTCGCTCGGTGAAGACCTGGTCCGACGCGTACTACATCTACTACCGTTATCCTTCCCAGGCGGAGCTCAAGCGCGCCGACGAGCTCGACGCTCTGGCGAAGCGCTTGTGGAAGAAAGCGCGCCAGGCGCTCGAGAAAGCCATTGCCGCGGCCCCTTCATCGGCGCACGCGGACTACTATCGCTCGATCCTCGCCGAGCGCGACGGCGACCTCGCCGGGGCGGCGGGCGACCTCAAGAAGGCACTGGAAACCGACCCGAAATTCTTCGACGCCGCGCAACGACTGAGTACCATCGCCACCAAGCTGAACCAGATCCAGCTCGCCTATACCGCGCAGTCCATCGCCACCAACCTGGTGCAGACTTCCGCGGCACCCATGCTGAAGCTGGCCTGGATCGAGTTCAGCCGCAGCGCCTATGACACCGCCGGCAAGGCGCTCGATATCGCCGCCGGCATCGACCCATCGGACCCGCGGGTGGCGGCGTACTACGGCTCCATCGCGCGGGCGCAGGGGAGGCACGCCCTGGCGGCCTCATGGTTCGTCGCGGCGGCGGTGCTGGAGGAAGTGCGCCTTTCCCAGCTCGGACTGCGGGTGCGCGAGAAGCAGGCGGCGCAGTACAAGCCGGACGATGTGTCCCGCCTGCTGGCGCTGGACAATGCCGCCGCCACCGAGCTGAACGCCGCCGGTCGCTATCCGCCGGCCGCGGCCCTGATGGATCTCAACTTCGGCATTTACGGGAATCTGTCGCAGCAGAGCAAGTACACCAAGTCCCCCTACGGCCTGCTGCCTGAACCTCTCACGGAACCGGGGCGCGTCCCGGAGGCGCCGACGATCGAGGCCCTGGTCGTCTGGTCCGCGGTGATCGCCGGCAAGGCCAACGTCGGACTGAAGCACTTGGACGTCGCCAACCGGCAGTTCCAGTGGGCGGCGGCCTACGAGTCGCGCAAGCCGGCCACCATGGACCAGGGGATGGCCGTGCGCATCCCCGGCCTGTGGGCGAAATTGGGCCTGGTGGACGTCGCGCTGCGAAGTGGAAACGGGCAGCTCGCGTCGCAGTACATGCAGGGCTACGGCTTCCCAACGATAGCCACCCCCGCTCTGAAGGCCGAGGCGGACCGCCTGCGCGATGCCCTGGATGCCGCAGGATATCGTTCGGGGGGGCAGACCTACCACGACATGCTGGACCAGATGAAGCGCAAGAACCAGAAACAGCAGCAAAAGCAGGTCTGGTAGACGGGACCGGCGACACTGTCGCTGCGCCGGCGGACTCGACGCTACTGGACCTTGCTCTTCAGCAGTACCGTCTGCTCGCCCGCCGCATTGACCAGGTCGATCTCGTCCGGCTTTGTCGATTGATACCTGAACTCGCGTGTGTCGCCGCCATTGGCCGCGATCAGGCGCAGCACTCCATCGTGGGCCTCGACTTGACCGGCCGTGCTCTGGTTGCCACTGCTCTTCATCTGATACGTACTGTTCCCGGCCACGTCGAGAAAGGCGACGATCCCCCGCTGCGGGCTAACCCAGGCCCAGTTTCCGATGAGCGCAGGATCCAGCCCGCTCGTGCCGGTCCCCGGAGGAACGGCGGCTGACGACGTTGCAGCCCCCGTAGAAGCGGTAGTCGAGGGAACGACGCCGGCTGAAGGCGGCGCGGCGGCGTTGCTCAGGGCGAGGTTGCCGGACAGGGCGGCGTAGGGATTGGACAGCGGGGGACCATTGCCGGCCGTGGTGCCCGGTTGCCCGGCTGAAGGCGCGGGTGCCGGTGCGACGCCGAAGCTGGTGGGCACCGCTGCGTTGCCCTGGCTGGTCGAACCCTGATTTATCGCACCCTGGCCGGTCGCGGGCGGAAGTGAGGAGGCGGCCTGGCTGTTCCCGGCACCAGCCCCCGCGGGCCTGAGAGAGGCGATCTGTTGCCGGTACATGGTGGTCAACCATTGCGTCACCTGCGGCTGGCACGCCGTGACGCTCCCGTATTGCTTGTTGAACTCGTCCTCGTAAGCGGATGAGTACCGCGCGGCCAGCGCCGGCGAAAGGGCGCCCAGGAAGTCCTGTCGATACTGTGGGTCGCGCTTGCCGGAGCAGCGTAGCTGGTGGGCATCGGCGCCGGCGGCATACTGCAAGGCCAGCATGATATCCGCCTCGGACGGCTGCGCCGCGGCGGCGGGGGCCGCCGGCGCAGGGGCACCCACGCCCTGCAGCAATTTCGCCAAGGCCGGTGTGATGCGGGGGTCGACGGGCAATCCGCGATCCTGCTGAAACCCACGGACGGCGTCGAGTGTCTTTGGACCGATTACCCCGTCCACGGGCCCCGGGTCGTAGCCGAGAGCGGCAAGTCGCTGCTGGACCTCGCGGACCAGCTTATCGGACTGCGGGCTCCCGCCCCGGTGCGTGTTTCTCTTGAACCAGCTCTTGACGCGGTCGAACAGGCCCTTGGAGCGCTCCGCGGTATTGTCGGCATTCGATATCGTGCGGTCGGTATTCGTTACCGCCCGGTTCGCGTTGTCCATCCCCTGGTTCAGCGTATCCGCATGAACCGTCTGCGCCGCGGCGATGAGCAGGACCGACGCAACCGCAGCACGAAGAAACAATCTCATGAGTACCCCCGCTTTACGCTCAAAGCAACCGCCCCGGGGCGATGACCCGGCCGTCCACTGCTCCAAATCACGCCTTCGGCGATCGAGACGGCACCGAGGCGACCTCTATATAACGCCATGCGGCGCCGGGAGTAAAGGGGCAGGCTTGGCGACCACGGACAG
>JBAUWJ010000030.1:0-2105 GCA_049583715.1 Arenicellales bacterium | reverse complement strand
TGCGGTACCTGCTCGATACCAACATCGTCTCCGATCTGGTCCGTCACCCGCAGGGCAGCGTCGCGGAGCACATCCGCAGGGTCGGCGAGGCACAGGTCTGCACCAGCATCATCGTCGCGGCCGAATTGCGTTACGGGGCTGAGAAGAAGGGGTCGCGGCGCCTGACCGCGCAGCTCGAAGCGGTGCTCGGCGCGCTGGATGTCGTGCCTTTCGAGATGCCTGCCGATATGACCTATGGGCTGATCCGCAGCCGGCTCGAGCGAGCCGGGCAGCCGATCGGCGGAAACGACTTACTCATTGCCGCCCAGGCTGTCGCGCTCGGCTGCACCATCGTCACCGATAACGAATCGGAACTTGCCCGCATCGACGGCCTTCCTCGGGAGAATTGGCTGAGACGGGTATGAAAGACTTGTCCGTTTTCTCGCATACTCCGGTTCGTTGGTACTCTGTCCAGTCGCCTATGGTGCGGTGCCATCGGGAGGTAGCCGGTAGCGACAGTGCTGTTGGCATGGCGCTGCCGAGCAGCGGTGGGCTTACGCCAAATCTACGCCAAGGCCACGTAAGCGGTTGATAAGGAACATAGTTCGACTCCGGCCCCGGGCACAATTATCAAAATTCAGCTACTTGCACTTTAGGGAAACTCTGATCAATTGTGTCGCCGTCATTGCGAGCGCAGCGAAGCAATCCAGGATGCCTGCCATTGCACGCTTTCTGGATTGCTTCGTCGTGTCGCTCCTCGCAATGACAGCATTAATCAGAGCTTCCTTGGTCTGTTCCAGCTATTCGTGCTTCTGGCAATGAAGGGAGTCGCTTGGGATGTAGTCCATCTTCTTCTTGCGCGCATTACCCCACTTCCCCCACTTATTGTGTGATTTGTCCACGCCAGATTTACGCCATTGGCGGAGCGGTTGACCTCCCGTGAATGTATCGACAAAGGATCAGAATCGAGTTCGCATGCCGTGGTCACGTCCAAGAACACGATTAACGGAGATCTACCGGATCGAGCCCGTGGCTTATCCTCGACGGCACATCGGTTGTGCTGGCTTGATGGAGTGGTTGGGGTCCGGCTCTAAGCGGCATGTGGAGTAACCTCTCTTTCGAGCCGGCCATCGAGCCCGGTTTCTGCGCGTAGAAGATCGTAACGCGACTGAAGATTGAGGCAGAACTGTGCTTGTATGCCAAAGTATCGGCCGAGGCGCAATGCCGTATCCGCGGTGATAGATCGCTTGCCTTGGGTAATCTCACTGATGCGGCGCTGAGGTACGCTGATATCCTTCGCCAAGCGGTATTGCGATATACCCATGGGGTGCAGGAATTCCTCCAGCAGAATCTCCCCGGGATGGATGGGGTTGAAATCTCCTTGGTAATGTCTGGATCACGTGCGCATGACCAGATCGAGGCGCCCAGCCCACCGCCGATAGTGCTTGGGGAACCAGCTGTACTGAAATCCGTTCGGGTAGGCTGCCTCGTACTCCTCCCACAGCAGGAACAGGAACGGCGTGGGGCGTCGCATCGTCGAGCCGGACTCGAGAGGTGTCTATGTCGATACGCCGCGCCCAGCTCAGATGGTCACGGATCGTGCTCTGGCCGATATCGATGCTGGCGGCAATCTTCCGTTAGCTGCAGGACCTCTCTGATCTTGCGCGTGGACACCCCTTCTATTGGACCCTTGTGAGTGCCTTGAAGTGGTGGACAGGGAATCTCATTTAGCATATGCTTAGACATATGCCACATGGGGTTAGCCACAGTGCCCGAACGACACGTCAAGCTTTTCAAGAACGGCCGGAACCAGGCCGTGCGTATTCCCCGTGAGTTCGAGCTTCCGGGTGAGGACGCGATCATGCGCAAGGAGGGGGACAGGCTGATCATCGAGCCCAGCCCGCCCCAGTCTCTGCCGGCGCTGCTGGCAACCTTGGCGCCGCTCGATGAAGATTTTCCGCCGATCCCGGACCCGCATCCCGAGCCCGTCGAGCTTTGATGCGGTACCTGCTCGATACCAACATCGTCTCCGATCTGGTCCGTCACCCGCAGGGCAGCGTCGCGGAGCACATCCGCAGGGTCGGCGAGGCACAGGTCTGCACCAGCATCATCGTCGCGGCCGAATT
>JBAUWJ010000029.1:0-14243 GCA_049583715.1 Arenicellales bacterium | reverse complement strand
GCGGCCTGGTGGAATTCTGCGTGGACCTCGGGGAAGCGGTTAAGAAGGGCGATACGGTGGCGCGGGTGCACGACACCAGCCGGACTGGACAGTCGCCGCAGAGCTACACCGCGAACATCGACGGCGTGCTCGTGGGACGGCACTTCCCGGGTACCGCGCAGATGGGAGACTGCCTGGCGGTGATCGGTGTGCCGGTGTAGGGTGACACAAGCCCCCTCTCCCGCCAGCGGGAGAGGGCTACCTTTCCACAGCGACGATTACCCATGAGCGATCAAAATCCCGGTATCCCCGCGACAATGAAGGCTGTGGTCCTGACCGGGCACGGCGGGCTCGACAAGCTCGAATACGTCGAGGACTTCCCCACTCCACGGGCCGGTCCCGGGGAGGTGCTGATAGAGGTTCATGCCTGCGGCATGAACAACACCGACGTCTGGGTGCGCGAGGGCGCCTACGGGACCCAGGACGACCCGGATGCCGTATCCACCTGGCGACGAGGTCAATCCACCCTGACCTTCCCCCGAATCCAGGGTGCCGATACCGTTGGCACCATCGTTGCGGTGGGGGACGGTGTGGACTCCGCCAGGATCGGGGAGCGGGTCATGGTCGATTTCAGCATCTACAACACCGACACGGACAGCCTGGCCGACATCGATTACATCGGCCACGGCCGGGATGGCGGCTACGCCGAGTACTGCGTCGTGCCGGACGCCAATGCCCATTACGTCGACACGGACATGAGCGACGCCGAGCTCGCGACCTTCTGCTGCGCCTACCTCACGGGCGAGCAGATGCTCAACCGCGCCCGGGTCGAGGAAGGGGATAACGTTCTCATCACCGGCGCCTCCGGGGGCGTGGGCTCGGGCCTCGTGCAATTGTGCCGCGCACGCGGCGCCGTTCCCTTTGCGGTGACCGGACCCGGCAAGGAGCAAGCGCTGCTCGACATCGGCTCGGAAGGCGTGATCACCCGTGGCCGGGGAAACTTCGAGGAAGAGGTGCGCCGGGTGATGGGAGACCGGCCGGTGGACGTGGTCGCCGACCTCGTCGCAGGCCCCCTGTTCACGTCCCTGATCAACCTCTTGCGTCCGGAGGGACGGTACTCGACGGCTGGAGCGATCGGAGGCCCGCTGGTGGAGCTCGACCTGCGCACCGTCTACCTCAAGCAGCTCGAGCTGCACGGCTCGTCCCAGGGCACGCGCGGCGCCTTTCGCGACCTGGTGCGCTACATCGAAACCGGCAGGATCCGCGCCCTGCTGCATGCCACCTATCCGCTGAGCCGGTTCCACCGAGCGCAGACTGATTTCATGGCCAAGTCGTTCATCGGCAAGCTGGTGGTGATGCCCGACCGCCATTATCGGGCCGCCGGCTGAGCGCGATGGCCGGGGGATCGGCCCTCCGGATTGTCGATGCCCGGGCCGGCGGCGACATATCCCGGGTCATCATCGACGGGGCGCCGGACCTGCACGGAGAGACGGTCGCGCTCAAGTGCGAGGATTTCGCGCGCCGCCACGACGGCCTTCGCCTGAAGCTGATCCAGCCGCCCCATGGCGAGCTTCACATGTGCCCCGTGCTGCTGCTGCCGCCCTGCGCCCCGGACGCGGATTTCGGCGTCATCATCATGGAATCCATGGGCTACCCACCCATCTCCGGATCGAATCTGTTCTGCGCCACCGCCGTCGCCCTGCAACATGGCTTCGCAGCGATGCGCGAGCCGGAGACCCGCCTGCGCGTGGAGACGCCGGCGGGTGTCATTGCAGTGATCGCCCGTTGCCGGAACGGGCGATGTCACTCCGTGGAGTTCGAGAACACGCCCGCCCGCATTCGCTCGCAGACGACCATACCCGACGGAACGACGGGCGAAGGCCTGGCACTGACAGTCGTGTCGGCGGGCGTTGACTATGCCGTGGTCGACGCGCTGGGCCTGGATATTCGCCTCGTTCCCGAGTCTCGAGCAGCTCTCCTCGCGACCGGAGAGAGGATCGCGCGGCACGCGGGCACCGATTTCACGCTCTTCCACGGGGCCCTCGAGTCGACCGCAGCGGGCGGCCGCTGCCGGGTAGCCGTATTTCAGAGCCCGGCCGTGATCTGTCGCAGTCCCACCGGCACCGGTACCTCCGCGCTGCTAGTGTTGCTGCACTCTCGGGGGCTCATCGACATCGACCAGACCCTCACGACGATCTCGCCGGGCGGACACGCATTTTCCGGCCGCATACTTGCCGCGCACCAAAACTCGAACGGTTTCGTCCTGCGCACCGCCATTTCGGGTGACGTCGTCATTGGGCGCGAGCTCACGATTCGCTGATGTCGGTTCCCCTTCAACGACGGTCAAAAGGATTTTCCGGAAAGTGTACTAACTTCGGCAAATTCAACCAAAAAAGTCCCACAGGTTCGCGCATATGTATACCTGCCCCCATGGTATGCTGAATTCGAATGGCGTGTTCCACCGGCAGTGGCAAACGGGATCCCGCAAGAGCACCGACACATCACGAATCGATGCGCCTCCAGCGGATACGCCGGAAACCGGGCTTCCGTAATGTCGCTGCCCATCGAGATTCGGGGCAACACTCGGGAAGGAGGGGTCAGTGAGTCGTTCGAAAGCGGGGCAATGGCACGCGCTGTCGAGCCTCCTGCTCATCGTAGTCGTCGGCCTGCCCGTCTGCGCACAGGCGGCGGAAGCCCAGGGTACGTCGGGCCAGAGCGCATCGAGCCAAAGCACATCGAGCAATACGCACCTCAATGCCGTCGATACCTATCGCCTGGCCCTGCTCGAGATGAAAGCACACCTCAGCGTCGCACGCACCCTTCTGCAAATCGGGACGCCGGGCGCCAAATATCACCTGCGCCAACCTGTTCAAGAGATTTTCGAGCGTATCCGGCCGCAGCTCGAGAACCGGAACGCGCCATTGACGCCGGATATCCTGGCACCTCTCGAGCACGTCACCGAGACCGCCTGGCAAACGGCCATTCCGGTCCTCGATTCCGTCGACTCCGCCATCGACGGCAGCTTCGCGCAGGCCGGCGCTCTGAGCCTCGATTCGACACTCGACCTGTCCGGGGCCCTGCTCCGACAGGCGGTGGATCTCTACGCCCGGTCCGTGGAGAACAACGCGGTGGTGGATGTGCATGGCTACCAGACGGGCCGCGGACTCGTTCTTCAGGCCGAAGCCCTCGTGCGCCACTCGACGCGCCTGAGGAAGAAACCTGGATACGATGCCCTGCTCGCGCGCATCGTGGTAATCCGGCAGTCGTGGCCGGGTGTCACGCCGCCACCCATCGTGTTCGACCCGAAGAGCGTCTCCGGGAGGCTGAACGAGATCATGGCGACCATGAAAGAAATGCGCTGAGAAACAAGACTTGCGAAAGAAAGTGTACTTACTGGACAAATTACGGGCACAAATCGGGCCAATATTGCCTATTTGTATACAAAATAGGTATAGTCTCGGTACGAGGATAGACGAAATCGTCGCTTTCAAGTTGGCAGTCGCCGCTTCGGTGTGCTCAGATTGAAACGTCGAACAACGACCAGGAATCATTCGGTGGGCCTCACGGTCAACCGAGGGGAAAAATAGTCGCAACCACCACTAGCTGAACCAACCGGAGGATGTTATGAAGAAGCTCCTAGTTGCCGTAGTCGCCCTCGTGGCAACCGCCCTTGCCATGCCGGCATTTTCCGATTCGATCATGGACCGCGTTAACGCCGGAAAGACGATCCGGCTCGGATTCGCCAATGAGGTACCTTGGGCCTACCCCGGTGACAACAACGAACCGCTCGGCTTCGTCAATGCCTTTGTACTGGGCGTGCTCAAGGACATGGGATACGACCGCAGCAAGATAGAGCCGGTCGTAACGGAATGGGGCGGCCTGATTCCGGGCCTCAAGGCCAACCGCTTCGACGTCATCACCGGCGGTATGTATATCCTCAAGAGCCGCTGCCAGAACATCGCCTTCTCCGATCCCATGGCCCAGGTCGCGGATGCTTTCCTGGTTCCCAAGGGTAATCCGAAGCACCTGAACAACTATCAGGACATCAAGAACGCCGGTGCGACCATGGTCACGGGCGCCGGTTACAACACGGTTGAAGACGCGAAGAAGGCCGGTATTCCCGACAGCCACATCATGACGGTTCCCGGTCCCACCGAGATCCTGGCCGCAATGAAAGCGGGCCGCGCGGACGCCGGCGCCGCGACCTACTTCACGGCGCAGGACCTGGCCTCGAAGAGCGGCGGCACGCTCGGCGTGTCCGACCCCTCGATGATGCCCAAGGACCTGAAGAACTGGGTCGGCATCGGGTTCCGCAAGAGCGATACGGAGTTCCTCGCGAAGTTCAACGAGGCCCTGCACAAGTACCTGGGATCCCCTGCGATGATGGAAGCGGTGGGCAAGTACGGCTACACGAAGGCGAACCTGCCCGCCAAGGAAGACACCACGGAATGGGCGTGCGCGAACCGCTAGCACGGCGGTCCGGCGGAGCACCATAGAGGAGTTCCCTGGAGTGATGGGCAGCGCCGCAAGGCGTTGCCCATCACTGTTTCGCGGGAAGCCTTTAGACCACCGGACCGAGGGGCAACAGCCATCCGGGGGAGGTTATGCAAGGCTATATCGGGTTTTTACACCAGTACGGATCGCGGTTCGTCCACGGGACGATCTTCACCGTGGAGCAGACCGTCCTGGCCATAGTCCTGGCGGTCGTGATCGCTCTCGTCATGGCGTTGTTGAAGATGGCCCCCTATTTCTTCCTGCGCTATCCGGCCATCGCGTTCATCGAAGTGTTCCGCGGCACCTCCCTGCTGGTCCAGCTCTACTGGATCTTCTTCGTCCTGCCGCTTTTCGGCTTGTCGCTGGACAAGTTCACGGCCGGGTTCCTAGCGGTGGGAATGAACCTCGGCGCCTACGGAGCGGAGCTGGTGCGCGGCGGTATTCAATCGGTGCCGCGGGGACAGTACGAGGCCGCCATCGCCTTGAACCTCCCCCCCGTGGCCAAGTTCACGCGGGTCATATTTCCCCAGGCGCTTCTGATCATGCTCCCACCCTGGGGCAATCTGCTGATCGAGCTGTTGAAGGGCACCGCACTGGTATCGTTGATCTCGGTCACGGACCTGATGTTCGAAGCCAAGCAGATCAATGCCTCGACGTTTCTCTCCGCCCAGGCATTCGGAACGGCCCTGGTGATCTATTACGTGCTCGGGAGGCTGGTCGTCTCCCCGGCCATGCGCGGGCTCGAGAATAGGCTGGCGCAAAAGCTGAGCCGGGGGTAATCGCCATGTTCGACTGGAACTGGACATTCACCGCCGAGATCCTGCCCAAGATGCTTTGGGCCACGGTGAACACACTGTTGGCCTCGGGCATCGGCTACCTGATCGCCCTGGTCCTGGGGCTGGTCTTCGCGCTCCTGCAGCGTACGCCGTCGCGCACGCTGACTTCGGTGGTACGGGAATTCGTCGAGTTCATACGCTCCACCCCGCTCGTCCTGCAGATCTTCTTCGTGTACTTCGTCGGGCCGCAGTTCGGCGTGCGCCTCGCACCCTGGACCGCGGGCATGATCGCCATCGGCCTGCACTACGCCTCGTACCTGTCGGAGGTCTACCGTGCCGGTCTGAACAGCGTGCCCCAGGGACAGTGGGAAGCCTGCACCGCGCTGAACCTCAGCGTAAGCCGGACCTACATCAAGATCATCATTCCCCAGGCCATACCGCCGGCCATCCCGGGGTTCGGGAACTACCTGGTGGGCATATTCAAGGACACGCCCATGTTGTCGGTAATCGGCGTCGCCGAGCTGATGCATACGGCCAACGCCATAGGTTCCCAGACTTATCGTTTCCTCGAGCCGTACACGATGGTCGGTGTCATCTTCCTAGTAATCTCGCTGCCCACGGCATACCTGATTCGTCGCTTCGAGCGATGGATACGGCGAATCCTGGGCATAGTCGAAAGACAGTAAAGCAGGGGGACACTATGAACGCGGAAGCTTTTCCTCTCGAGCTCGATGCCGGCGCGCCGCTGGTGCGGTTCACCAAGGTAACCAAGCGCTACGGACCCCTTACCGTGCTCAATTCGCTGGACCTCGATATCTCCAGCAACGAGATCGTCACCATCATCGGCCCCTCGGGCTCCGGCAAGACCACGGTGCTGCGCATGCTGATGACGTTGGAAGAGATCGACGACGGCGTCATCTACGTCGACCACAAGCCTCTTACCCACATGGTGAGGGACGGGAAACTGGTGCGCGCCAATCAGCGGCACCTGCGCAAGATGAGAAGCAACATCGGCATGGTGTTCCAGCATTTCAACCTCTTTCCACACATGACGGCCCTGGAGAACTGCATTGAGGCGCCCATCCAAGTGCTGGGCCTCAAGCGGAAGGAAGCCGTAGAACGGGCCGAAGAGCTGCTGAACATGGTGGGTCTGGCGGACAAGATGGGGCAACACCCGGCGCGCCTGTCCGGCGGGCAACAGCAGCGGGTCGCCATTGCCCGCGCGCTGGCCATGCGCCCGAAGGTCATGTTGTTCGACGAGGTCACCTCGGCGCTGGACCCCGAGGTCGTGGGTGAGGTGACGCACGTGATACGCAGGCTGACGAAGGAGCACAGCCTGACCATGATCATGGTCACGCACCAGATGGGCTTCGCCCGCGAGATCTCAGACCGGGTCTGCTTCTTCTACGAAGGCCAGATCGCGGAGCAGGGTAAGCCGGACAAGCTCTTCACGGACCCGCAGAACCCGCGGACCCAGCAGTTCCTCAACGCGGTGCTGGAGGCGGATTAAGAGGCGCCGGCTCCGGCGGTCTGGAGCCGGCGCCGAGAGGGCCGGGGTGAGGATGGTCCCGGGCACCGTCCCCTCACTCCAACCCTCTGCCGGAGCGAGAGGGAGCTTCTGTCCTCATCTCCCGAGGCGGGGGGAGGACTCGCCGAATCCCTACTTCACCCTGTCCTCGTCCAGAACCTGGTGAAGCAGGACCATGACCGTCGTGAGGCGGTTGCGGTGGATGAATCCGACACCCTTCAAGTCGTTGCGGGACAGCGTCTCCCGGACCTCGTCGATCTCCTGGGTCAGCTCCAGCACCGCCCGTTTCCAGGAAAGGCGCGGCAGGATCTGAAACCACATACGGGCGGTTTGATAAAACAGGCGGTCCGATATCTCCCTCAGGGGACGACTGCGAATGATCGTGAGAATCTGGGAATGCAGGCCGATGTTGATTTCTCCGAAGGCCCTCAGATCGACGGTGTCTCCCAGCTTCTCGCATCTGTCCGCGAGCTCCGCGAGCACGTCGAATACCTCGGCGCCGGGCGATACCGGCTCGGAGTTGCCGATCGCCTCGGCCAGGGCGGCGCGTACGTAGTAGATATCCAGAAGGTCCTTGAATTCGATGGTGGTCACCGTGGTGCCCACCCCCTGCCGGCTCTCCACCAACCCGTCCATGGCCAGCCGGTTGAGCACATGGCGTATGGGGGTCCGGCTGACGTGAAACTGCTCGGCGAGATCCTGCTCCCTCAGCACCTCCCCGGGGGCAAAATCCAACAGGCAGATCTGCCGGCGCAGGGACTGGTAGATCCGTTCGATGCGTGCCTGGGGCTTGGTCATCGGGCGGGTCTTCGGCGCCGCGCTCATGGCTGCCTGGAATCTTCCGGGTGCACCGGGTTCATCCCCTTGAGTTTGTACACAATTTGATTATATACGGTTCCAGGCATGCCCTCGGAACTGTCTGTCATATCCTTTTGATTATTATTGCGTTAATCCGGAACAACCCGGTCGCTCCCTATCCAAACTTCGAATTATATTGTATACAATTGCGCAGCACTGTAGATCAAGTCCGCCCACTCATTGCCCGGAGCTCGAGACCTTGTCCCAGGAGAGTCTGCAACCCGCCTTCCCTGCCGCAGAGCTGGACGCTCGACGTACCAGGCTGACCGAGGAGCTCGGGCAGCGCAAGCTGGACGGCCTCGTGGTCGCGGTGCCGGAGAATATTTACTATCTCACGGGGCTGGACCATTGGGGCTTCTTCGCCTGTCACGTCCTGCTTGTCCCTCTCGATGGCCCGATGATTCTGGTGGCCCGCGCCATCGAGCGCATCACCTTCGAGAACCAGGTCAGCAACGCGGAGTTCATGGGCTTCGGGGATGCCGCGGACCCCGCGGACGCCATGGCAGCGGGGCTCAAGCAGCTACACCTCGACCGGGCCCGGGTCGGCTTGGAGAAGAACAGCCTCTTCCTCACGTTGCGCATCGGCGAAAGCCTTCAGTCCAAGACGCCGGACATCGACTGGCTCGACGCCTCCGGGATCCTCGACGATATTCGTCGCGTGCAGTCGCCGCTCGAGCAGCAGTACACCCGCAAGGCCGCCGCCGCGGCGGACGCGGGCACGCTTGCGGCGATAGAGGCCATCTGCGATGGTGCCTCCGATTATGCAGTGGCGGCCGAGTGCCACAGGGCGATGATCCTCGCCGGCAGCGAGTATCCCGGCTTCGGTCCCTTCATCCGGCCGACCAGACGACTGGGCGAGGAGCACACGACCTGGCGGGGAGACGTGTTTCGACACGGCGATGCCGCCTTTCTCGAGATCGGGGCTGCTTACCGCAAGTATCAGGCACCGATGGGCAGGCTGGTGTTCGTCGGCGCCGCGCCCGCGCTCGCCCGGGAGGCCGCCGAGTTGTCGATACAGGGCATGGATGCGATCCAGGCAGCCCTGCGGCCCGGAGTCACCGCCAACGACGTCTACGAGGCCTGGCAGGCCGTGGCGGATGGGGCCGGTCTGCCACACTATCGTCGCCACCACTGCGGCTACCTGGTAGGCATCGGCTTCCCGCCGAGCTGGACCGGGGGAAGCATGGTGACCTCGCTGCGCCCGGGCAGCACCCTCGTGCTGAAGCCCGGGATGGCGTTCCATCTGCACTCGTGGTTCACGAACACCGGCCGCGGCGACTATTTCATATCGAACACCGCACTGCTGACCGAACAGGGCTGCGAGATCCTCACTTCCCGCACGCCCCGGGAGCTGCAGGTGCGCTAGACGATCCGGAAACTGCATCGTGACACCGGGACAAGACAGCGACTCTCCTTTTTCCGCGGACGAGTACCGCGAGCGCACCGAACGGACTCGCAGGGCGATGGAGAGCCGGGGCGTCGGCGTTCTGCTCGCCTGCGACCCCGCCAACATCAACTACCTGACCGGTTACGACGGCTATTCATTCTACGTACATCAAGCCGTGATCGTTTTCCAGGACGAGGAGTGGCCCCTGTGGGTCGGACGCGCCCAGGACGTCAACGGCGCGCGATTCACGTCGATCCTGCCCAGGGACCGCTTGCTGGGCTACCCGGATGACTACGTCCAGGCCGTGGACCGCCATCCCATGGAGTTCATCTGCGCACTGCTGCGGGAGCGGGGCCGCAGGGGTGCCATCGGCGTCGACAGTGACGACTTCTACTTCACCGGCAAGAGCCTCGACGTTCTGCGCGCCCGCTCCGGCGCGGAGGTCGTGGACACGGGACCCCTGGTCAACTGGGTGCGGTGCATCAAGTCTTCCCGGGAGATCGAGTACATCGAGCAGGCCGCCCGGATCTCGGAGCTCACCATGGACAAGGCCCTGGAGACAATCGAGCCCGGCGTCCGCCAGTGCGACGTGGCGGCGCGCATCCTCGAGACGCAGGTCGCGGGCACCCTCGAGTTCGGCGGCGACTACCCCGCCATCATGCCCCTGATGCCGACCGGCGAGACCACTACGTGCCCGCACGTCACATGGCGCGACCGACCCTTCGAGTCGAATGGCGCGTCCGTGGTCGAGATCTCCGGGGTGCGCCATCACTATCACGCGCCCCTGACCCGCACCGTTTACCTCGGCACGCCGCCCGACGAAATGCTTCGCGCCGCGGACGTGATCGTGCAAGGCATCGATGAGGCGCTTTCCAGCGCCAGGGCCGGTGCCCTCGCCCGGGATGTCCACGCCGCCTGGAACGGGGTCATCAACAAGCACGGCATTCACAAGGATTCGCGGTGCGGCTACTCCATCGGTCTCGGTTACCCGCCGGACTGGGGCGAGCGTACGGTCAGCCTGAGGCCGGGCGACGAGACCGAGCTCGCGCCGAACATGACGCTGCATTTCATGCCCGGCATCTGGATGAAGGACTGGGGCATATCGATCAGCGAGACCATTCGCATCACGTCGAGCGGCGCCGTGCCGCTGTGCGACTTCCCGCGAAGGCTGTTCACCAAGTAGAAGGGAGGTGCCGGCCCCGGGTCTGGCCGTCCGGTCACCGCGACGGACGGTGCGATTCAGGCCCCTTTTCCGTGCGGATTGCCGAAGGCCCGGGCCGCGCCCCGCGGGGGCTGATTACCGGGCCTCCCGCCGATATGTGAACCAGTTGCATATCCGACGAGCGAGTGGATTAAAATCTCCCGGATGACCAAGCTCGATCGCATCGATCTCCGGATCCTGTCCGTCCTGCAAAAGCACGGGCGGATCACGAAGCAGAAGCTGGCCAATGAAGTGAATCTCTCGGTCAGCCCCTGCTGGGTGCGGCTCAAACGTCTCGAGGAGGCCGGGATCATCAACGGTTACCATGCGGAGGTGCAGCTCGAGAAGCTGGCCAACT
The DNA here is from genome assembly GCA_049583715.1 of Arenicellales bacterium. GTDB lineage: Bacteria > Pseudomonadota > Gammaproteobacteria > Arenicellales > JAANXG01 > JAANXG01. The sequence continues at coordinate 3,662 of JBAUWJ010000029.1, read as the reverse complement.
TCTCGACGGTTCTCGTCGAGATCACCCTCAAGCACCACTCTGCCGAGGACTTTCAGCGCTTCGAAACCGCCATGCAGGACACCCCCCAGGTGATCGATTGCTACGCCACCGGCGGAGGGGTCGACTATGTGCTCAAAGTCATCGCCCGCGACATCGACCACTACCAAAGCCTGATCGATGACCTTCTGGCGCGGAACATCGGCATCGACCGTTATTTCACCTACATCGTTACCAAGGCCGTCAAGCAGTCCCGGTACATACCGATCAGGCAAGTCCTGGATATCAACGGAATAACCCGCCCCGTCACGTAACGAGCGGGGGGTCCTGTATCCGTCCCCTGGCGCGGAGCCCCGGCGCCAAGAAAATTCCCCAAGAGTTCCCGTCTAAACCGGGGGAGTTTTTTGTTTCCCCGGGGCAATAAGAAACCCTATTCATTCAAAGCATTGGTACCCTGTCGAGCACGTGGGCGAATGCCCTGAATCCCACAGTCTCGAGGCGAGTTCCCAAGTTGAGCAAAATGATCCAGGTCAAACCGCGACAGCAACCTGACATACCGTTATCGGACCACACCTTGCTCCGCGAGCGGGCCTTCGTGAATGGCGCCTGGGTCGGTGCCGCCGACGGCAGGTCGGTGGAAGTGACCAACCCCGCCGACGGCTCCGTGATCGGCCGGGTGCCCATGCTCGGCGAGTCCGAAACCCGGGACGCCATCGACGCCGCCGCACGGGCTTTTCCGGGATGGCGGGCCCTGCTGCCCCAGGAACGCGGCGAGCTCCTCGAGAGCTGGGCCCGTCTCATGCTTTCCCACCGGGAAGACCTGGCGCGTATCATGACACTCGAGCAGGGCAAGCCGCTCGCCGATTCGCGCGGCGAGATCGACTACGCTGCCAGCTTCATCAAGTGGTTCGCCGAGGAAGGGCGGCGCATGAACGGCGAGACCATCGCCAGCCATCTGCCGGACCGCCGCCTGCTGGTGTATCGCGAGCCCATCGGGGTGACGGCGTGTATCACGCCCTGGAACTTTCCCTCCGCGATGATCACCCGCAAGGCTTCGGCGGCGCTTGCCGCCGGCTGCCCGATGGTCGTGCGGCCGGCCCTGGAAACGCCCTTCTCGGCCCTGGCCCTGGCGGAGCTGGCGGACCGGGCGGGCATTCCGGCAGGGGTGTTCTCGGTGATCACCGGCAGCGGGCGCAGTATCGGGGCCGAGCTGTGCTCGAATACCCGGGTACGGGCGCTGAGCTTCACCGGCTCCACGGAGGTCGGCCGGGTTCTGTTACGCCAGGCGGCCGATTCGGTGAAGAAAATGTCCATGGAGCTCGGCGGCCACGCCCCCTTCATCGGCTTCCCGGATGCCGGCCTCGATCGCCTCGTGGACGGCGCCCTGGCGGCCAAGTTCCAGACTTGCGGGCAGGATTGCCTGGCGGCCAACCGTATCTACATCCACCGGGATATCTACGACGCCTTCTTGAAGGAGTTCGCCTCGAGGACCTCCGCGCTGAAGGTCGGCAACGGCCTCACCGAGGACGTCGATCTCGGCCCCCTGATGAACGAGGATGCCGTGCGCAAGTGCGAGGAGCACATCGAGGACGCGCTGTCCAAAGGCGCCCGCCTCCTGGCCGGCGGTAAGCGCGCCGCCCGGGGAGGCCTGTTCTTCGAGCCGACCGTGCTCGCGGACGTCACGCCGCAGATGGCGATCTATCGCGAGGAGACCTTTGGACCGGTGGCCGGGGTCACCTCCTTCGACGATTCCGTGGACATCGCGGCCATGGCCAACGACAGCGAGTACGGATTGGCCAGCTATGTCTTCGGCAACGACCTCTCCCGTATTCACCGTCTCAGCGCGGCGCTGGAGTATGGAATGGTGGCCGTCAACTGCGTAAAGATGACCGGACCGCCGATTCCGTTCGGCGGCGTCAAGCAGTCCGGGCTTGGACGGGAAGGCTCCCGGCACGGGCTGGACGAATACAGCGAGCTCAAGTACGTCTGCATTCAGGTGTGACCCGCGCGGGCCGGACCTGACGGGCGATAGCGAGCCCCCACGAGACGACATCGACATAGGTTGGATTTGAGTCATGACCGAAATGAATATCAACGCACTGCACGCGATGGACCGTGCCCATTTCTTCCATCCATCGACCAACATGCGCCAACATGCCGACGGCAAAACGCCCAACAGGATCGTCACCGGCGGCCATGGCATCTACATCGAGGACGCCGACGGAAAGAAATCCCTGGATGCCTTCGCCGGCCTTTACTGCGTCAACATCGGCTATGGGCGCCGGGAAATGGCCGACGCGATCTACGAGCAGGCCAGGAACCTGGCTTACTACCATTCCTACGTCGGGACGGCCAGCGAGCCGGCCATTCTGCTGTCGGACAAGATTATCGCCATGGCGCCCGAGGGCATGAGCCGCGTCTACTACGGTATGTCGGGCTCGGACGCCAACGAGACACAGATCAAGCTCGTCTGGTACTACAACAACATCCTCGGACGCACCACGAAGAAAAAGATCATTTCCCGCTGGCGCGGTTATCACGGCTCCGGCGTCATGACCGGCAGCCTGACGGGCCTGGATGCGTTCCACAAAGCCTTCGACCTGCCCCGCGACCCGATCCTGCACACGGTCTGCCCGCACTACTATCGCCACGCCGAGCCGGGAATGAGCGAGTCCGAATTCTCGGACTGGTGCGCGGGAGAGCTGGAGCAGATGATCGTCGACGAAGGTCCTGAAACGGTCGCGGCATTCATCGGCGAGCCGGTGATGGGCACCGGCGGCCTGATCCCGCCCCCGGAAGGATACTGGGAGAAGATCCAGGCGGTCCTCTCGAAGTACGACGTTCTGCTGATTGCCGACGAGGTCGTCACCGGATTCGGACGGCTCGGCACGCCCTTCGGCTGCCACCGTTACGGCATCCGCCCGGACCTCATCACCATCGCCAAGGGCCTGACCAGCGCCTACCTGCCGCTGTCCGGGGTCATCGTCGGTGACCGGGTGTGGGAAGTGCTCGAGGAAGGTTCGGACAAGCTCGGTCCCATCGGTCATGGCTGGACCTATTCCGCCCATCCTCTTTGCGCCGCCGCCGGCCTGAAGAACCTCGAGATCATCGAAAAGGAGAATCTGATCGAGCATACGGCGGAGGTCGGCGAGCACTTCCAGCGCCGGCTGCACGAGACCTTCGACGACCATCCCCTTGTGGGCGAGGTCCGCGGCGCAGGCCTGATGGCGGGCGTCGAGTTCGCGAAGAGCAAGGAGCGGCTGGAGCCCTTCGACGCCGGTTTGAAGGTCGGCGCCCGGATCTCCAGCGCGGCGGCGGAACGCGGGTTGATCGCGCGCGCCATGCCGCACGGCGACATTCTCGGATTCGCACCGCCGCTGGTGATCACGCGTGAGGAGGTGGATACGGTCGTCGACCTGAGCAAGCAGGCCGTCGACTCCGTGGCCCGGGAGCTCGGCGTCTAGCCCGCATTTCTCACCGGGATCCGGGATTTTGGGGCAAGCTGGCTTCGCTGCTTGAAAGATCGTCCGCCGAGCCCTAGCCGTAGCTATGGCTCAAGGGGGATCGTTCAAGATGCACAGCCAGATTGTTCCAAAAACCGGATAGGACATACTGTTATTCGCTCCGCCGCCCGACAATGCATGTAAGGGCTTGATATATCAAGC
>JBAUWJ010000028.1:0-4410 GCA_049583715.1 Arenicellales bacterium | reverse complement strand
ACAGGTACGCGGGCTGGTGGTCGCGCTCGCGCTGGGCGAGGTAGGCTGTCTTGGCGTGGAAGTCGGCGGGGTTGACTGTCTTGCGGGCGAGGCCGGCATCGTCGAGGTTGTACTCGGTGAGCAGATCCGCGTTCTGCAGGCGCAGGCTCTTCTCCAGGCGGCGGCTGTTGGCGTAGGTCTAGATGCCGACGGGGGTGACGCCCTGCTCGTACAGGAGATCCCAGAGGGTGAGGCCGTAGCTGAACGGCAGGTACAGCTCCCAGCCCTGCTCGCCGACGTAGGAGATGCGGAAGGCCCAGATGGGGATGCCGCGGATGCGCAGGTGGGCGGTGGTGGCGAAGGGGAAGTTATCAACGCTCAGGGCTTCCGGTTTGTCCGCCACCTTCTGCAGGGTCTCGCGGGCCCTGGGGCCCCATACGCCGAGGGTGGCGATCTCGTCCGAGCGGTCGTCGATGCGGACCTTGAGGCCGCGCTCCTCGGCCATGCGCTTCATCCACACGTAATCTCGGTGGCCGGTGTCGCCGCCGCAGACGACGCGGTAGCGGTCCTCTTCCAGGCGGATGATGGTGAGGTCCGAGCGGATGCCGCCGGCCCCATCCAGGAAGTGGGTATAGATGCCCTTGCCGATCGGCGTCTTGCCGCCGACCTTCGCCACCGCGACGTACTCCATCAGCGCCTCGGCGTCGGGGCCGGAGACGTCGAAGATGGCGAAGTGCGACAGGTTCACCATGCCGACGCCGTCGCTCATGGCGAGCTGCTCGGCGTTGGAGACGGGCCAGAAGTGGCGGGCGTCCCACTCGTTCTTGCGCTCGGGCACCTGGTCGGCGTACTTCGCGAGCAGGTGCTCGTTCGAGGCGTAACCGTGGGCGCGTTCCCAGCCGGCGGCTTCCATGAAGTAGCCGCCCAGCTCTTTCTCGCGCGGCCAGAACGGGCTGCGGCGCAGGTCCCTGCCCTTGGTGTACGGCTCGCGGGTGTGCACCGGCGGGTTGTAGATCTTGAAGGCGGTCTCGAAGCAGCGGTCATATATATAAGTCGGCGTCTTCTGCACCGGGTAGTAGCGGGCGACGTCGATGCCGTGCACGTCCAGCTCGAAGCGGCCGTCGGTCATGAGGTCGGCGAGCACCTTGGCGGTGCCGGGCGCATCCTTCACCCAGACGGATTCGCAGTACCACAGGCCCCGGACGTCGGGGGATTCGCCGATGCAGGGGCCGCCGTCCGCGCCGACCTGCAGCAGGCCGTTGAAGGAGCGCTTCTCGTCGAAGCCGAGCTCGGACAGGATGGGGGTGAGCTCCATGGCCTTCTCGAGGCCCTCCATGACCTGCTCCACCTCGAGGTCGCGCTGGGAAGGCGACAGGCGCGCCTGCTCCTTCTCCAGGATGTCCTTGGGATGCACCATGCGCGGCGAGGTCTGCTCGTAGTAGCCCCATTCGAGCTGGCCGCCCTCCGCGGTCTTGGGGTCGCCGGTGTCGCGCAGGTAGGCCGAGTTGCCCTGGTCGCGGAAGAGCGGGTAGCCGATCTCCTTGCCGGTGCCTTCGAACTCGTTGAAGGGCCCGAAGAACAGCAGCGGGTGGTCCACCGGGTTGATGGGCAGGTCCTCGCCGGCCATGCCCGCGATCAGCCGGCCCCAGAGGCCGGCGCAGACCACCACGGTGTTGGTCTCGATGTAGCCGCGCGGGGTTTCCACGCCTTTGATGCGGCCGTCCTGGATGTCCAGCCCGGTGGCCGGGGTGTTGGCGAAGGCCTGGAGCTTGCCGGCCTTTTGGGCGCGCTGCACCAGCTCGCCGACGACGGTCTGGGAGCGGGGGATCACCAGGCCCGCGTCGGGATCCCACATGGCGCCCTGGACCATCTCCTCTTCCACCAGGGGGAACAGCTCCTTGACCTTCTCCGGGCCGATCATCTCGACCCGGGTGCCGAAGTTCTTGCCCGAGCCGACCTTGCGCTTGAGCTCCTCCATGCGCTCGTCGTCGTCGGCGCGCGCGACCTCCATGCCGCCGACGCGGGCGTAGTGGCCGAGCTTGTCGTAGAACTCGACGCTGTACAGGGTGGTCCAGCACGACATGTGGTCGTGCGAGGTCATGAAGCAGAAGTCCGAGGCGTGGGCGGTGGAGCCGATGTCGGTGGGGATGGCGGACTTGTCGATGCCGACGATGTCGGTCCAGCCCTTCTCGATCAGGTGGTGGGCCACCGAGGCCCCGACGATGCCGCCCTGGCCGATGATTACGACGTTCGCGCTCTTCGGAAATGTCGCCATGTTGTTCTGTCTCTCTTCAGGTGGTGCGCCCTGGGCTGCGGTTCGCTGGGGCCGCGCGGGCGGTGTGGATCTTAGGCCGAGAAACATACCTCCGGGGTTTTGGGGGAATCAAGCGGGGATGCGGGTTCAGAACGGTATGGGACTCATTCGGGCAATGTGCTCCCTCTCCCTTCGGGTTGGGGTGAGGGGACGGTGTTTGGCGCCGGGTCTTCGCCCTTCCCGGTTCCACGCAGGCGTGGGTACCTGATGGATCGTTCCGGGGCCATATTCCATTGCCCTCACCCTGTCCCTCTCGGCTCGGGCTCCAGGCTTCGCTCTACCTCCTCCGTCCCTGGCGTCGTGCCGCCAGCGGGAGAGGGGACGCCTTGGGCCGCTTCGAGGAGGATGTGAGCTTTCCAAGGTCACAGAGTTCTTGCGACATCTCTCTCCCCGGTTGGCTGAGGTGACGCCGTAAGGCTCCGCGGTAATCTACCGTGGGCTTGTGTATATTATGATAATATACACACGGTGATCGAATGGGACCGGGTAACCGGATTTGACTGGGACGAAGGCAATGCTCGCAAGAGTGCTGACAAGCACGGCGTCAGCCAAGCGGAAGCCGAGAGAATCTTTTTTGATGAAGCTGTCCTCGTGTTGCCAGACTCACGGCACAGTGGACATGAGGCTCGCTATCATGCCCTTGGATCGACGGACGAAGGGAGGCTGCTTCACGTCACGTTTACGCTGCGCGCTGCGGGAACGTTGATTCGCATCATTTCCTCCCGGGATATGCACCGCAAAGAAAAGAGCGTCTATGAGCAAGCGAAAGAAAACCGTACCTGAATTCAGGTCAGAGGCCGAGGAGCGCGCCTTCTGGGAGACTCATGACTCCAGCGAGTATGTCGATTGGAGCCAGGCGCGATCGGTATCGTTTCCCAGACTGAAGCCATCCACCAAAACGATCTCGCTGCGCCTCCCCGAGGCGCTGTTGGAGCGCATCAAGGTTGAGGCCAATAAGCGGGACGTGCCCTATCAGTCGCTCATAAAGGCATGGCTGTCCGAAGACGTGAAACGACATCGCTGACGGGGCCCTAGCCCTCTCCCGGCAGCGGGAGAGGGGATACTAAGGCGTGGGTACCTGATGGGCCGTTCGGGAGCCGCACTCCTCACCCTAACCCTCTCGGCTCGGGCTCCAGGCTTCGCCCTACCTCCTCCATCCCTGGAGTCGTCCCGCAGGCGGGAGAGAGAACACTTCAGCCGGCATTTTTCCGGTCAGCGGTGGACCAGTTTAGCCTGGATCCACGGGCGGAGATGCTCGAGGTCGCAGTTGCCGCGTTCCAACAGGCCGATGAGAAAGCGGTGGGCCGGGCGGGGCTCGACCTTCAGCCTCCAGCCGTTCAAACGCAGGAAAACATCACTGGAGAAGAACGCCATCCGCTTGTTGCCGTCGACGAAAGGATGGTTCATCAGCAGCGACTCGAACAGGGCAGCCGCCATTGCCGTGAGATCTTCGTAATAGCCGGTTTGCGGCCGGAACAGCGCGCTCTCGAGCAGGCCGCGGTCGCGCAAGCCCGGCGGCCCCCCGAAGTGCTCGATCAAGCGCTCGTGGATCGCGACGGCTTCGTCCACGGACAGGAAACGAATGACCTCACTCGGCAAGCAGGCGGCCCAGCTCTTCGTTGTCCTCGATGGCGTCGTCCAAATGGCGCAGCACTTCCGGCCGGATCCGGTGGCGCCGGACGTAATCGGCAATCGCTTCGGTCAACAGGCCCGATACGTTGCGGTGCGATTCGTGCGCCAGATCCTTGAGGTCATTCCACACGCCTTCCTCTACCTTGGAGCTGATCTTGATGGTGCTCATGGCCGCAGTCTGCAGGGGCTGCCTTGACGTGTCAAGATTCGTCAGGCTTCGGGCGGGTTCTTCCTGTCCGGAGGCGGCGTTCCGGCCTCGCAGCCCGGCCGGCGTATCCGGTGGCCGCAGGAGCGGCTCTATGCCGTGTCGGACGCGTTGTCGGCTGCTCCAGCCGAAAGATCCACGGCACCGTGGGGATGGCGGTCCACGACCATTCCACTGATATCGATTCAATCGTCACCCGACCCCGCACGGAGCCATTGCGACACCCTGTTCCTAGGCGCCGGTCTCGCTGTCGAGGTGCGCCATCTGCGGGGCCGCGTAG
>JBAUWJ010000027.1:0-13159 GCA_049583715.1 Arenicellales bacterium | reverse complement strand
CTTCGTCGGGTCGCCGACCAGAATCGCCAGACGGGCCGGTGGCGGGAAGGCTGGGAATGGCGTCCACTGCACATCCTCGGAATGGATGGCGTGGAACCGCTCCTCGTCCGGTTGGTGGGGGCGGGATTGGTCACCCGCTTGATTAATCGTCGACTTATGAGACATGGCGGTCCTGCTATTATGGTAGGTCGCGAACTGGAGGTGACGCGGGCGACAAAAGAGTCGCCCGCGCACGGTGAGGACACAGTCAGTCGTCCCCGTTTCCACCTTTCACGTCAAAGAGAACCCATCCCGAGGCGATGATGATGAAAGCGCCGACAATGATCTGATTCCACATCACGCCCGCTTGATCGGTGAAGTGCAGAGAAAACGGCGAGATGAGCAACCAGAACCCTGCGACCAGATTTGTCCACTCCTCCCATGGACGCACCCGCCCGATAGCTGCACCCGCCAGAACCACGACGAGTGCTCCTATCAGATACGAGTTCCACGCCGCGGGGTCGTCCAACTGACCCACACCTACCATCGGCGCTATGATCAGCCACACGCCAAAGCAAGCGTTTAGCCAATCCTGCCAACGCATCCGCATTTGTCTCGAAGTCAACTGTTGAACTGCCATAACAAACCTCCGTCATTCTGTCTGAAAAGTGGTCAACGAGGCGAGCCACGGGACTCTCTCGCAGACTGTGAACGCGACGCCACGAGGGGGCGGTGTCGCGCAGGAAAGATCATTGCGCGAATCCGTAACGAGGTTATTGCACAAACAACGCCTGAATAGTCTGAAACGGCCACGGATAGCGATCACCGGGGAGGGCGGGAAGAATGCCATCAGAAGCGGGTAGGAAGGCCGAAGCAGGGAAGACCGCAGTGAACGAGCTCCTGCCTCACGAGCCCATGCGCCAACGGGTGCTGAGTTTTCCTCTCCAGTACAATCGGGGCAGAAGCGATACCAAAGAACAATGGACGCTCTATTCTCGGGTGCGTACTTGTTTCTTATCGGGCCACCTGCGCCACACGCAACCGCAACGCGAAGCTAACGAGCTCTTATCTTGTTGACTGGGCCGCTGACGAAAGGGCTGCCCGCCTCAAAGAAGCGCAGCGGCCGGTGTATATCACGCGTGATGCCGATGCGCACGGTTGTACTTATGTGCCCGGTGTCTCGAACAGCTGTCCCCACCCACAGCGGACCATCGGCACAGAGATCAACTCCGTCCAACCGCTCATCGATGTCCAACGCGGCGGCAAGCCGTCCCGGCCCCCTGGCCAAATCTTTGAGTTTGGTGGTGTTGCGGAGCCGTTTCATAAGGTCGATCCCTTCAAGAGGCTCAATGGCTCGCAAGAGCACTCCTGCGCCGACCCCTGGTTCTTCAGCGGTAACGTTCAGCATGTATGACGTCCCGTAGACGAAGTACACATAAGCGAATCCCCTGCCCAAGAACAGAGATTGGTTTCTGGGCGTTCGTCCGCGGTAGGCATGCCCACTCCGATCGCCCGGTGGGTAAGCCTCTGTCTCCACAATGCGACCGCTTATCCTCCTCTTTCTCCCGACCCTGCGCACAATGGTTTTTCCGATGAGATAGCGGGCCAGTTCAGCCGTACCGCTTGGCAACCGGGCCCGCGACAACCGCCGGACTTCTTGAACGACATCAAACGCGCTCTGCAATGCAGGGACCCGGATGAAGATGCTGCGACCGATATGGGTTCTTGCTGAAGTGGCCCCATGGTTGGTCGGTGCGGACCATCCTGCTACGGCTGGTCTTGCAAGACCAGGTGAAGGAGTCCGGCTTGTCGATTAGATGCTGCATTGGCCCGTGGCCGCCGGGATAGAACACGGCGTCGAAGTCTTCTGAGTGCATATCCTCGAGCCTCGAGCCGGAATCCGGTCTTGCGCCTGGTAGTGCCCAGGACGTCGTGTGAGGTGAACACCATCAGAACCTTCATCCTTCATTTCCTTTCTGCTCGACGGGTTATACAACATTTTGCCGCGCGCGCGACGGGCAGAGCAATTGGACAAAGGTGTCGTATAGAGCGATTCGCCGAATCGACCTGACGGAATAGATCACGGAAGGGGCGCTGGCGGCCCATCGAGGCTGTCAACAATAGTCGCTCAAGGCCACGCGACAGCGTGGGCCTGGCTACCGTGCGCGGATCGAGCCGGGTGCGATGTCGCCCTGAGCAACCAGAGGTCATGGCGAACCCCGGCTTCTTGCCGATTATTGCTTCACGCCAGAGCTATGTAAGTAGTTGATAAGAAAAGCAGTTCGAGTCCCGCCACGGGCATAATTACCTTTCCTGACTTTTCGCTCCGTAACGTGAGTCCGGCATTTCTGTCCAAGCTACGACGGGAACGTACAAGCCCGAATCGCGCTCGCGGGAGATGATGGCTGCACTCAAGCACGGGCACGTTTGCGGCAATGCTTTTGCAGGCGTGCCACTTCCATCTTCCCGTTTTCGAGGTGCCGCACATGACAAGCGAAGCCATTCGCGATCCTCTCGAGGATCATCTCCTGACGCCCCAGAACTCAGCGCTGCTCATCATAGACTTTCAGCCGATCCGGGTGACCTCGGTCGCCTCGATGGATCGCCAGGCGCTGGTGACGAACATCGTTTCGGTCGCCAAAACCGCCAGGCTGTACGGCTTACCGGTAGTACTGTCGACGGTGAACGTGAAGACCGGCGCCAACCAGCCGACCATCCACCAGCTCCAGGAAGTATTCCCCGACGTCGAGGCGCTGGACCGCACGACCTTGGACGCATGGGAGGACGTGGAGTTTCGCCAAGCGGTTGAGGATACCGGCAGGAAGAAGCTGATCATGGCGGCCCTGTGGACGGAAGTATGCCTCACGTTCCCCGCGCTGAGCGCCCTGGAGGACGGCTACGAGGTCTATCCGGTGGTCGATGCCATTGGCGGTACATCGGTGGAGGCGCAGCGCGCGGGACCGGACAGGATATGCCAGGCTGGTGCGCAGCCCGTGGCGTGGGTGCAGCTCATCTGCGAGCTGCAACGGGACTGGCAGCGCAAGGGGACGGTGCCGGAGTTCGTGAAGCTCCTGTTCGCTGTCGAGGGGCACTGAAACGGCGAGTCACGACGCCAGTTCACCTTGTAGAGCGTGTTCCAGCCGACTTGATGACGGTGGCTCCCTCTCCGTTTGAGAGGGAGATGTTCGCCCCCGATAAGGAAAGAGCTGGGCAGTCCCGGAAGCTCCAGGATTGTTGTGACCCCCCTCTATTGTCCCTTGCGACGCGTGGGCGGCAGCACACACTCCAGCGCGGTACGGTCCCAGCCGGCCAGGTCGGCCGCGGCCTCATAGGTGCTCTGCAGGAATGACGTCAAAGCCGCCTCCGGATCCGCGGCCGTCCTTACCGCTTCGTAAGGCAGAATGAACTCGTGCAGCGTGTCCGAGTAATACCCTGTCGCCGGCTCGATCTTCCGGGTGCTGAAGCCCGCGGGCTCCGGATAGGCATAGGCGTAAAAGGCCGCTTCACCCAGACCCGCACCGGCCCACATCCCGGCACTGGCCACCTCGTGTGAGTATGCGTCCCACATCACCCAGTCCGCGCAATTGGGAATGCCGCCCGGGTGGCGCGGCGCGGTCCGTCCCGAGAAGCGGGTCACGGCGAGATCGAAGCCGCCCCAGAACAGGTGCACCGGGCTGGACTTTCCGGCGAAGTGCGCCCGGAATGCCTTGAACACCCGGTCGGCCTGGACCAGCGCCCGCCAGTAGCGGTTGACGACTTCAGCATCGTAGGAGGCGTGCTGCCGGTCTTCCTCGAACCGGATCGCCTCCACGATCTCGACAGGCCGGGTGAAGATCTTCACGTCGATGCCGAGCCCGTACAGCGCATCCATGAGCTGACGGTAGAAATCCGCCACCGCCATGGGCTGCAATGGGAAGGCGTGGGATTCACCCTTCGATGTCGAGATGCGCAGCGCGTGGTGAATGAAATCGAAGTCGATGCTGAAGGTATCGCTGCTATAGGGAATCGGGGAAGTCGTCAGCCCACGGGCCGTGACGTAGAGAGCCGAGCCCCAGGAGTGATTGATCCATGGAGACAGCTTGAGGCGTATCTTGCCCGCGACCTGCAGCCACATGTGCAGCGTCTCGGCAGTGTCCTGCCAGGAATCGAAAGCGGGCAGGGCCGGCCAGCCGGTCCCGCCCCCGGCGTTTTCCTCGGAACCCGAGAACGTCATATCGACCTCCCGCCTCAAGGCGGATGCATTGACCCCGTCAAGTCGCCGCCTCCGTCCGCTCGCCCGGTGCCGGCGACCGTACCACGAGGCGCCCACCGCCGGGGATGAAGAACCATGCGATCAGGCCGCTCAGCACGGCGAAGATGCCGCACAGGATCACCAGCAGCCGGAAGGTCGCGACATAGGACTGCGCGACCACGTTCCGAACCGCGTCCGCGACCGTCGAGGAAGTACCTGCCGGCGGCTTCAGCTCGGCGAGATCGGACGCGTCGGTCAGCACTTTTTCGGCTACCGTCGCCGGCACGTCCGCGCCCTGCAGCCCGGACCGCAGCTCGCCGGAGAAGGCTGCCACCGCGACGCTGGTCAACCCTGCCACCGCGAGGACGCCCGCGATTCGCGCGGCGGTATTATTGATCCCGGAAGCCGTGCCCGTCTGCCGCTCGCCGACCGAGCCGAGCACCACGGTGGTGAGCGGCGTCACGCTCAGAGTCATGCCGACGCCGATGATCACGATCGCGGGCAGGAAGCCGGTGGCGAAAGCCGCGTGGGTGCCGGGGACGGCCAGCGCGAAAAAGCCGGCGGCGGTGATCGCCGGACCGACGGTCAGGATCACGCGCGGATCGAACCTGCCCAGCAGGCCGCCGGCAAAGGTCGAGCCGAATCCCATGATCACCGTGAACGGTAGGAACGCGGCCCCGGCCGCGACGGTGGAGTATCCCTGGACCTGGATGAGATTGAACGGCAGGAAATACAGCGCGCCGCTGAGGCCGCAATAGAGCAACAGCGTCATGAGGTTCGCCCCGCTGAAGCTGCGCGAGCGGAACAGGCCGAGCGGCATCATCGGCGCGCGCGAGCGTCGCTCCAGCCCCAGGAAGGCGGCGCCAAGCAGGGCCGAGAGAATGAACAAGCTCACCCGTGTCGACTGCGAGCCCCCTTCGACGAGCGCGTAGATCAGCAGGCCCAGCGACGCTGCGAGGAGCAGGGCGCCGGCGTAGTCCAGGCGTCCTTCGCCGCGCAGCTCGTCCCTGGGCACCCGCCACAGGGCGATGGAGAAGGCGAGGGCACCGAGCGGCGGCATCAGCCAGAACACCGCGGGCCAGCTCCACTGATCCACCAGCCAGCCGCCGAGGACGGGGCCGATCGCGGTCGTCAACGCCGACGTCCCGGCCCACGTGCCGACCGCACGCCCGCGCTCATGCTCATCGAAATGCGCTCCGATCAGCGCCAGGCTGGTCGGTACCAGCAGGGCGCCGCCGAGCCCCTGCACCAGGCGCATGACGATGAGGACCGGCAGGGAAGGGGCGAAGGCGCAGGCCAGGCCGGCAAAGCCGAACACCGCCGTGCCGAGCAGGAAGACGCGCTTCAGGCCATAGCGGTCGCCCAGCGACCCGCCGGTGAGCATGAACGCGCCCAGCGCCAGCAGGTAGGCATTGATCACCCACTGCAGGTCCGTGGAGCTCGCCCCGAACCCCGACTGGATCGAGGGCAGGGCGAGATTCACGACCGAGCCTTCGATGAAAGCGAGACTCGAGCCCAGGACCGCAGTCGCCAGCACCCAGGGCTTGTCGCGCTGCGGGCAGGGTACCCGGCAGCGGGGAACTTCGGCCTGCGCTTCGTCGCAGGGTTGTCGACTGCCGTATGCGAGGCTCATGACTTTGCCATGGGATCATCGGGGCCCGGGCTTCGGGAACGCGCACTATCCGCCTCGGCTGCCGGAAAGACAACCGAAAACGGACGCCCTCCATCAACCGTTCGGATCAGCTCGCACGTCGCATCGACGCTGTGCGCAACGCATGCCTGCTCGCCCACTCGATCGCGTAATCGGCAACCTCTTCCCATTCTCCGGAGTGGCCGATGACCGATGACGGTCGGCGGCTCGGGCAGGTCCGGATCAGGTCCTCGTAATGACGAACGACCCGTCCGATCGTGAGCTTGCGCAACTCGGGATCGGGTGCCTGCCTCAGCTCTTCCGGCGGCACGTCCTCCAGGGGCCAGGCTGGCGCATGAACCTTGTAGCCGCGCGATTCACAACGAGCCCTGAAGAGCGACCAGCCGGCTGACGTCAGCCAGGCGCCGTGGATCAACATGACGGTATTGGACATGGTGGATATTCACGCCATTCGTGTAAGTGATCGAAGGAAAGCAGCACGTGCCATGCTGAGGGCGGGCGGGTAGAGGGTATTGCACAAACGACGTGACTTTTTCCCAAAAAGGCCACGATCGGGTGGAAAGACGGGGGGACGGACCGTTACTGTCCACGAGATCGTGGTGGCTCCGGAACCAGTATGGGGGGCATCGGCTGGGAGCGTCCCAGTCTGCCTTGGCCCCCTCTTCGGACACTACACCAGGTGCCTCGGGACGCGGCGGTCCCACTCGCGGGTGAAGATCTGTTTGCCGTTGTGGGTAGCTTTCAGAGTCGCCTTGAATCGGAATGTTTCAGCGTCTGTGGTGAGCTCGGTGCGGCAGTCTACCTGGGCGATCCAGCCGTCGCGGCGGAGGACGGATTGTTGGATCAGCTCGCAGCTCGCCGAGAGAGGGTCGTCGTCGCGGATGCGAAAGGTACGTCGGAAGGCGTCTCCGAAGTCGAGGTTGATCTCGGGGACGTGCGATAGGACGGCGTTGCCCGGCCCGTCGCCTTCGCGGTAAGCGGTAGAGACGAGGTCTCCGGTAGCCGGGTCCCGTTCCGTGCGGCGGTGGCCGTGGAACTGGCTTACCGGTGTGCTTTCGGGCGCCGGGGCCTGCTCGGGCGGTCCGAACTCGGGGAGCTCGGCATCTTCGGGACGGGGTGGGCGAACCGGCAGGTCGAGGTGGCCGGTGCCTGTGTACAGGGTCAAGGTGGTCGGCTCCGGGCTTGGCCAGGTGACCGGCCAATAGGCCGTGGAGATCGAGACGCGGACTTTGTGTCCCTGCGGAAAAGCGTGAGCCACGTCGTTGAGACGAATCGCAAGGCGCTCCCGGTGACCGGGCACCATGGGTGCGGGTTGCTCGTGGCCGTCTCGATGGGTGAGGTTGAGCACGCCGTAAGTGACTCGCAGCGCGCTGCCGTCGGGCGCGACGTCGTTCAGCCGGACGGCGATGAGTGCGACGGGACGGTCGACGCTGAGCTCCAGCTCCAGGGTCGGCGCGCCGAGGATCTCGGTGCGCTCGGCGAGCGGCGCCGAGTCGAAGCACAGGGAACGGGCGTCGTCTTCGCGCTGATCGCCGGGGAGGTCGCGCTTGCTGCCGAAGGCGCACCACTCGCCGGCGGTGAGCCCTGTAGTTTGCGGAGAGGAAAGGCTGAACCTGGTCTCGGGCTCCGGGCTCGTTGCCAGGCTCCCGCTATTGAGTGAATTGTCGCGCTTCTCACTCCCAGCGTTGAGTCCGGTGGTCCGTGTCGCGGAGGGCGCGACGATGGTCTCGGCACCCGGGCCGGCTGCCGGGCTGCCGGCATTGAGGAACAGGCGGTGCGTCTCGATGCGCGGCGACGGCCAATCGTCCTCCGCCACCCAGCGGCCCGGTCGTTCAGTGGGGTCAAATCCCGGCGCCACCCATTCCTGCATCCACACCCGGTAGGCCGGTTCATCCATGATGCCGGTGTCGATGCCCCTGAGCCAGTGGTCCCACCAGCGCAGTGCCTCCTTTATGTAGCCGATGCCGGGGCCGGGCAGGGAGTCGTTGGGGAAGGCATGGCACCAGGGGCCGATCAGTCCCTTGCAGGGCGCGCGCAGACTCTCGAGGAGGCGCGGAACGGCGTTTCGATAAGCGTCGGCCCAGCCACCGATGGCGTACACGGCGCACTGGATCGCACCGTAGTCCTCGCACACGGAGCCGTGTTTCCAATACTCGTCCCGCGACGGGTGGTGCAGCCACAGCTCCGGAAAGGCCACCGAGCCCTGGAGGCGCTGCAGCCACATGGCTTTCCAGCGTTCGCCGACGATCTCGGGATCGGGCGGCAGGGCGTTGGAGCACAACAGCACGGAGCCCCAGGTCATGTTCTCGTTGATCAGACAGCCGCCCATGTAATGGGCATCATCGGTAAAACGGTCGTCCGACGAGCACAGCGTGATGATCGCCTTCAGCGCGGGAGGCCGCCGCGCGGCGACCTGCAGGGAGGCGAAGCCGCCCCAGGAGATCCCCGTCATGCCAACGCTGCCGTCGCACCAGGGCTGGGCGGCGACCCAGGCGATCACTTCCAGCGCGTCGTCCTGCTCCCGCTGCAGGTATTCGTCGGCGAGCAGTCCGTCCGAATCACCGCTGCCGCGGATGTCCACCCGCAGGCACGCGTAGCCGTGGCCTGCCACGTAGTGGTGGATCGGGCCGTCGCGCATGCGGGTGTAATCCCGCTTGCGGTAGGGGATGGCTTCGAGGATGCCGGGGACGGGATGGGATTCGGCGTCCTCTGGCAGCCAGACCCGGGCGGCGAGTCGGGATCCGTCGGAGAGCGGAATGAAGACGTTCTCGATCACCCGCACCGGTCGTGGGAAGTTGTAGACGATCTGCATACCCTGTCTCGCCTCTCGCCCGCGCAATGGGGCGCCGGTTTTGGTCCCGTCGATTATGAGCCGTACGAGAGCGCCGGCGCACCTGCTTTCGTCAACGACCGGGGCAGCTCTCCCCGGCCGGGCTCGAAGAGAAACCAGACGCGGCGCTCCGCCTCGTCGATCCAGTTCTCCAGAAAGCTCGCGCTCGCCACGTCCCCGTGCTCCTTGCAGATGCCGTGGGTCTTGCGCAGGTTGGCGGCAAGCTGCTGGTTGTCTTCGCGCAGCTCCTCAACACGTCCTGCACGAGAAGCGGAATCGTACAGACCGTGAGCTGTTTGCGCACCCAGTCATAGCTCCCATTCATCACCGGTGGGCTCGACAACGAGAAAGCCGTCCATACGATCGATCCGGCGCGGCAACGCTGGCTCGTCGATGCTCCGACGGAAAGGCCCCCTCAAGCCCGGTCACTTTCCAGAAAGCTTGCGGGCGATCAGAAGGCGATGATCGAAGCCGCCCTGGCGGAGAGCAGGGTCGCGTCTCAGGTCCATCCGGGGCGGCGGTCAAGCTCGGGATACCCGCGTCGACGCTCGAGTCCAAGATCCAAGCGCTTGGAATCAACAAGCATTCGTTCAAGGCCGCGCGATAAGCGGCGCCCGGCTACCGCGCGCGGATCGAGCCGGGGGCGGTGTCGCCCTGAGTAACCAGAGGCCATAGCGAACGCTGGCTTCTTGCAGACTATTGCTTCAGTTTTGATCGGGTCGACTTGATGGCCTCGTCCAAGTGTTTCAAGACATCGTCGATGCTCTCTTTCAGTTGCTCCCAGGCACGCCCGCCGGCCTGCTCGAGCTCGCGCAGCTTTTCTCTGGCGGCTTTCTCCCGGGCCTGAAGACGCTTGACCTCCTCTTCGATGTCCCGCTGTTGGCGGGCGTGGGCGAAATCGGGGTTGGTACTGATCTCATCGATGACGCTACGGCTCTCCTTGAGACGCTTATCCAGCGCTTGGAGGTATTGTTCTTTACTCGTCACGGTTCTTCTCCTGGACATGGACAAGCAGCCATCCTACCACTTCATCCCCCGGCTCGACTGAGGGATATGGAACATAACCGTGCGGCCGTAGACAGAACCGGCGCGCCCAACCGCTTGTGCAGAATCGCCTGCGATGGCCCGGGGCTCTTGCAGCTCGCCTTCAGCCCGACAGTTGTTCTGATGTCGGGCCGAAGGGGCGAAATGCGCAGGGACCGCGTCAACAATACGGGTGAAAAGGAGATGTTGACGCCGTCGTCGGTGCCGCGCTGGTCTTGGACTGTAGCGCGCGTGCTTCTCTCTAAACCTTCTATTATTTACGCCAATTCTACGCCAGAGCTATGTAAGTAGTTGATAAGGAACGTAGTTCGAGTCCGGCCCCGGGCATCATTGTTAGCCAGGACGGTTTTTTCGAAATCTGAGTAGGTAAGGTAGTACGATGGCGAGGCCCTGCACGGCGACGTGCTGTGTGTACGAACCTTAGGGCTGAATCCAGTTCTCCAGGGTGAGACCCTGAACGCGCCGGAATTCCCGGATGTTACCGGTGACAAGTGTTGCGCCAGTGTGCACCGCATGTGCGGCAATCAATAGATCCATTGCGCCGATCGGTGTGCCTTTCCGGTGCAGGTGTGATCGGATTTTTCCGTATTCCCAGACTGCTTCGGTGGGCCAATCCTCGAGCACCATGTTACTCGGGAACTCGCCGAGTGCTCGATACCATAGGCCGGCTCGGCAACGACAAGACTGGATACAGAGATTTTGCCGCCGAAAATATTCTCCAGCCTCTTCTGGAGTCGGTTGGGTGATGTTTGATAATGTGGATACAACTATCGGAATCCAGCATGAAGTCTATCAGAACGAGTTTCTTTCTTCCGGCGGCGTATCCTCAACCTGGTCCGGATAGTCGTCGTTCAAGTTTTTGCCCGAGGCAAAGTATTGGCATCGATGCGGCCGGGCCCGGCAACTCAACACGGAGCTGAACGATGACACGTTCCCATAAGATCATCCTCTTCATTGTCGCCGGGTTGGTTGGGTTGCTCGCCCTCATCGTAATGAGCCTGCATTTTTTCGTCGACACCACGGCCTACAAGGCAGGGCTGGAGACAGCCGCCTCGAGGGCCTTGGGCATGGAAGTCAAAGTCGGCGGCCGATTGGGAGTCGCGTTTTTTCCGGGTTTGCGCGTCACGCTGAAGGATCTGCACGTCCGCAACGGGGGCGCGGATGTTGCCTCCGCAAAATCGGCCATCCTGCACATTGCCGTCCTTCCGCTGCTTCACCACGAAGTCCGTATCAAAGAAATCGACCTGATGTCACCCACGATCTTCATCGAGCAGGGCGACGACGGTAAGTTCAACTTCGGGACATGGGAGCAGGGCGGAGGATCATTCCCTGCCATTGACGTGAATGAGGTTTCTTTCACGGATGGAACGCTCCGCTATGCAGACAAACTAAGCGGCGCAGAATTCCAGGCCGTGGGCTGCAACCTGGGCATGCGCGGCTTGGGTCTCTCGGGCGGGAAGAACACGGACCTGTTACAGCACCTCTCCGCTACGGGGACCTGCGGGTCGATCAGGGCAAAGGAGCTCGTGGTGTCCGACTTCACATTTTCGATCGCCGGGAAGGAGGGGGTGTTCGATCTCAAACCGCTCACTATGCGGATCTTCGGCGCGCAGGCTACTGGGGACGTCCAGGCGAACTTTTCAGGCGCCGTTCCCCATTACCACGTCCACTACACCTTGCCGCAATTTCGCATCGATGAGTTCCTGAAGACCCTGTCGCCAAACGCGGCTGCACACGGGACGATGGATTTCGACGCAAATCTGACCATGCAGGGAAAGACCATGGATGAGATGAAACGGAGTGCCGCCGGTGACGTCTTGCTGCGTGGCGGGAACCTCACGCTGGAGGGTCGAGATCTCGACCAGGAGTTCTCCCGGTTCGAGTCCAGTCAGAATTTCAACCTCGTGGACGTGGGCGCCTTCTTCTTCGCCGGCCCCTTGGGTCTGGCGGTCACAAAAGGGTACAACTTCGCGAGCATCCTCCAGGGTTCGGGGGGCAGCAGCACAATCCGAGTGCTCGTCTCCAACTGGCGGGTAGAGCACGGGGTGGCCGAGGCGCAGGATGTAGCCATGGCAACGAAGGAGAACCGGATCGCGCTCAAAGGAAAACTCGATTTTGTCAACGATCGATTCGATGACGTGACCATTGCACTGATCGACGCCAAGGGATGCGCCAAGGTGCGGCAAAGGATCAGTGGCCCGTTCCAGAAACCTGTAGTGGAGCGGCCGAACGTCTTCAAGTCCCTCGCCGGCCCGGCGCTCAAGTTGCTCAAGAAGGGGAGGGATCTCTTTCCTGGCGGAGAGTGTGAAGTATTCTACACCGGCCCGGTGAAGGCGCCGAAATGAAGACGGAACTTCGACGCTCGTGCCGCGGCCCTCGGCAAGCGTTACAGGGGAGCAAAGTCTCCGTGACGCCTTCGGTAACACGGCGACCTCGGCACGTCACGGATCTATGTGGCGGGACCGGGCCATCAAAGTCGCCCCAGCGGGGTGTGGACGAGTGCTAGCGGACTCGGCCGCGCGCGGCCGACCGTATGACTCACCCTCGGCAGAGCTGGTTGCTGTATTGCGTGCTGGGGTTCCACGCAGAGAAGGGGGGCTTCCAGGGGACTTTGTCGCTCTTCCAGTCCCTCAGCGGCATGACGAGGGGTAGATGGCCATTGGGGCGCAACCAGGAGTCCACGGACCAGGAGTCGGCGGGGCGACCGTCGATGACGACGGCTGTCCAGTGCACCAGCAGCGAGAATCGATCACGCACCTTCGGCTGCCCCAGCGACCATCCCGGTAGCAGCCCGAGATCATGCAGCACGTGCAGGTAGGTCGTGGTGTTGCTGGCGCTGTCGACGCAGTCCATGCGCCCTTGCAATGCCGAGTCCCGGTCGTTGACGGCCTCGTCATTGGCCAGCAGAGGCTGGTACTTCTCCGCCAGCACCTCCATCTGCCAGATTCCGATGCGCAGCCGCTGCAGGCGATCGTACAGAGTGTCACGGGGACACAGTGCCATCTGCTGTGCTACCTTCGCCATGTCGGCAGCGGTGAACGTGAGGTGCTGCCGTGATGCGCACGACCAGTTGAAACAGATACGCAGCGTGACCGCCCCGTCCGCGTGGACGCGGTAGTCCGGAATCAGCGGTCGAGGGCTTGACGATGCGCTCGATCCCTCCACGGTTGCGGTCCCCGCTATCGAACTTGCGGCGGTCGCCGACGGTGTAGTGAGAAGGAGTGCCGAAATACCGGCCAGGAGCAGCAACGCCGTGGCCGCCGGGGGGGCGAGTCGCCCGCCAAGTCGTCGCAAAGCCAGCCGTGACGGCGCCTGGCCGGCACGGCTGGAACACGGCTGTAGGGTCACGGCGTTACGAGATCGGACGGACCTCGACACGGCGGTTCTCAGCCCGGCCATCCGCGGTGGAATTGCTGGCGACCGG
>JBAUWJ010000026.1:0-7314 GCA_049583715.1 Arenicellales bacterium | reverse complement strand
CACCCGCATGGCCCCTTCGCTGACCGCGGCCAGCGCCAGCGAGCCGCCTGATTTGCGCGCCTCCTGAAGGCCCTCGACCAGGGAGGCGATGCCGGACGACTCAATATAGCTAACCCCGGACAGGTCGACCACCACCGGCCTTCCCCCTTTCGACGCCGCCAGCAGAACCTTGCGCGCTTCCGGGGAATGCTGAAGGTCGACGTCACCGGTCAGCCGCACGACAGTCGCACCACCCTCGCGCTCAGTAGAGTGTTCCATTCGCTGCCCTCCCCAGCTCTTGGCCACCTCTTCGGTCAGCGGTCAATTCGTTTCACCATTCGCAGCAGATTTCCGCCGCCGAATGGCGGCGGCAGGAACTCCACTTCATCCATGACCTCGCGCATGAAGTGGGTACCGAGACCGCCCGGGCGGATCTCGTCCAGGGGCCGCGGCTTGACCTGGCTGGTGTCAATGGGCTCGGCGAAGTCGCGCAGCAGTAGCACGACGCGTCCGGGCAGGCGGCGCAGCTCGATGGCGATGTCTCCGTCGCCGCGTCCGCCGTAAGCATGACGAACGATGTTCTGGCAGGCTTCGTCGACGGCGAGCACGACGTCGCACGCCTCCTCCTCGCTGGCGCCAACGAGCCGCATTGCCTCCTCGATGCTGTGGCGAATCAGCTTCAGTCGGTCTGCCACCGCCGGCACGCGCAGGTTCATCACCAGCTCGCCGTGCCGCGCCGGCTCCGTTCCCGGATCGTCGTTCCCCGCGGTCTCGACGTGCCGCACCAGACCGTCATCGATCGCCAGTACCGTCAAGTCATCGCGCAACGGCTCACCGGACCCGGCGATGCGGTCGACGAGCGCCGTCAACTTCCCGGCCACGGAGGCCGGCTCGCACACCGACATAGCCGCCTTGAAGCCATCGACCCCGAGCTCTTCTCCAGGCGCGACGTAACCCTCGGTGATGCCGTCCGTGAATACGAACAGCACACCACCCTCGAGATCGAATGCCGTCTCCGGGAAGTCATCTGTCTCGGCGGGTGCCGGTGAGATGCCGAGCGGCGGTGCCGCTGCCGGAATCGACCGGAAGCCGCCATCGATGGTTTGTATCAGCGGCGGCTCGTGGCCGGCATTGGCAAGGCGAACGCGGCCGCTGGCGGGATCGTAAATGCCGGCGACCAGGGTGACGAACATGCCGCGTGTCGCGGTCTCACAGATCTCGGCGTTGACCAGTTGCAGCAGGCGTCCCGGGTCGGGGACCGACTTCCCCAGGCAACGCAGCAGGCTCGCGGTTTTCGCCATCATCAGTGCCGCATTCAGCCCCTTGCCGGACACGTCACCCACGGAGAATGCGATGCGGCCGTCGCTGAGCGCAAAGAAGTCGTAGAAGTCACCGGAGACGACCCGTGCCGGCCGGTTCAGGCCGACCAGAGGAAAGTCCGGCGCGCCCGGGTCAGGCAGCAGCGAACGCTGGATCTCGGCGGCCAGCTCGAGCTCGCGCCGAACGCGCTCCTGCTCGACCAGCTTCTCCGCCATGCGCGCATTCAGGATCGCGAGCGCGGCCGAGGAGCTGAGAGCGCCCAGAAACAGCAGATCGGCTTCCGAGAACAGACCGTCGCCATGACGTTTGTTGATCAGCTCGATGGCACCCAGCCGCTCGTTCTTCACGCTCATCGGCGCGCACAGGATCGAACGCGTGGTGAATCCGGTCTGCTCGTCGACGCCCTTGTAGAAGTAGGGATCCTCGGCCACGTCGCGGACGATGATCCCCTCGTTGCGCTGCACCGAGCGACCGACGATGCCCTGGTCGGCATCTAGCACGAGACCGGTGATCTCGGTAGCGCCGACCGAGGCATGACAGGTCAGGCGACGGCCGCTCTCGTCGAGCAGGAACAGGGCGCCGGCCGCGGCATCGACGAAGCCGGTGATCATCTCGACCGCACGCACCAGCGCGGCGTCGATATCGAGGGTGGAGGCGAAGTCGCGCCCCATCTCCGCCAGCACCTCGAGCTGCCTCGAGAAGTGGTCGGCCGGCGACGTGCCGGCGTTGGAAGACGTCGTCTCTTCGGCATCCATCGACTGCTTCATGAGCGCAATATGCCCGTAATCGCAGACCCGGGCAAACGGATGCACGTTGGCGTGATGTTTCTGCTTAACGTTTGTTGCGACGCGACAAGGCCGTTGTGCGTGCTGAATCACGGATAGTCAAGAATAGCCGATATACCTTTCGGGTGAAAGGCGGCTGCGCGGGTGGTCCCGGCGGCCCCGCGGGATAGCCCGTTCTGTGAACAACGCCGCCCGACGGTGGTGAAATAGCGGTTGCCGGTGCCAGAGTATAATCATTCACTTATATATGACGACCTCGAATGGGTCATTGAATGGATCATCGGGTGAACTACTCGGTTCTGCGCCTGCTGCTCGTGGTCCTGGGCTGGCCAGGCGTGGTGGTATCGCTGTTTCTCGGATACGATGCTTATGTGTGGGTGCGGGCCCAGTATCCGATGACACCGCCCGTCGAGCACATCAACACGGCTCGTGTCCAGCATCCTTTCTACCATACCCGGGCACTCGCGGCACTGGCTGCGTTCAAGGCCCTGCCGCAGGCCGAGCGGAAGCGTATCAGCATCGGCCTGTCGAGCGATCTGATGCCCCTGACGGCGTGGCTGGCACGGCTGCGGCACGCCGACTATGGCGTCCTGTGTTTCGGCGAAGATCACACTGAGGAGACCCGGCGCTTCCTGGCCAGCGATGTCGTCAACCGGCTGCCGACCGACGCGCTGCTGCTGGAAACCACGCCCGAGGGATTGGCTCGCATCGAACGCCGGCTCGATGATCACTGGCCCTACTACCCTTTGCACGGTGTGGACATCGCGGCGCTGCTTCGCGCCACCCGGCGCCTCAATCCCGCGGTCCGGATCGCCGCCATCGACCAGACCCCCGCTGAGCAGGTCAATGACACGCTGCGTGATGTCTCCATCAATGCGAACTTCTGGCGGCAGTACCGGCCGGGTCGACACTACCTGCTCCTGTTCGGTGCCTTCCATTGCAGCTCCCGGCCCGGCTGGCTGTATCATTACCTGCAGAATTCGGCGCCGGCGAACCTGCGCATGCTGAACGTGCGGGTGCTGGGCGAGCACCAGGACGGTCCGCTGGAAGGCCTGGTCTATTTCCTCGACGAGCTCGGTCTGATCCGGGGGGATTTCGCCGTCGTCAACACCGCCCGGCTGGATACCCATATACGGGCCTGGTTTCCCGAGCTGGCGCAAGATACCCTGAGTCGGTTCCGTTGCCTGCTGGTGTTTCGCAACCACGTGCCCGCCCCGACGAGCCGGCAATCCGTCGCGGCCCGATAGCAGGGGGTGAAGGTCACGCCCGGCAGTTTCACGCGAAGTGCGTTCTTCGCGTTTATGGCCAACCACCACTGATGCCCCGGCGCGCGAGGTCCCGCTGAACAGCGCCGGCACGGCACCATCGGTGCCACGTCACTGTTTGTCGTCAGGCAAGCCCGTAGATCGTCACCGGGCGCGTGCGACCCGGGACCTCGACGGTACCCAGCGCCTCGAAGTCGAACTCCTCGCCGGCCAGCTCCGCTGTACGCTGCGTCACCAGACAGGTGGTTCCGTACTGCTTGTTGAGCTGCTCGAGGCGAGCCGCGAGATTCACCGCGTCACCGTGGACCGTGTAGCCGAAACGCTCGCGCCCCCCGACGGTACCACCCACAACCGGCCCCGTGTTGATCCCGATGCGCGTATTCAGGGTCCGGCCACCGAAGCGCCGGGTCCGGCACATCGAAACGACCTCCAGCGCAGCCCGCACCGCGCTCTCGGCGTGTGAGGGGTCGGCTACCGGCAGATTGAAGCTCGCCAGGATTGCGTCACCCTGAAACTGGGTGACAATACCGCCATGCTTGCGGATGACGGCGCCCGCGGCGCTGAAATAATCGTCGAGCATGGTGAGCACCTGCTCCGGTTCGAGCGCCTCCGAGATGCTGGTGAAGCCCTCGATGTCGGTGAACAGAATAGTCGACTCCCGGGCCACCGGGCGCATGACCCCTCGATCTTCGAGAATAGCCTCGACGACCGCCTCGGGCACGAAGCGCCCGAAGGTCTCGCGGATCAATGCGCGATCCTCGAGGTCGTGGGCCATGCGATTGAAGCTGGCGGTGAGCCGTCCGAGCTCGTCGGAGGTGATGACGGGCGCCCGCGTTCGTAGCTGGCCTCGCGCGAGCCGCCCCACCGCCTCCGCCAGCACACGTACGGGATGAGCGAGGCTGCGGATCACAAAGAGCAGCGTGCTGAGGGTGAGGAACAAGCTGGCGGCAACGTTGATCCAGAAGGTATGGTTCGGCTGCAGCCCGAGCATGTCCCCGAGCCTGGCCTGAAAGAACGGTTCGAACACGAACAACGAAAGGGGCAGGAACGCAACCGAAACGAAGGCGACCGCAAGCGTGGCCGCCAGCCTTTCGCGCCCCGGTGCGAACTCGATCCCCCGACGCGCGAACAGATGTTCCTTGAGTCGCGCCGTGTAGTCGCGCACCAGAAAGAACATGTACACGGCAAGGAAGAGACTGTATACGGCGATGGGTCCGGTAAGGCTCAGGAATGCCGGCAGCGGCAGATCATCCAGGGGGCAGCCGTCGCAGATCAAGCGCTCCACATAGAGCGGGGGCAGCAGCGCGAGCTGCGACAGCACCAGAGTCCAGCCGGCCGTCAGCCACGGCAGCAGCTCGATGCGCCTGAGAGCGCTCGCGGGCAATGCGTCCTCGCGCAGCATCGCGGTCACGGGCTTGAACAGCCGGCGCGCGCCGAGGAAGTTGAGCCCCCCGAAGACGACCAGGACCCACGCGACGGCTTCGGGGAAGTTCGAGAAATCCCCTCGCAGACCCCACGCGATGGCCGCAAGCACGACCCCCACCACGGCGAGGCTGAGCACGCACTGGTAATAGCGGGCCGTCACCGGCGGGGTCGCTTACGGTCGTCCCCGTCGGCACCGGACCACGATGGAAGTTGTCGCCCGATTGCGCGAGTGGCCCATGACAGTCGAGAAGCGCGGGGAGGCCGGCGGGAGGACACCGAAAAGCACTGAGAGCGGGTTTGCGCGGCCGGGGTGGACTCATTTCCTCCAACCGCGGCGTGGTCGATCGTATTCATCGTGGTGTCCCATGGTGCGGGCTCGGTTCGCCGGTAGACTCGCGGGCTTACGATACCATGCCGGAGGAATAGTTCGGCGCCACAGCGAACGACCAGTGCTGCTGGTGGCTCCCACCGACGTGTTCCCGACCGGTCAGGGAGTCCCGCTTTGCGAAGGCAGTCGCGGAACGTCTCCATCGCATCGGCATCTCTCAGCGTGACGCGATCGAGCCGCAGGACTGTCGCGCCCGGCAGGGCCGCCTCGCGTCACCGGACGATTGCCGCTTCCGCTTCCCGCTGACGACCAGCCCGTCTGTGGCTGGCTGCCGGAAGGAAATGGCCAAAGTACCATTGTGGCATGCGAGATGCCGCCCGGCGATCCGGCCCGCCTCCGGATCGGATACTCGCTGCACCGCACAGAGTCGGTATGGCATGGCTGTTTGCGGCAACCGTCCAGCACTGCACCAAGCTGTGGGAGAGCTCGCGCTACGCTGTCACACGACCGGCGGCACATCGTGGCAATTCGCCCGTGTGTGCGCTGGCGCACTGACAATCGTGATTCTGCAGCATATATAGCAATGTGGGGGTGTTGGGGCCCAAGCCGCGGCATAGACGTTGACCGGCGGCGGGTCCCGGCAAATCAAACTAACCGACGCTCATGGCTCGCGGTCCGCAATGGCAGACTGCGCGAGTTTACAAATGTTGCGACGTAAAGCGCATGTTCCGTACTCGATCTACCGGGCGCAACCGCTTATGTATGTCGGTTCAGGCGTCTTGACCCTTGTCTGCCTGCCCAACATTTTCGGGATCCTTTCCGGCCTGCTGTTGATCGGCGCAGGTGTGCTGGTGATCGTCTGGCGCAGCAGGAAGACGACGAAGAGACGAAAACAGCAGCCGGCACCGCGGGGGAGACACCGAACCGGACGTACTGCCGGCACGGGATACACCCTCGATCCGGGGGGGTCCGAGAAGATGCGCGCCCCGGTTCCGACATTGGAACAGAACGGCTTTTCGACGACGGAGAATCACCCATTGGACGATCAACCGGGCAATCCGGGGCCGGACCGCATCGATCACATCGACGATGGCGCTCCCGTGAGCGTAACCTTGCTGTCCCTGTTTTCGCCCTTCAACGAGCTCAACGAAGGGCTCAACGAATCGTTTGCCCGTGGGCTCGTTGTTTCGAGAGAGCCGGCCGGGAGTGTTCTGATAGAGCGGGGCTCGAAAGACGACGTGTCCATCTGCCTGATAGAGGGAACCCTGGTTCTGAAAGCGGCGGACGGCAGACAGACACGTGTCGCGGGTGGGACGCCGGCCGCTCGTCTTCCGCTCTGTCAGCTCAAGCCCCACCTTTACAGTGCCATTGCGGCCACGGAGGTTGCCGTAATCATATTGAGCCAGAGCCTGCTGCGCGATGTCACCACGGTAGTCAGCAAATACAAGAACATGCCGGGCATCCAGGTATCGCACCTGCTGAGGACGTAAGGAAGCCCACCCCCGCCCTCTCCGGCTGTCGGCCCCACAGGGGTCAATCAAGGCTCTCTCTGAGCGCTGCCATTGAAGGTGACGGAGAGACCAGAGCATCATCGAGCGAATTGAGGCGAGTCGATGCTCGAGCAGGGGAGCTCCCGGGTTCCGCCTCCAGACCGGCCTTCATCAACGCTTTGCGAACACATGCGCTGTCACGCACCGCGAGCTGCGAATACACCCTGGACCGGCACTCCCTGGCCGGTCCGTTGTCTATAAAGACTTCAAACACCGTCTGAGAAGGCAGCTACGAGACTATGCCGCGGCCCGAGTGGAACGAGCGATATGTAACCGGCGACACCCCCTGGGATACCGGGGAGCCGGACGGTCATCTCGTGAAGCTCGTGGGCTCCGGGGCCGTGGCACAGGGGCGGGCGCTCGAGGTCGGCTGCGGTACGGGCACCAATGCGCTGTGGCTCGCGCGCCACGGGTTTGCAGTTGTCGGCATCGACGTAGCGCCGGCCGCGGTCGAAAATGCGCGCGCGAAAGCGGCGGATGCGAAGCTGGATTGCCGCTTCGAGCGGCTGGATTTCCTGAATGATACGGTTGCCGGCGGGCCGTTCGATTTCGTCTTCGATCGGGGCTGCTTTCATGTCTTCGACCAGCATGAGGACCGCAGGCGATTCGCCGCGCGCGTGGCGGCGCTGCTCGCGACCGGCGGCCGCTGGCTGAGCCTGGTC
>JBAUWJ010000025.1:0-21935 GCA_049583715.1 Arenicellales bacterium | reverse complement strand
CCTCCTGGATATTGGATTTCAGCTTCTCCAGGAGCTGGTCGTTGGGCGCCACCGCGACCACCGGCATGTTGGCGTCCACCAGGGCCAGCGGACCGTGCTTCAGCTCCCCCGCGGGATAGGCCTCGGCCATTGCGACAGTGTTGTTGCAGATGTGTGGGTGAGGCCCGCCTCAGCCGGCTCATTTCTCGGACACGACGACGCGGGCCTCGAGGGTCGATTCGGCCTTCAGGGAGTTCGAGACCAGACAGGTCCGCTCGGCTTTCTCCAGCAGCAACCGCGCGCGCTCCTCGTTCGCGCCCGCCGGTACCTCGAGGGTCGCACGAATGCTGATTTGCGTGAACTGCATCGAACGCTCCACTCGGTCGAGAGTCCCGGTCGCCTCCAGGTCCAGAGTGTTCCATTCGAACTTCGACGCCCGCGCGACGGCGCGAAAGGACAGGGCGACACAATCGACGACCGCCCCCATCAGGAGCATCTCGGGGGACCAGTGGTCGCCGGGGCCGCCGAACTGGGCGGGCGGGGCCGTCGACAGGACAGGGAGCTGCTCCGCCTCGACGACGACTTCGCCCTCCGTCCGTGCGGAGGCGGTTACGACATAGTGATGCGGGAGATCCTGCACGGTCTCAATGCCCGAGCTCGAGGACGACATCGCCGGAGACCGGATCGGTCACCCCGAGGTCGCCGCCGAGATCCTCGAGCGTATCCCGGAAACGGTCCAGCATCGCGATCATCTCGTCCCGCGCTGCCACGATACTGTCGAAGTCGTCCCACTCGCCGACGATGCAGTAGCTGCGATCACCGGTCTTGATGAGCGAGCCGCGACGGAAGCCGCGGAAGTTGGCCTTGGCGCTGCGATGCTCCTCCAGGAACTTGTCCTCGCCTCCGGGTTTGACCCGGAGCCTCACGATGTTGAACGCGGTCATGGTTGCACCTCTCGATTTGCTTTCGGTTGGCCTACGCGTCCCGCGTCCGGCCAATCAAGGCAAGGTATTTCAGCTCGACGGTCATCGCATTTCCTCCGTTTCGGCTGTCGTTGACAGTGTATACGAAACCGCGGGAATACCGCGCGCGAAGCATACAGCAAAGCCTCTCCGGCCCGGAACCGGAATCCGGGAGGCCGCCGCGGCCTTCCCTGGGCGCGGCACGCGACCCGCGAGAGTCTTCAGTCCTCCGAAGGTCGTTTCCAGCCCTTGATATTGCGCTGCCTGTTGCGGCTGACCGCCAGGGCGTTGTCGGGCACATCCTGCGTGATCGTGGATCCGGCGCCGACCGTGGCGCCATTACCGATGCGCACCGGCGCCACGAGCTGGCTGTCCGATCCGATGAACGCGTCGTCGCCGATAGTCGTCCTGTGCTTGCGCGTCCCGTCGTAGTTGCAGGTAATCACGCCGGCGCCGACATTCGAATGCGCGCCCACGCTGCTGTCGCCGACGTAGCTCAGGTGGTTGACCTTCGCGCCGCTGCCCAGATCCGAGTTCTTGATCTCCACGAAGTTGCCGACGTGGACTCCTTCGCCCATTCGCGTCCCGGGGCGCACGCGTGCGAAAGGGCCTATCCTGGCATGACTGCCCACGACGGCGTCCTCCACTACGCTGTTGGGCCTGATTTCCACATCGTCGCCGACACGGACCCGGCGCAGAAAGCAGTTGGCGCCGATGCGTACGTTGCTGCCGAGCACCACGGGCCCTTCGAGCACGACGTTCACGTCGATCACGCAGTCGCCGCCCGCATCCACCTCGCCGCGCAGATCAAGGCGCCAGGGATCCAGCACCGTGACCCCCCGGTCGGCCAGCGCCAGCGCCCGACGCTTCTGATATTCCCGCTCGAGCAGCGCCAGTTCCGATCGCTTGTTGACCCCCGCGACTTCCCAGGGATCGATCGCCGCCACGTGGCCTACCGCGACGCCGGCCGCAACGGCGATCCGCACGATATCCGTCAGATAATATTCGCCCTTGCTGTTGTCATTGCCGACGCCGGACAGCCAGGCGGCGAGCGGCCCCGAAGGCGCCGAAAGGAAGCCCGTATTGACTTCCCGTATCCCGCGTTGTGCATCGGTGGCGTCCTTTTCCTCGACGATCCGAAGAATCTCGCCGGCCTCGCCGCGCAGGATACGGCCGTAACCGGCCGGATTTTCCGCGGTGGTCGTCATGATCGCCAGCGTCTCGTGTCCGGCCTCGCGCAGCGCTTCCAGGGAGGCGGTGGAGATCAGCGGCACATCACCGTAAAGCACGAGGACCTGCTTGTCGTCGCCCACCCCGGGCAGGACCTGGCGCACGGCGTGGCCGGTGCCGAGCGGCTTGTCCTGCCGCACCCAGTCGATTTCGTCGTCCCCGATCGTTCGGCGAACCTCCTCCCCGCCGTGTCCGTATACGACATGGATACGATCCGGCTGCATCGCCTTCGCCGCGCGCAGCACATGCCGAAGCAGGGGTTCACCACCGAGGCAATGCAACACCTTGGGCAGGCGCGACTGCATGCGGGTGCCTTCACCCGCCGCCAGAACGATGACCTCTAAAGGCAAAGACATGGGGACACTATAGCACCAAGGCCGGCAGCATCGACCCGAGTGCCGGCGTCACAGAGAAGGAACGACACAAGGTCCCGCCGGTGTGACGCCCGACGATGGGTTACCGGCGGCGCTGGCGGAGCTTCTGTATCGCGCGCAGTTGCGCCGCGGCCTGGGCGAGCTCTGCCTTGGCTTTGGCGTAGTCGATCTCCGAGCGGTTGTCCTGCATGGCCTGCTCGGCCTGTCGCTGTGCTTCCAGCGCCGATGCCTCGTCGAGGTCATGGGCGCGAATCGCGGTGTCGGCGAGAATGGTCACGACGTGGGGCTGCACCTCCAGGAGCCCGCCGGACACGAAGAAGAACAGCTCCTCGCCGTGCTCGGGTTCCACCCGGACCTCGCCCGGCCTCAGCCTGCTCAGCATCGGAGCGTGGCGGGGATAGATCCCCACCTCGCCCATCTCCGCCGGCGCGTAGACCACGGTAGCGGCGCCGGAGTGGATCTCCTCTTCGGCGCTGACGATGTCGACGTGTATGGTCATTGCCATGTTTCGTTTGCTCTGAGGCTCAGGCGACGTTCTTGGCCTTCTCCGGCACTTCGTCGACGTCGCCTACCATGTAGAAAGCCTGCTCGGGGTATTCGTCCATCTCTCCGTCGACAATGGACTTGAAGCCGCGGATGGTGTTCCCCAGCGGCACGTACTTGCCCGGCGAGCCCGTGAAGGTTTCCGCAACGGAGAACGGCTGAGACAGGAACCGCTGCAGCTTCCGGGCGCGGGCCACGACGAGCTTGTCATCCTCGGACAGCTCGTCCATGCCGAGGATGGCAATGATGTCGCGCAGCTCGTTGTATCGCTGCAGGGTCTGCTGCACGGACCGCGCGACGTCGTAGTGCTCCTGCCCCACCACCAGCGGATCGAGCTGGCGGCTGGTGGAGTCCAGCGGATCCACCGCCGGGTAGATGCCGAGCTCCGCCACCTGGCGCGACAGCACCAGTGTGGCGTCGAGGTGCGCGAAGGTGGTCGCGGGGGACGGATCCGTCAGGTCGTCCGCCGGCACGTACACCGCCTGGAAAGAGGTGATGGAACCGGTGCGGGTGGAGGTGATGCGCTCCTGCAGCACGCCCATCTCCTCGGCCAGGGTCGGCTGGTAGCCCACTGCCGACGGCATGCGCCCGAGCAGCGCCGAGACCTCGGTACCCGCCAGGGTGTAACGGTAGATGTTGTCGATGAACATCAGCACGTCGCGGCCTTCGTCTCGGAAGTATTCCGCCATGGTGAGGCCGGACAGCGCGACGCGCAGGCGGTTGCCCGGCGGCTCGTTCATCTGGCCGTAGACCATCGCCACCTTGTCCAGCACGCCCGCTTCCTTCATCTCGTAATAGAAGTCGTTGCCCTCGCGCGTCCGCTCGCCGACGCCGGCGAACACCGACAGGCCTTCCTGCTTCACGGCGATATTGTTGATGAGCTCCATCAGGGTCACGGTCTTGCCCACGCCGGCGCCGCCGAACAGGCCGATCTTGCCGCCCTTGGCGATGGGCATGATCAGGTCGATCACCTTGATGCCGGTTTCCAGGATCTCCACCGCAGGCGCCTGATCGGCATAGGCGGGGGCCTCGCGATGGATGGGCATCCTCTGCTCGGCTCCGACGTCGCCGCCGTCGTCGACGGGCTCGCCGAGCACGTTCATGATGCGCCCCAGGGTCTTGGGCCCCACCGGCACCGAGATCGGCGCGCCGGTGTCGGACACCGGCATACCGCGGCGCAGCCCGTCACTGGAGCCCATCGCGATCGTACGCACCACGCCGTCGCCGAGCTGCTGCTGGACTTCCAGGGTGAGACCGAAGTCATCCACATTGAGGGCGCTGTAGACCTTCGGGACGGCTTCCCGCTCGAACTCCACGTCCACCACCGCGCCGATGATTTCTACGATGTTTCCGGAACTCATGTTTGTTTCCTCTTGAATCTCAATTAGTGCATGCCGAGTCTGTGTGGCCAATCAATACACAATTCGTCGGAATGAATTCCGACCCACATGGCCCGCCTCATACCGCCGCCGCGCCGCCGACGATCTCGGAGATTTCGCGAGTGATGGCGGCCTGCCGGGCCTTGTTGTAGGCGAGCTGGAGCTCGTCGATGATGTTACCGGCGTTGTCCGAGGCGGCTTTCATGGCGATCATCCGCGCCGCCATCTCGCAGGCGACGTTCTCGACCACGCCCTGATAGACGAGGGACTCGATGTAGCGGTCGAGCAGCACGTCCAGGACCTCCTTGGCGTCCGGCTCGTAAATGTAGTCCCAGTGGTGTTTGAGCTCGGGCTCCTCACTGGGCGGCATGGGCAGGAGCTGGACGACCTGGGGCTGCTGAGTCATGGTGTTGACGAACTGGTTGTGCAGCAGGAAGAGGCGATCGATCCTGCCCTCGTCGTAGGCATCCAGCATCACCTTCACTGCGCCGATCAGGTCCGTCACCTCCGGCCTGTCGCCGAGGTTCGAGGCCTGGGAGATGATGTTCGCGCCCACGCGCCTGAAGAACCCCAGCGCCTTGTTTCCGATGATGGCGAAGTCCATCTCCACCTTACGGTCGCGCCACCCGGACATGTCGTTGAGAGCGGTGCGGAACAGGTTGATGTTCAGCCCGCCGCAAAGTCCCCGGTCCGTTGAGACGATGATGTACCCGACACGCCTGGCCTCCCGCTCGATGATGAACGGATGCCTGTACTCGGGGTGGGCGTTGGCAAGATGCGAAACCACGTTGCGGACCTTCTCCGCGTAGGGGCGCGCTTCGTTCATGCGATCCTGGGCCCGGCGCATCTTGCTCGCCGCGACCATTTCCATGGCCTTGGTGATCTTCTGAGTATTCTGAATACTCCGGATCTTGGTTCTGATCTCTTTGGCGCCCGCCATATTTCAAAAGCCTCGCAAGTGGAACTACCAGGTACCCTTGTCCTTGAACTCGGTCAGGGCCTTGTTCATCTGCTCCTGAACGTCGTCGGTGTACTCGGACTTCTCGTCCATCTCCTTGATGAGGTCCGCGAAGTTGGACTTCATGTAGGCCTGCATGGCCTCCTCGAACGCCACCACCTTGGTGACCTCGACGTCGTCCAGGTAGCCCTGGTCCACGGCGAACAGGCTCACCGCCATCTGGCCGACGGACATGGGCGAATACTGCTTCTGCTTCATCATCTCGGTCACGCGCTGACCGCGCTCGAGCTGCTTGCGGGTGGCTTCGTCGAGGTCCGAGGCAAACTGCGAGAACGCCGCCAGCTCCCGGTACTGGGCCAGCGCCAGCCGGATGCCACCGCCGAGCTTGCGTATCAGCTTGGTCTGGGCGGCGCCGCCCACGCGGGACACCGACAGGCCGGCGTTGATGGCCGGACGGATGCCCGAGTTGAACAGGTCGGTCTCGAGGAAGATCTGGCCGTCGGTGATGGAGATCACGTTGGTCGGCACGAAGGCGGACACGTCGCCGGCCTGCGTCTCGATGATGGGCAGGGCGGTCAGCGAGCCGGTCCTGCCTTTCACTTTGCCCTCGGTGAACTTCTCGACATAGGTGGGGTTGACGCGCGCGGCGCGTTCCAGCAGGCGGGAATGCAGATAGAACACGTCGCCGGGATACGCCTCGCGGCCCGGCGGACGGCGCAGCAGCAGCGACACCTGGCGGTAGGCCCAGGCCTGCTTGGTGAGGTCGTCGTAGATGATCAGGGCATCCTCGCCGCGGTCGCGGAAGTACTCACCCATGGAGCAGCCGGCGTAGGGCGCGATGAACTGCATGGCCGCCGACTCCGACGCCGTGGCCGCCACCACGATGGTGTGCTCCATGGCATCGTGCTCTTCGAGCTTGCGCACCACGTTCGCGACGGAAGAGTTCTTCTGCCCGATCGCGACGTAGATGCACTTGATGCCGGTGCCCTTCTGATTGATGATGGTGTCGATGGCCACCGCGGTCTTGCCGGTCTGCCGGTCGCCGATGATCAGCTCCCGCTGGCCGCGGCCGATGGGCACCATGGAGTCGAGGGACTTCAACCCGGTCTGCACCGGCTGGCTGACGGACTGCCTCGAGATGACGCCCGGTGCCACTTTCTCGATAGGCGCAG
This sequence comes from Arenicellales bacterium, assembly GCA_049583715.1. Taxonomy (GTDB): domain Bacteria; phylum Pseudomonadota; class Gammaproteobacteria; order Arenicellales; family JAANXG01; genus JAANXG01. Next base: position 15,338 of record JBAUWJ010000025.1, on the reverse strand, counting down.
TCAGCTTGGTCTCGATGGGTCCCTTGCCGTCGATGGCGTTGCCCAGCGAATTCACGACGCGGCCGAGCAGCTCCGGACCCACCGGCACCTCCAGAATGCGGCCCGTGCACTTGACGGTGTCGCCTTCCCCCAGGTGCTCGTAGTCGCCAAGCACCACGGCGCCGACCGAATCCCGCTCGAGGTTGAGCGCGAGGCCGAAGGTATCGCCCGGAAACTCCAGCATCTCACCCTGCATCGCATCGGCGAGGCCGTGGATGCGGGTGATGCCGTCCGTCAGGCTCACGATGGTGCCCTCCGTGCGGGCCTCCGCCGTGGCTTCGAATTTCTCGATCCGCTCCTTGATCAGCTCGCTGATCTCGGATGGATTCAATTGGGTCGTCATGGGTTGTTCCTCTCGTCTGTACGGTGGTCGCGCGCGCTTATCGGTTCAGCGCGCTCGCCAGTTTTTCAAGCCTGCCTTTCGCCGAACCGTCGATGACCAGGTCCCCGGCATGGATCACGGCCCCGCCCAGCAGCGAGCCGTCCTCCACGACGGTCAGGTGCACCTTGCGTCCCAGGCGCTTCTCGAGCGCCTTCGAAAGACGTTCCTTCTGGGCGTCGTTCAGAGGCTTGGCGGAGCGCACCTCGGCATCGACGGTGCCCTCGGCCTCGGCCCGCATGACCTCGTACTGCGCCGCCACGTCCGGCATGGCGGTCAGGCGGTCGTTCTCCGCCATCAGTCGAAGCAGGTTGCGCCCGCTTTCCGGTACACGGTCGCCGCACAAGTCGTCGAACAGCTTCAGCAGGCGCGCGCGCTCCACCCGCGGGTTGTTGATCAGGTCCTGGAGCGACTTGTCGCTCATCAGCGCCGCCAGGAAGCCCAGGACTTCCGACCAGGATTTGAAATCGTTCGACTCTTTCGCAAGCTCGAACACCGCCTGGGCGTAGGGTCTTGCGAGGCTGCTCGTTCCGGCCATAAGCGCTGTCCGCTACAACTGCGACACGAGATCGTCGATCAGCTTGCCGTGCGCCTTGGCGTCGACCTCCTTGTCGAGGATCCGGCCGGCGCCGGAAACGACCAGCGCCGCCACCTGGCCGCGCAGCTCTTCGCGGGCCCGGTTGACCTCCTGGTCTATCTCGGCCCTGGCCGAGGCCAGCAGGCGATCGCCCTCTGACTTGGCGTCCACCTTGGCTTCCTCGATGATCTCGTTGCGGCGCTTCTCGGCGTTGCCGAGGATTTCCTGGGCCTGGGATTTCGCGTCCTTGATGATCTCGGTGGCCTTCTCTTTGCCCATGTCCTCGGCCTTGTGCCCCTTTTCGGCTGCGGCGAGGCCGTCGGCGATCTCCTTCTTGCGCGCTTCCAGGGCGTCCATGATCGGAGGCCAGATGTACTTCATGCAGAACCAGACGAACAGCGCGAACGCGATGGTCTGGCCGATCAGTGTGACGTTGATGTTCATGGCCGACTCCTGATAGAGGTGTTGGCGAAGGCGTTGGCCTGGCTGCCGGCGGCGCCGATCAGACAGTGCGCCGGCGATTCAAACGCGCCGGTGCTCAGCCTCCGACGACCGCGAACAGGATGTAGAGCGCGATGGCGACGCCGATGATCGGGATGGCGTCCACCAGGCCCATCACGATGAAGAACTGGGTGCGCAGCATGGGCAGCAGCTCGGGCTGGCGCGCGATGCCTTCGAGAAAGCGGGCGCCCAGAACACCCACGCCGACGCCGACACCGACACCCGCCAGGCCGAGAAGTACGGAACCGGCAACGTAGAGCAATGATGTTTCCATTGTCCTCTCCTATCGAGAATTGATATTCGTTTGGGATTTGCGTTGGTTGATATCCGGAAAATCGTTCCAATGCTCGCGTTAGTGCTCGTGGTGGGCCATGTCGAGATACACGACCGTCAGCACCATGAAGATGAAAGCCTGCAGCAGGACGATCAGGATATGGAAGATCGCCCACCCGATCTGCAGGACAGTCCCGAGCAGTCCCCATGCGATGCCACCGCTGTACAACAGGGCGATGAGAATGAAGATCATCTCTCCGGCGAATATGTTGCCGAACAGCCGCAGCGACAGCGAGACGGGCTTGGAGACCAGGCTGATGAATTCCAGAAAGAAGTTGACCGGTATGAACAGGATCTTCAGGACGATGTTGTTGGCCTGAAACGGCTGCATGGTCAGCTCGGCCGCATACCCGATCGGTCCTTTCATCTTGAAGCTGTAGTACAGCGTCAGCAGGAACACGCCGATGGACATGCCGAAGGTGGCGTTGGGATCGGTCGTCGGGACCACCTTCATGTAAACATGGTGGGGATCCATGCCGAAGACATACTCACCGATGAGCTCCGTCACGCGGGGTATCCAGTCCACCGGCACCAGGTCCATGGTATTTTCCAGCAGTATCCACACGAACAGGGTCAGCGCCAGCGGCGCGATGAGCTTGTTGCGCGCCGAGAACGCCCCGCGCACCTGGTCGTCGATGAACTCGACGGTCCACTCGATGAAATTCAGCCAGTTCGTGGGCGTGCCGGTACTCACCTTCTTCGCGGCCTTGCGGAACAGCCACAGGAAAAGCACGCCGAGCACGATGGACCACAGCATGGTGTCGACGTAGATCCCCCAGAACCCCATTTGCCGGGCCTGCTCGGCGGTGTGGGCGAACCCCCAGCCACCGCCCGGCAACGGGCCGAACACCCAGTGGGTCAGGTGGTGCTTGATGTAAGCGTTGGCTGTCAGAGACTCACTCGCCATGGGTCCGATGCAATTTTGTGTTCTGGCTTATGTTCTGGCTTATGTTCTGGCTACCCGGTATGCCGGGGTTGAATGTCGCGGCAACCAGGATTCCCGCCACGATCGCGCCAACGCAACCCCCGACGTACGCCAGGATGACTACTTTCGAAACCGAAAACCACACGGCGCTCAAGGCACCGATCACAACCAGCTTACCAAACTCCGCGCGGTACAGCTTGGCGAGCTCGCCGTACTCCAATACCAACCCGTGCCCGTGCGCCTCACGCCCGCCGGAGAACACGCGCCACGCAGCGTAGACGTTCGCCACGCCGCATATTACCGCGCCGGCCAGCGCCGACCGCGCCGCCCCGGCGCCGCCGAGCCCTCCAAGCGCCAGAGCCAACGCGGCAATCGCTGCCTGTGACGCGAGCAAACGCCGGAACGGGAATTCTGACCAGGCCCCTTGCTTCGTCAAAGTCGCCAACCCAACTGATTCTTCTGCGGTTGCGCCCTCCCCTGCGAGGCCCACCGCTGGCGGCTCGAGCTGGCCGGATTTGGGTGCGGCGCAGCGAGGGCGGGCGAGTATAAGAGCAGCCCCGCACGCGGGTCAATGGCTCCCAGGCCGAACGTCTGTCAGCCCTTACGATACAGGGTTCGCCGCCAAGAATCGACCCTGGCGACCCGGCCGGGTCCTCTTCCAGCAGGCTGTCGACAGACAGCCCGCCGGTGCGGAACACGCATGACTCGCCGCCCGCCACGGCCTGCGGGGCCGACTTTCGGCAATTCAGCGGATCCGGCTCAACAGGCCGTCCAGCTCCTCCAGGCTGTGGTAGTCGATGACGACCTGGCCGCGGCCGCGCTTGTGCTTGATGCTGACGTTGGTGCCCAGACGCTCCGACAGCTCCTCCTGCAGCCGCAGGACGTCGGGGTCCGGCCCCGTCTTCTTTCTCTTCCGGCGGGCCTGGGACTTGTTCTGGAGCTGCTTGGCGAGCTCCTCCGTCTGGCGGACGGACAGGCGCCGCGCGACGACCGTCCTCGCCGCCGTATCCTGCTCGTTGCCGGCGAGCGACAGCAGGGCCCGGGCGTGGCCCATCTCGATCTCGCCCTCCTCCAGGAGGTTTCGCGCGACCGCTCCGAGGGACAAGAGGCGCAGGATATTGGTCACCGCGGAGCGCGAGCGCCCGACGCCCTGGGCAACGCGGTCGTGGGTGAAACCGAACTCGTCCAGAAGACGCTTGAGGCCGCCCGCCTCCTCGATGGGGTTGAGGTTCTCCCGTTGGATGTTCTCGATCAGGGAGATCGCGAGGGCTGCTTCATCCGGGATGCTGCGCAGCACAACCGGCACGGTATCGAGCCCGGCGATCTGCGCGGCCCGCCAGCGCCGCTCGCCGGCGATGATTTCGTAGCCGCCGCCGGCCGGCTCGCGGGCCACGATGGGCTGCACGATGCCCCGCGCCTTGATGGACTGCGCCAGCTCCTCCAGGGCCTCCTTGTTCATGCGCGTGCGCGGCTGGTACTGGCCCCGCTTGAGCGACTCGATGGGAACCTGGATCAGCCTGCCGTCGCCCTCGCCCGACATTGCCGCGGGGTCGCTCAGCAGCGCGTCCAGGCCCCGGCCCAGGCGTTTCTTCCTCGCACTCATGTGACGCGCTCCCGCTCGAGGAGCTCACCGGCGAGCGCCAGATAAGCCTGCGCCCCCTTGGAAGTGGCGTCGTAGGCGAACACGGGCAGGCCGTGGCTCGGTGCTTCGGCGATCCGGACGTTGCGCGGAATGATCGTCTCGTACACCTTGTCGCCGAAATGGGCTTGAAGCTGCTCGGACACTTCCATGGACAAGCTGTTGCGTACGTCGTACATGGTGCGAAGGAGTCCTTCTATCTTGAGGTTCGGGTTCAGCATTTCGCGGATCTTCTTGATGGTGTTGATCAGGTCGGTCAGACCTTCCAGCGCGAAGTACTCGCATTGCATGGGGATGATCACGGTATCCGCCGCGGTCAACGCGTTGACGGTCAACAGGTTGAGCGACGGTGGGCAGTCGATCAGCAGATAGTCGTACCGCTGGCGGATCGATGTCAAAGCGGATTTCAGGCGCAGCTCGCGGCCAAGCTCATCGAGCAGCTCCACCTGCGCCCCGGACAGGTCGCCGTTGGCCGGGATGAGGTCGAAGCCGCTGTTCGTCTCGACCACCGCCGACTCGGCGGTCTCGTTCCCCATCAGGACATCATAAATCGTCGTGAGGTCCTCCTCGTCCTTGTCCACGCCGCTGCCCACCGTGGCATTGCCCTGGGGATCGATGTCGATCAGCAACACTTTGCGCGCGCTGCGGGCCAGCGACGCCGCCAGGTTGATCCCGGTCGTGGTCTTGCCGACCCCGCCCTTTTGATTGGCGACTGCAATGACCTTGCCCATGGGGTTAGACGGTTCGTCGAGGATTTGCCGTATTGTATAGCGTGGGCGGCGAAATCATTCAGGACATCCGCCGGAGGACCCCGGAGCCGCCCGCCCCGGGCTCCGTGAGCTCTCAATGACCAGTATGTGGCGCGGCCCGGCGATCCCCGATATCCGAACCGCGTGGGCCTGGCAGTGAAATCCTTCACCGGGCGGTGTCTTGCCCAACTCCTGCGAAGGATCATCGCGCTGCCACGCCACGAGACGGGCGCCTTCGGCGACGAGGGGCGCGGTGCGCCGGACGAGCTCCGGCAACGTCGCGAAGGCCCGGGCCGTGAGCGTGTCGACGTGCCGCTCGGGAAGATATTCCTCGAAGCGCGCCTGCACCGGAGCGATGTTATCCAGCTTCAGCACCTGCCTGGCGTGCAGCAGGAACTGGATCCGTTTTCTCCGGCTGTCCAGCAGGACCAGCCGCCGCGAGGGCTCGGCGATCGCCAGCGGGATCCCGGGCAGGCCGGCGCCGCTGCCGATGTCGAGCACCTCGGCGCCCCTCACCCAGGGCAGGCCCGCCAGAGAGTCCAGCACGTGCCGGGCCACCATCGCGCGCTCCTCGGTGATGGCCGTGAGGTTCTGGCCGCGGTTCCATTTCTTCAGCAACGCAACGAAATCGGCCAGGCGCCCGGCGGCGCCGGGGGGCAGGGTCAGGCCGAGGTCGGCGAGCCCCTGCTCGATCAGCGCGGTGACGTCCACGGCAGGCCGGGTGCGCCGACATTGGCGAAAAGATCGATCAAGGCGCGGAAGCGTCCGGATCGCGGGTTGATGCCTCGTACACCAGGTAGCGCGTGCGGTGCATTCCCAGGGAACGGTAGGTATCCTGGGCGCGGTGGTTCTCCTGTTCGACGTAGAGCCGGAAGCCGCACACCTCGGGCCGTTCCCCGGACAAGGCGTACACGAACCGGTACAGGCTCCGATAGACGCCCCGTCTCCGGTGCTCGGGGTGCACGTAGACGCTCTGGATCCACCAGAACAGACCGCTTCGCCAATCACTCCATTCGGTGGTGATCATCAACGACCCGGCCAGCCGCCCGCCGGCGTCCGCCACCACGTAGAAGCCTCTCTCGGGGCGGTCGAACATCGCCCGGACGCCGGCGGCGACCGTATCCGGGTCGAGCTCCAGCGCCTCGGTCTCCCGTGCCATCGCGCGGTTGAACTCGACGAGCTCCCTGGCGTCGCGCGGGGAAGCCATGCGTATCTGGATTTCGGACATATCGAATGGGCGCGACCAGGCCGGTCAGGAAAATATGGATTGTGATGGAAGCGCGCGAAGCACCGTCACGACAACGGGCCTCCCGCGCCTTGTGTCGGCGGCCGCGGATGCACGGCTCACGCGCTGTCTTCCGGGTTCGGAACCGCCACCGAGGACAAGATCACCTCGCCCCGTGCCGGTGTGCTCAGGGTCGCCGCCAGACCGGTCTGCACCGACTGGTTGACTTCCACGTTCTCGAGATTGATGTCGGCAAGGGTCTGTCGTATCTGCCGGGCATGAGGGCTCTGGATGACGAAACGCCTGAGGACGCAGCCCGCGTCGGGCAGCAGCCGGGGTGGCGTAGATTCGGATTGCCATTCGATCAACAGCGGCAGGGCGCCTTCGTACAGGAGCCGGCCGTTCTCGATGAAGGTCATGCGCCAGCGCAGGTCTCCCCGGCTCGCTTCCCGGATCTCCGCGTCGCTGTACGGCGAGCGCCGGGCGGCCTCGTCGATGGCCGTGGTGCGGGCCACCCAGGTGATGAGCGCCGGGCTGCGCTGCAGGCGGGCCCGCATGGCCGGATCGTCGAGCTCGAACCACCGCGGCCGCCCGGGTCGCGGCGCGTCCGGATCGACGGCAATGACCTCCAGGTACTGATCCTCGCCGAGGCGCAGCAGCCGGTTGTGGGTGCCCATGATGTCGTGCTTGCCGCCGCCTTCCATCCTCACGCCGAGCAGATCCTCGATGTATTCCTGGCCGATGTCCAGGTCGGCGGCGGCTACCGCGAGATGGTCGAGCTTGCACTGGTACATGGCATGATCCCCTTCGGGTCCGGCCTCGTCGCCGGACCAGTGAACAATCGGGCTCAATTATCCACATCGCGGCGTCCGGCGTCACAGTGCCGCCGCTCCTGGAAGCGTGCCGCGGCGCCGGACCCTCCACGCAAAGAAAGCGCCCGGCCGCGGGGCCGGGCGCTTCCGGAGGTTCTCCGTCGCGACAGCGAGGGTTACATGCTCGCCGCCTCGCGGGCATCCTTCAGCCACTTGCTCACCAGGTCCTGATTGTCGGCGATCCATCGGCTGGCCTGCTTCTTGATGTCCTCGGCGCTGTCGGCACCCTTGTTCATCTTGGCATTCTGCGCGTAGATGTCGCTGATCGGAATCCTGGCTTCCTTCAGCAGCGTCTTGGCCGCCGGGTTGTTCTCGAGAAATTTCTTGTTCGCCACCGGACGAATGTCATTCGCCGGCCAGCCCAGGTTGCAGGGATTCTTCGCGCACCCGGTCAGGCTCGAGATCGTGGTGTCGTCCTCCAGCTTCTTCTGGTCCGGGGGCAGCTTGGCCTGGTTGACGGTGAGCCACACGACGTCCTTGCCCGGCTTCAGGACACCGACCGTCCAGTTGGGCGTCCAGGTGTAGAAGAAGATGGAGCCGCCGTTCTTGTAGCGGCCGAGCGCGTCCGCCATCGAGGCCGAGTAGCTTGCCTTGATGGGCTTGATGTAATCGCGCAGATGATAGGCGTCGAGCTGGTAGGAGATCACCTTCTCGCAGCCCCAGCCCGGCGGGCAGGCGACCAGGTCGGCCTTGCCGTCGCCGTTCGCGTCGAACGCCTTGACCACCTCCGGACGCTTGAAGTCCTGAAGACTCTTGATATTGAGCTTCTCGGCGGTCTTCTTATCCACCAGGTAGCCCTGCAGGGCGCCGCCTTTGGCGACATAGCCGATCTTCTCGGCGCCCGGCTGGAAGGCATTCTCGTAGCTGTTGTGAAGCGGAAACCAGCCGTTCACCCACAGGTCCATGTCGCCCTGACCCACCGCTTGGTAGAAAGGCGGGTTGTCCAGAGTGGTGACATGGGGGACGTTGTACCCCAGCTTCTCGAGAAGCTGCCTGTACACCTCGGTCTGAAACCAGCCGGTGTCCCAGGTGGCCCGTGCCATCTTGACCGTCACCCCCTGGCCGGGCATGGCCTTGGCCATGGCCGGCTGGACACCCAATGGTGCGGCCATCAGCACCGCGATGGCGACGGCCGCGGCTGCGGCTTTGGCTTTGTGGAAGAAGTTCATGATAAACACCTCCGTCGGATCTTCTTCGTGGATTGCGCGGGAAGGCGCCGGCGAAGCTGCACCGGCCCCTGACCCGCTCGAATCGAGGAGCGTTCATGCTCCTCGAGCCGGCCCGGACCGGCGCATTACCGTTGCGCGTGTCCGGACCCGGTCGCTAAGGCGCCGTTCGTGCTGAAGAAAGACCTGATCGTCTCCCACAGCGACGTTCGCTCGCCGGGACGGGGCTCGCCGAGCGCCTGGGTGATTCGGTCGAGGGTGATCGCGATCAGCACGATGCCCACCCCGCCCTCGGTGGCAGCCCCGACGTCCAGGCGGCCGAGGCCGGTATACACGATGAGTCCGAGGCCGCCGGCGCCGATCAACGCGGCGATCACCACCATCGACAGGGCGAGCATCAAGGTCTGGTTCAGGCCCGCCATGATGGTGCGCAGCGCCAGCGGTACCTGGATATCCCACAGCACCTGCCGGGGAGACGAACCGAAGGCATAGGCGGCCTCCACCAGCTCCTCGCGGACCTGGCGTATGCCGAGGTTCGTGAGGCGCACGATGGGAGGCAGTGCGAAGATGATGGTGGCGATGACGCCGGGCACGACGCCGACGCCGAACAGCATCACGATCGGCACCAGGTACACGAAAGGCGGGATCGTCTGCATGATGTCCAGGATGGGCCGCTGAACCGCAGCGAAACGGTCGCTTCTCGCCGCCGCGATGCCAAGCGGAATCCCGACCAGCGCACAGAACACCACCGCCGTCACGATCATCGCCAGGGTCGTCATGGTTTCAGACCACACCTTGATGAGGTCCAGGAATATCAACGACAGGAAGCTGAACAAGGCGACCCCGCGTCCCGCCACGCGCCACGCGATCAGGGTGACCACCACCACGAAGACCAGCACCGGGATGGCGTGCAGGCCGGACTGCAGCCAGGTCAAGGTCTTGTCCACGGGAAACTCGATGGCGTGAAAGAACGGCCGGAAGTTGGGCACCAGCCAGCCCTTGATGAACTCCTCGACCCATTTGTCGAGTGGAATCGTGAACCAGTCCGAAGGTCTCATTGGCGCGCCTCCTGGCCGCTCCCGCCCTGCCCGGGCATTAGAGTTGCCGGGCCGGCGGCGTCTTCGTCCTCATCGGCCGTGAGCCTGCTGAACACTTGCAGGGGGTCGACCACACCCTTCAGCCGGCCGCTGTCGTCGATGACGGCGATCGGCAGGCCGCTCGTGCATTCGTCGTAGACTTCGTAAAGGAACCTGCCCGGTTCGACCGTGGGATACCCGGCCCGCACCAGGCCGGACAGGCCGCCGCCGTTCCCCTGCGTACGCTCCGACGCATCGGCGTAGGTGACGACGCCGGCGATCTCGCCGTTTCGAAGCGCATACAGGCCGTTGCGATGCAGCCGTTTCATCTTCTCGACGGCCGTCTGCGGCGTGTCCTCGTCGAGGCTCAGGGCGTTCGCGTCCTCCATCACGTATTCGGCGGTGAACACCCGCCCGCGGTCGATGTCGCGCGTAAAGGCGGCGACGTATTCATCCGCCGGCTCGGAGACGATGTCCTGGGGCGTGCCGATCTGCACGAAGCGACCCTCCTTCATGATGGCGATGCGATCGCCGAGGATGAGCGCTTCGTTCAGGTCGTGGGTGATGAACACGATGGTCTTGTGCAGGCTGTGCTGGAGCTCGATGAGCTCGCGCTGCATGTCCCTTCGAATGAGCGGGTCGAGGGCGCTGAACGGCTCGTCCATCAACAGGATCTCGGGATCCACCGCCAGGCCGCGCGCGAGGCCCACGCGCTGCTGCATGCCCCCGGACAGCGCGTTCGGGGGGCTGTCCGCCCAGGCTTCGAGCCCGACCTGCGCCAGGGCCCGCATCGCCCGCTCACGGCGGCTCGTGCGGTCTACGCCCTGGATCTTCAGGCCGTAGCCGGCGTTTTCCAGTACCGTCATGTGGGGAAAGAGCGCGAAGTGCTGGAACACCATCGCCATCTTGCGCAGGCGGATGTTCCTGACGATCTCCGGCGACGCCTGGGTAATCTTCTCGCCGTCTATCGAGATCTCGCCACGGGTGGGCTCGATCAGGCGGTTGAGCATGCGGACGAGGGTCGACTTGCCGGAGCCCGACAGGCCCATCACCACGAAGATTTCACCGGCCTTGACCGTGAAGTTCGTATCCTGGACGCCTATGGTGAGCCCGGTGTCCCTGAGGATGTCGTTCTTGGACTTGCCGGCCTCGAGCAGCCGGAACGCCCGCTCGGGATCGGGCCCGAATATCTTGTAGACGCTTTCGACGACGAGCTTGTCTTCGGATTGCCTTGCCATGGTGTTGTTCGGGTGTGATCGCGGCGCCGGTCGCTCTTCGCGGGGCCCGGTGGCCGGAAAGCGTGTACGCTCGCGCGTGCTCGACGCTTTCGGAGCTTGGTCAAGACGCCCGCGATAGCCCACCCCGGACCCCTGGCGCACGCCTTCGGCCTTCGATATGGCGAGACTGCCGAAGCCGGCCCCGGCCCGCTTTAACATTTGATAAGCTGCATCCGAAACCGACGACCCGTCCGGCAGTGCCGGCGACTTCCGCAGTGAAGACGCGGCGATTCGAACTGCGGCGCGGCCTTGTGGGAGTGAGGTCCGTCGCGGGCAGCAGGCCGCGCGATGCGGGTCAGGCGCGCGCCACCATCGCCGTCAATCGTGCCGTCAGGCGGCGGCGAAGATCCTCGAGCGCTTCGCTCACGCGAACGGGATAAGCCTCCTGCGCCGCGAGCTGCTCGAGAGCGTGCAGGCGGGAGGGCAGGGCGTCGAGACCGTTCAGGCAATATTGCCGCGCCTCGTCGAGAGACCGATGGGCGTCTGGTGTTCTGCTGCCCCCCCTCATGACGTGGCGTAGCAGCGGCTCCCCCGCCTGCGTTTCACCGAACAGAGAGAGAACATCGCCATCGACGCCACGGAAGACCTGCTTGCGACCTGGGAGGGAGATCTTGCCCTCTGACAGCTTCATCCTCTGCTCGCCTTCGTACTCCACCAGCTTATAGGACAGATCCACGTGGGGCGCATCGCCAGACACCACGAGCTCCGTGCCGATGCCGAAGCCGTCCACCGGCGCGCCGCCTTCGATCAGGTCGCGGATGCGGTATTCATCGAGCCCGCCCGAGGCGAGGATCTTCACCCGCTCCAGCCCCGCATCGTCGAGCAAGGCTCGGGCACGCGGAATGAGCTCCTCGAGCGGACCGGAGTCGAGGCGGATGGCCTGGACCTGGAACGATTTCCCATGGCGCCGAGCCAGCTCGATGACGTGCCTCACGCCCTGCAGGGTGTCGTAGGTGTCGACCAGGAGCGTCGTGGCCGGGAAGCTGCGCGCAAAGGCCTCGAAGGCCTCGAGCTCGTCGTCGTGCGCCTGGATGTAGCTGTGTGCCATGGTTCCCAGGCACGGAATCCCATAGAGGCGGGACGCGAGCACGTTGGAGGTGCCGGCGAGGCCCGCCAGGTAACCGGCGCGGGCGATCTTGAGGGCGGCGTCGGTGCCGTGGGCGCGGCGCGAGCCGAAATCCGTTACCGGGCGTCCGGCCGCCGTGCGGGCGATGCGCGCCGCTTTGGTGGCTGCGAGGCTCTGGATGTGCACCTGGTTGAGCACGTAGGTCTCGACGAGCTGGGCTTCCGGAATCGGCGCCACGATCTGCAGCAAAGGCTCGTTCGGAAACACGACGGTGCCCTCGCGGACCGCATGGACATCGCCGGTAAACCGGAAATCGTGCAGAGCCTTCAGAAAACCCTGGTCGAAGGTTCCGAGCCCGGCCAGCCACTCGATGTCGGATTCCCGGAACCGCAGGTGCTCGAGATAGTCCAGCACGTCCTCGATCCCGGCCGCGACCACGTAGTTGCGGTGACCGGGGAGCTCCCGGAAGAACAACTCGAACACCGCCGTGCCGGACAGCCCCTCGGCATGGTAGGCGGCGAGCATGGTGAGCTCGTAGAGGTCCGTGAACAGGGCCGAGCGATGTGGATTGTGTTCTTCCCCCATGGGTCAATCCTACCAGCCCGTTCGAGTCCCGCGCAGCGAGACCTGGCGTCCGCCGGCCCGACTCACGAGATATGGCGAGACTCGAGGACTCGGACGCCGGCTTTCTCGAGATCCGCGCGCACGCGGTCATCACCTGCCGGGTCCACCGGGCGTGTGAGGTCCCACAGGAAGGTGGTCTCGAAGCCCGCTTCCGCGGCGTCCTCGGCGGTCCACTTCACGCAGACATCGCGGGCGAGCCCACAGGCGAAAACTTCACGGATGCCCCGCTCTTTGAGGTAACCGGCAAGACCGGTGGAAGGCCGCTCCCCCTCGGGATTCCAGTTGTTGCGAAAGCCGCTGTAGGAGTCGCAGGCCGGGTCCATGCCCTTGCGGATCACGGCGGCGATAGGGCTCTGCGGCAGGTCGGGGTGCAGCGCCGCGCCCGGTGTGCCCTGGACGCAGTGGTCGGGCCACAGCGTCTGCGCATGGCCGTACAGCTCGATGCTCTCGAAGGGTTTGCGGCCGGGATGGCTGCTGGCGAAGGACACGTGCCCGCGGGGATGCCAGTCCTGGGTGGCGACGTACAGCCCGAACAGGTCCTTGTCCATCAGTGCCTTCAGCGGGTCGAGTATCCCGTCACCGTCGGCCACGGCCAGAGCGCCGCCCGGCATGAAATCCGGCTGGATGTCGACGAGGAGCAGGGCGCTGCGCGTCCTGTCGGTTTTCTTGGCGATACCGGCCATCTCGATTCAAGTTTGCGGCGGCCGGGCGGTCGTTTCAAGGGGTCCGTCAGGTCACCGGGTGATGCACCATGTCGAGATGCAGGTCCTTGCCCTCATAGGGATGACGGGCGGCCACCTCTTCGTCCAGCTCGACGCCGATGCCGGGGCCGGTGGGCGGGATGATGTAACCGTCCTGCCACTGCATCGGCTCCTTGAGGATCTCGCTGTGAAACCCGTCCCAGGTGCGGATGCTTTCCTGGATCAGGAAGTTCGGGCAGCAGGTGTCGAGCTGCACGTTGGCGGCGCCTTCGATGGGACCGCAGTACAGGTGCGGCGCCATCTGGGCGTACCAGGCTTCGGCCATGCCGGCGATCTTCTTGGCTTCCAGTATGCCGCCGACGCGGCCCAGCGCGGGCTGCAGTATCGCGGCGGCGCGCTTGTCCAGCACCTGGGCAAACTCGTACTTGGTGGTCAGCCGCTCGCCCGTGGCAATGGGAATGGTGGTGCCGGCCGCCACCCGCGCCATTTCATCCACGTTGGCCGGCGGAGTCGGCTCCTCGAACCACAGCGGGTCGGCCGCTTCCAGGCGCCGGGCCAGTCGGATCGCGCCGGCCGCCGTCATCTGGCCATGAGTCCCGAACAGGAGATCGCATCGGCCGCCGACCGCCTCCCGGAGCCGCTTGACGAAGGTCTCCGAGCGCTCCAGCTCCGCGAGGGAGAGCTGCCTCGGGTCGAAGGCGGTGTAGGGCCCGGCCGGGTCGAACTTGATGGCGGTGAAGCCCATGTCCGCGTACTGAACGGCCCGCTCCGCGGCGAGGTCCGGATCGGCATAGACGTCGCGGCTGTCACCGGGGTCCGGATACAGATAGGTGTAGGACCGCAGCTTCTCGTGCACCCGGCCGCCGAGGAGGTCGTACACCGGCCGGTTCAGCTCCTTGCCGACGATGTCCCAGCAGGCGGTCTCCAGGCCGCTCAGTATGCCCATCATGGAGACGTCGGGTCGCTGGGTGAACCCGCTGGAGTAGAGGATGCGCCACAGGGTCTCGATGCGGAACGGGTCGAAGCCGATCACGTGCCGATCCGCCACGTCTTGGATCATCTGCTCCACGACCCGCGGGTGGAAGGGGACCGAGTAAACCTCCCCGTAGCCGTGCACACCGCCGTCGGTGGTGAGCTTGACGAAAATCCAGTAAAGGCCGCCGTAGTGCGGAGGCGGGTTGGCGACGACGAAAGTCTTGACGTCAGTAATCTTCATTAAATGGAAACCTTCTGTCCCCTCTCCCGCTGGCGGGAGAGGGATAGGGTGAGGGCAATGGAATCGTAGCCTCGGCACAACCCATTTGGTACCCACTCATGCCTGGAGCCGGGAATGACGCAAGCGCACCGCCAAACACCGCTCCCTCACCCCGGCCCTCTCCCGGAGGGAGAGGGAGTTGTTGCGTCACATCCTCTTCGATCCCTCGTCACAGCAGCTCGTCCGAACGCGCCGCCATGATGAAGTCATTGGCATGCAGGCCCTTGATCTTGTGGGTCCACCAGGTGAGCGTGACCTTGCCCCACTCCACCAGGATGGAGGGGTGATGGTCCTGCTCTTCGGCGATGGCGCCGACCTTGTCGGCGAAGGCCAGCGCATCGGCAAAGTTCTTGAACTTGTATGCCCGCTGCAGGCGCTTGATGCCGTCGACCTCGATGATCTCCCAGTCCGGGATCTGCGGCATGTACTCCTGAACCTCTTCGGGCGTGGCCTGGGGCGCGCCTTTGCGGCAGGCTTCGCAGCGTCGCGCGGTCAGCTCGGTCATGGTGTAGCCTCCTGAACAGAGAGTTTCGACCGGGATGGACCCGGTCACTTGCCCGCTATTGTAAGCCTGCACGCAAGCGCGGCCCATCGAAGAAGCGGGTGAAGGCATGCTTTTCGGTAATGCAGTACTGTGGGTCGGAATTCATTCCGACATCGAGCATCGGCGGCACGAACGCCGGCCTGCGGCGGGCCTGATCCGCGCCGCCTGCAGGTGGGGCTTCAGGCCGACAAGGGCCCGTGCTACCCCGGACACCGCTGTCGGAATGAATTCCGACCCACAGGGATCGCCGCCAGTAGGTTGGGGTTCAGCCTGACGCACGTCTGCGCCTTCCCGAACGCCGGCTGTCGGAATGAATTCCGACCCACAGGAACGAGAATCGGCCGACTCACTGAGTTGAACAGGGCGTTCGTGCGCTACCGGCAGTACAGG
>JBAUWJ010000024.1:0-1852 GCA_049583715.1 Arenicellales bacterium | reverse complement strand
GAAAAAGTACTGCCCGACAGGCAAAAGAAGGCGCCGATCAGTAGCCCCCTCACTACCGTTGTTCGATCACAGTCCCCGACCCCGGTTCGTGTCGGCTCTACAGGTTACACCGATCCGGGCAAGCGGGCTGGCCGCCATTCCAGTTCGGCCGGACACAGCGCTCGGCACTGTGTCCGGCCTGTTGGGTTGGAATCTAAACGCAGGTCCCGTCAAGGGCCGGAGGCGATCCGCAGGCAGCGGCCGGAACCGTGACGGTCCATCCATATCCCCCGAAACAACCCAAGCCGGTGATGCTGACCGCGGAAATGGTGATACTGTCACTCGAGATGCTGTCGACCGTGGCGTGATGGGTACATGTGCCGCAGCCGGACACGTGCGTGAGAACCTGTGAGGTTCCCTGTCCGCCAATTGGAATAACGACCAGGACGCGGGAGACGTTGCTCGCCTCCTGAAAAGTAACGGTGACATTTTCCCCGTCGGACGAGGCGCATATCCACACCGGGTCTATTGCGGATCCGGCGCCGTTGCCGAATCTCGTTCTACTGGCACTCGCGCTGAAGTACTCGGCGGCACTCGTGACCGCGTGTGCAGGTAATACCACTGCATCCACGACCGGCTTCTTCCAGACTGCACCAGCCGCACCAGCAATGCTCAACGCCTTCAATACATCTCTTCTACTACCCATTGTTAATCCCCCGTTTTCTTTCTATGTAACTTTTGTGTATTGACGACTCGGCAGGAGAACTGCCACGGGTCATTGTATGAAATGTCGATCTTGGTTGTCGAATCGGGTCTCTCGACTGAAAGAGTGCCCGTACGAGCGCCCGGATAGAAGGATATCCGCATACCTGGCAGACACATGCGTGGCAGAGAAGAGACGGCTTCGAGGTGCGTTCCAACGAACGAATTGACGTGTTGATGGGGTAGAGCGAGCATGGAGCGACCGATGACAGATTTATTAAGAGTGAGCGCTGTTCTTCAGGTCCACGAGATTCGCGCAGCTCATGCTTGATTGCACGTGTTTGTCGCATGCGTCTCGGGCGCCCATAATGGCCGCGTCGACGACTGCAGCCGCCGCGCGCGGCACGACAACAGGAGATTTCACATGCAAATACGCCAACTGGGAGCCTCCGGCCCGAGCGTCTCCGCCCTGGGCCTGGGCTGCATGGGCATGTCCGGTATGTACGGTCCCGCCGACCGCGCCGAGAGCATCGCCACGATCCATGCTGCGCTGGACGCCGGCATCAACCTGCTCGACACCGGTGATTTCTACGGCATGGGCCACAATGAGATGCTGATCGGGGAGGCGTTGCGCGGCCGGCAGCGCGACGAGGTGCTGATCAGTGTGAAATTCGGCGCACTGCGCGCGCCGGACGCCGCCTGGGTCGGTTACGACGCGCGGCCGCAAGCGGTGAAGAACTTCGCCGCCTATTCGCTCAAGCGCCTGGGCGCCGACCACATTGACGTCTACCGCCCGGCGCGTCTCGATCCCAAGGTGCCGATCGAGGACACGATCGGCGCCATTGCCGAGCTGGTCGAGGCCGGCTACGTGCGCTACATCGGCCTGTCCGAGGTCGGCCCGGAGACGATCCGTCGCGCCAGCGCGGTGCATCCGATCTGCGACCTGCAGATCGAGTATTCCCTGATCTCGCGCGGCATCGAGGACCGCATTCTCGACACCTGCCGCGAGCTCGGCATCGCGATCACCGCCTACGGCGTGCTGTCCCGCGGCCTGCTCAGCGGTCACTGGAAAAAGGGCGGCGCCGGTGCCGGAGACATCCGCGGCAGCCGCATGCCGCGCTTCCAGGAAGGCAATGTCGACCGCAACCTGGCCCTGGTGGAGGTCCTGCGC
>JBAUWJ010000023.1:0-36883 GCA_049583715.1 Arenicellales bacterium | reverse complement strand
AGAGGGTTGCCGAGGTGACGCTGCCGGAGGTTTTCGCGGACGGGGTCGATATGCTTCGACTGATCATGGAGACGGACCTCGCCCTGAGCTTCGAGCCGGAGTACGAAAAGGGTGCCGCCCAGCTCAGCCAGACGCTGCGAGAGATGATGGAGCGGGGGCGCAAGTCTCTGGCGATCGAGTACAACCGGGCGGTTGCGAGAATTCCGATATTGAACCGGGCGCTCGATGACGTGTTTGAAGAGATGCATGCGATCATCACGCCCGCGACGGTCGGCGAGGCTCCCCGCGGCCTGGACTCCACGGGAAACCCTGTGTTCTGCACCCTGTGGACGCTGTGCGGCCTGCCTGCCGTCACGGTGCCGCTGATGGAAGGTGCGGACGGCATGCCGATAGGCGTGCAGCTCGTCGGTCCTCGCGGCGACGATGCGCGGCTTCTGCAATGTGCCCGCTGGCTGGTCGACTGGCTCAGCGGCGAAGAGGAAGCTGCGTGAACCGCGTGGGGCGGGAATCCGCGTTGCGCGAGGGCGGCGAAGGCCGGTCGTCGCCCTGTCGTTCCCTGTGGAGCGACGGTGCACCGGCCTTATTGATCATGCAGGCGAGGGGACCGGTGACGGATCCCGCAGGAGGTGAGACATGTTCAAGATCATCATAGCCATCGTGGGTCTCTTCGTGAGTGCCCTGTACGTAGGCTTCCTCGCATACTCCATTGGCGCCGTTCCGTTGTGGATCATTACCGTGGGAACGTTCGTGCTCGCCGTCCGGGAGCTGCTCGTCGAGTTCGGAAGCAAGAACGAGTAAGCCCGCACTGCTCAGCCGGCGACTTCCGGCTCGCCCCGGGAGGCCACGCTTCGTCGCTCGCGGCTTGTCGTGTTGCGCACTTCAGCCCGACGCCACTTCGTGACCCGCCAGCGTCTCCAGCGCCTTGACCAGGGCCGAATGATCCAGGGACGCCCAACCGTTGCCTGAGCAGGCGTTGAACAGCTCCTGTGCCAGCGCGGTGCTCGGCAGGCTCATGCCGAGGGTCCTGGCGCCTTCCAGGGCGAGATTCAGGTCCTTCTGGTGCAGCTCGATGCGAAAGCCCGGGTCGAAGGTGCGTTTGATCATGCGCTCCCCGTGCACTTCCAGGATCTTGGAGCCGGCGAAGCCCCCCATGAGTGCTTCCCGCACCCGGGCCGGGTCGACGCCCGCCTTCGAAGCGAACAGCAGGGCCTCGCCGACCGCCTCGATGGTGAGTGCCACCACGATCTGGTTGGCGACCTTTGCCGTCTGGCCCGCGCCGTTGTCGCCCACCAGGGTGATGTTCTTTCCCATCAGCTCGAACAGGGGTTTCATCCTGTCGAAGGTTTCCCGGCTGCCGCCCACCATGATGGTGAGGGAGGCCGCTTTCGCTCCGACCTGCCCCCCTGACACCGGCGCGTCGAGATACTCGCAGCCCAGCTCGTTGATGCGCCTGGCGTAGTCCATGGTGGCGATCGGGGAGATGGAGCTCATGTCTATGACCACCTTCCCGCCGTCGAGCCCCTGTGCGACGCCCTCTTCGGCGAACAGGACCCGTTCCACGTCGGGTGTGTCCGGGACCATGACAATGATGACCTCTGCATTTCGAGCGACCTCGGCTGCGCTGCCGTGCTCCGCCGCCCCACCGTCCAGGATTTCGCGGGGTATTGGTGACCGGTGCTTGACGACGTGCAGGTCGTGACCGCCATTTTGAAGGTGCGCCGCCATGGGCGCCCCCATGATACCGAGTCCGATGAAGCCGATTTTCATGATGCCGACTCCTTACGAGTAGTCTGCGTGATTGGAGGCGCGCCCCGTCGCTGATCCGGACGGGACGCCGGGCTCATGCCACCCGGTCGCGGGGCTCGCGTCCGGCGAAGACGGCGTCGAGGTTGTCCAGGGCCCGGAAGCCCATGGCGTCCCGCGTCTCGTGGGTGGCGCTGCCCACGTGGGGCAGGAGGAAGGTGTTGTCGAGCTCGCGGAAGGCCGGGTTGATGCGAGGCTCGTTCTTGAATACGTCGAGGCCGGCGGCGGCGATTTTGCCGCTGCGCAGCGCTGCGATCAGGGCCTCTTCGTCCACCACCGCGCCGCGTGCCGCGTTAACCACCACCGCGCCGTCCGGGAGCAGCTCTATGCGCTCCGCGTTCAGAAGGTTGTGCGTCTCGGGCGTCCCGGGGCAGTGAAGGGCGAGAAAGTCACTGAGCGGCAGCATCGCCTCGGGAGTTTCGTGGTAGGTGGCACCGGCCTCCAGCTCGGGAGGCAGCCGGTGGCGGTTGCAGTAGTGAATCTCCATATCGAAGCCACGGGCCCGCCTGGCCGTGACGCGGCCCACCCGGCCCATGCCGATGATGCCGAGGCGCTTGCCGGTCATCTCGATGCCGATCATGAAGCTGGGGCTCCAGGTTCGCCACTGATCGGCCCTGATCATGCGCTCGCCCTCACTCGCCCTGCGGGCGGCGCCGAGCATCAGCAGTATGGTGAGCTCCGCGGTGGCGTCGGCCAGAACGTCGGGGGTATTGGTGACCGTCAATCCTCGCTCGCCGGCCGCGGCGAGGTCCACGTGATCCACACCGACCGAGAAGTTGGCGATGACCCGCACCCGCTTGGGGAGACGCTCGATCACGTCGCGCGAGAAGCGCTCGGTGTGACAAGCCAGGATGGCATCAGCGCCGGCCGCCAGCTCGATGAGCTCGTCGCTCTCATAGAGCCGGTCCTGCTCGTTGAGAATGGGCTGGTAGTCCCTGCGGAGCCGGTTCTCGACCGCCTCCGGCAGCTTGCGGGTGACTAAAACGACGGGCTTGGTGCTCATGCCTCTTGCTGAAAATCGATCTGCGGGGGATATCGTGCCTGAAGGCCGACACTGTAACACACCTGTTGCACTGCGGCCGAGCCGCGGAGGCGCCGGCGGAATCCCGTCTCGATACGGCTGAAGCCGGCGGGAACTGCGCGCGCTTGTTCCGGGCCCGTATAAGTCGAGCGGAACAGGTGGCGTCTTGATCCCGTCGCGCAGGAATGGCGGCGCGATCGGAAGGCCGGGGATCAGCCGTGCACGATCGCGTCGATGTCCGGGCGGTGGAGCCGGATCTCTTCCTTCGTCAAGCCTTCGAGCGAGTGGGGAAACTTGATCCAGCTTCCGGTCTCATGGAGGTAATAGTCGGGTATCCGCCCGGTCCTGTTCCTGTCCGGCTTGTACCAGGGCACGGCGACGCGGATGTCTGCCGGCGTATTCATGCGTGCCTTGCGCCGCAGATCGTCGATAACCGCCTCTATGGTATATCCGGTATCGAAGACATCGTCGACGATCAGGAGCCTGTCCTCGTGGCGGATGCGCTTGATCAGGTAGTTCATACCGTGGATTCGCATAGTGCCGCCGCGATCGTCGATACCCGCGCCGTATGACGAAGTCCTGATGGCGATATGGTCGGTCTCGACACCGAAGTAGTCCAGCATCTCCTGCACTGCGATGCCGACCGGGGCGCCGCCGCGCCAGATGGCGATCATCACGCTGGGTCTGAAGCCGCTTTTGAGGATTCGCGCCCCCAGCCGGAATGAATCCTCCAGCAGCGACTGGGCGCTGAGGTAAAGCTTGTCGGACATGTCGCGCTCCTCGTGTTGGGGCAAGTATATAGACCCGGGGGCCGGGTTCGGAACCGCCGTGATAGACTTCACGCCCATGCACGACGCCGCGGCCGACAAGCTGTTCATCCGGGAGCAGGACTTGTTGCTGGACGGATACCGCCTGGGAATGCAGATCGTGGAGAGCGGCTTCCGGCCGGACTTCATGGTCGGCATCTGGCGCGGCGGCAGCTCGGTGGGCATCGTAGTCCAGGAGTGCCTGCAGTATTTCGGCATCGACACCGACCACATTTCGATCCGCACGTCCTACCGCGGCGCGGCGACCTATCAGCAGGTTATCGACAACGCGGACTCCATTCGCGTCCATGGCCTGCAATACCTGCTCGAAACGATGAACGCGGACGACAAGTTTCTCATCGTCGACGATGTGTATAGCAGCGGGCTCAACGTCAAGGCGGTTATAGACCGGCTGACGTACAAGATGAGGAAAAACATGCCGGGGGAGGTGCGGATCGCCGTTCCCTGGTACAAGCCGGACAGGAACAGGACCGGTCGGGCGCCCGACTATTACGTGCATGAAACGGACAAATGGCTGGTGCTGCCCTACGAGTTGACCGGCCTGAGCCTCGAAGAGATCTGCCGCCACAAGGAGGGCCTCGAGTCGATCCTCGAGGAGCTGAAAGATTGCCTGCCCGACGATTCCGGTCGTTGAGCGTTACCGTGGAGGTCGAGACGCCGGCGGAAGGTGGCCCGCCGGAGTACCCGGCCGTGTCGCGGTAGACGGCCAGGTCGTGGATCAGGAAATCCGCTTCTGCACGACCGCCGACGGGGTTCGTCTGGCCTGCGCCGTATCGGGATCCGGCCCCCCTCTGGTGAAGTCGGCGCACTGGTTGACGCATCTCGGCCACGATTGGACGAGCCCCATCTGGCGCCACCAGCACCAGGGACTGTCGAGGCACTTTCGTCTGGTGCGCTACGACCAGCGGGGCTGCGGTCTATCGGACCGGCGCGTGGACGAGATGAGCCTCGAGACCTGGGTGAGTGATCTCGAGCGCGTGGTGGACAGCACGGGCCTCGAGCGCTTCATATTGCTGGGCATGTCCCAGGGCGGGCCGATCGCGATCGAATACGCCGATCGCCACCCGGAGCGCGTCTCCCACCTGGTTCTGTACGGCAGCTACCTGCGTGGCCGCCGGTTCTGGGGTGAGGGTGGGGAGCAGGCGCGGGAGGCGGACGCCCTGGTCGAGCTGGTCCGGCTCGGTTGGAGCCGGGAAAACCCGGCCTTCCGGCAGATTTTCTCATCGCTTTTCATCCCGGGCGGCGACCTGGAGCAGATCCGGCAGTTCAATGAGCTTCAGCGGGGTTCCGCCTCGGCCGAGACGGCGGCGCGCATCGTATCCGTGATAGACCGGCTCGACGTGACGGAGACCGCCCGCCGGTTGAAGCTGCCGACCCTGGTCATGCACTGCGAGGACGATGCTCGCATTCCTTTCGCGGAGGGGCGCCATCTGGCGGGAGAGATTCCGGGAGCGCGTTTCGTGCCGCTGGCGGGTCGGAACCACATCATGCTCGAAGGAGAGCGGGCCTGGGACGACTTTCTGTCAGAGCTGACCGGGTTCGCCGTCGCGGAGCACCCGGGTGGTCCGCCCGGAAGCCGGCGCCCCGATCCACTGGCGGAGCTGACGGAACGGGAGCGGGACGTGCTCGCCCTGGTGGCCACGGGCATCGGCAACGCGGACATCGCGGATCGACTGCATCTGTCACCCAAGACCGTGCGCAACTACCTGACGCGTATCTTCGACAAGATCGGCGTGTCCAGCCGCAGCGCAGCCATCGTCGCGGCGCGGGAGGCCGGGCTGGGCGTGTCGCGGCCCGAGTCCTGACCCCGCGTACGACCGGGACAACTGTCCCATCCATCGTGGGCGACCGGGTCCCGGCGCGGGACAATTGCCTCACGCCACGAAGGTGCCGGCCTGTCATTCTGTCCGCCCCGACAGGAACCCGCGGATCCAACCGTCATGAATACGAGCCCCAAGTCCGACCCCGCACGCGTCCTGGCGCCGCTGCTCCTGGCCTGTGCGGTGCTGCTGTGGTCCGGCAACTTCATCGCGGGCCGGGCCCTGGGGGGGAGCGTCCCGGCTGTCGGCCTCAACTTCTATCGCTGGTCCCTGGCGCTGCTGATTCTCGCGCCCGTGGCCCTCACCGAGATCCGTCGCCGCCGGCGGATCATCCTCGGCGCCTGGCGATACCTGCTGGCACTGGGGTTGACCGGTGTCGCGGGTTTTCACATCCTGGTCTACAAAGCCCTGGAGAACACGACGGCAACCAACGCTTTGCTGGTGCTCTCCACCGCCCCGGCAGCGATCATGTTGCTGTCTCGCCTGGCCCTGGGGGAGCCTATAGGACCCCGGCAGTGGCTCGGCATCGGGGTCTCTTTCGCTGGTGCCGTGGTGCTCATCTGTCACGGGGACCTCGAGGCCCTGGAAGGGCTGGGCCTGGGCCGGGGCGAGTTGTGGATGTTGGCGGCGGTGCCGGTGTGGTCTTCCTACTCGGTGCTTTTGAAGCGCCGCCCGCCCTCACTTCCCGAGCGCAGCACCCTGGCGGTGAGCACCGCATTCGGCCTGCTGTGGATGACGCCGCTGGTGGTGCTTTATCCCGGAGTGCTCGACGTCGCCTGGACGCCGGCGATCGCCGGTGGTGTGGCCTATATCGGCGCCGGTGCCTCGGTGGTGGCGTTTCTGTGCTGGAACCGAGGCGTGGCGCTCGTCGGGCCCGCCCGCGCCGGCGTGTTCATCAACCTGATGCCGGTGTCCGGCGCACTGCTGGCGTCCCTGATTCTCGGCGAGGCACTGCGGCCCTATCATGCCGCGGGCGCCGCTCTGGTGTTCACGGGCATACTGCTCACCCAGCTCGGCGCCCGGAGAGAGCGCATGGCGATCGAGCCGGCGCGCGCTTCCCGGCGCGGGAACGCCGGAGAGGTTCTCCGGCCATGACGGGACGCAGCCCGGTGCTCCCTGCGCGCTCAGCTCAGCCCAGGTGAATCCAGGTGGACTTGAGCTGGGTATATTTCTCCATCGCATGGAGCGACTTGTCACGCCCGAAGCCGGACTGCTTGAATCCGCCGAAGGGTACGGTGATGTCGCCATGGTCGAAGCAGTTGACCCAGACGGTGCCGGCGCGCAGTGCGCGGGCCGCCTTGTGGGCCTTGCTGATGTCCCGGGTCCATACCGCGGCGGCCAGGCCGTAATCGGACCGGTTGCCCATCGCGAGCGCTTCCTCAAGGTCGTCGACGCCCAACACCGACAGCACCGGACCGAAGATCTCCTCCCTGGCGATGCGCATGTCGTTGTCGACGTCGTCGAATACGGTTGGTTCGATGTAGTAGCCGCCGCTGTCCTGGCGTACCCGCTTGCCTCCGATGCGGAGCCTGGCGCCGCCCGTTGAGCCCGAGACGATGTAGTCCAGTACCCGGTTCATCTGTATCTCGTCCACCATGGCGCCCATCACGGTATTCGGATCGAGCGGGTCTCCCGGCTGCCTGGCGCGGGCGGCCTCCATCACTTTCTCCACCACCAGCTCCTTCACCTGCCGGTCCACGATCAGGCGCGACCCGGCGTTGCATACTTCGCCTTGATTGAAGAAGATGGCATCCGCGGCCGCCCGGGAAGCGGCTTCGAGATCGGGCGCGTCGGCCATGATGATGTTCGGGGTCTTGCCGCCGCACTCCAGCGATACCTGCTTCATGTTCGATTCCCCGGAATACTTGAGAAACAGCTTGCCGACCTCGGCGGAACCCGTGAAAGCCACGGCGTCCACGTCGCTATGGCGGCCGAGGGCCTGCCCCGCGGTCTCACCAAAGCCCGGCACCACGTTCAGCACGCCTTCCGGCAGGCCGGCCTCCATCGCCAGCTCGGCGATTCGGAGCGCCGTGAGCGGCGACTGCTCGGCGGGCTTGAGGACCACGCTGTTGCCGGTAGCCAGCGCCGGTCCGAGCTTCCACGCCGCCATCATCAACGGGAAGTTCCAGGGAACGACAGCGCCGACGACGCCGAGCGGCTCGCGGGTAATCAGGGCCAGGGCGGACTTCTCGGTCGGTGCCACCTCGTCGTACATCTTGTCGACGGCTTCGGCATACCAGGCGATGCAGCGGGCGGAGCCGGGGATGTCGACGGCCAGGGCGTCTCGGATCGGTTTCCCCATGTCCAGGGTTTCAAGCAGCGCAAGCTCCTCGAGATTCTCCCGTATCAGCCCGGAAAACTTGAGCAGGACCCGTTTGCGGCGTGCCGGGGCCATCTGGCTCCACGCGCCTGATTCGAAGGACCGCCGCGCCGCTTTGACGGCCCGGTCGATGTCCTCGGCGTCGCACGCCGCCACGTGCGTGAGCACACGGCCGTCCACGGGACTGATGCATTCGAAAGTCTTCCCGGATGCGGCTTCGACGTACTTGCCGTCAATGAACGCCTGTGTGGGAAATGACAGGCCTTCGGCGCGGCTTCTCCAGCCGGAAAGGGACAGGACTGCGGACATTGCGTGGCTCCGGAGTGATGAATGTAGGGATATTGAAGCAAATCTAGCGCGGCCTGCCGGCAACCGCAATACGGGGCTGGAGGCCTACACGCATGTCTGCACGGGGCGCAGGAAGCGCCCGCGGGACAGGCCCATGTGCCGCTGACTACCGCGGGGTCGGTGGAGCGAGCGCCGGTCGTAGGGCCGCCCGTGCGCGTCGGTCGAATAGCCCCTATACTTGAACGGAAACGCTGTATAAATTGTGAGAGTGTCCTTGATTACTCGCTACCGGTCACTGCCTGCATCGACGTTCCTCGTCCCCCGGCTGCTCGTCGCCGTCGTCGTGATGCTGGCGGCAGCCCCTGCGAGGGCATCGCAGGCGGTCATCGTCGAGGCGTACCACAACTGCGCGCTCAGCGACACGAACGTCGTGATCGACGAAGGAGCGCTGAGCGCCCACGAGAGTGCCGAGGTCAAGGCGAGGATAGCCGCGGCCGGCAAGGACCCCCAGGCGGCGGTGGCCCGGATCGCGCAGATATTGAAGAACCACGGGATCGATGACATCAAAGTGTCCCGCCAGGGCTTCGAGGGCTGCGAGCCCGAGAGCAGCGGCAAGTACGTGGAGGCCGTGGGTACCTACTGCGGCGCACAGCTCAAGCACGCGGAGATCCGCGTCGATCGCAAGACTTTCATGCAGAAGAACGATCCGAAGATCTCTTTCGCGGAGTTCCTGCGCGATGCCGTCAAGCGCCTGCGGGAGAAGGGCGTATTCGACCGCCCGGTGGTTTCCATCGAGAACGCGCCGGACTGCGATAAATCCTCGTAGATCCGGGATCGCGCGGCCGGCAGGCCGGCCTCACTTGGCTGCGGGACGCACGCCCTCGAGACCGAGGTTGTTCCTGTCGAGAATCCGGTCGGCGCGATACGAGGACCGAACCAGAGGGCCCGAGGCCACCTCCATGAAGCCTTTCTCGAGTCCCCACTGCCGGTATTTCCTGAATTCATCCGGTGTGACCCAACGGTCGATGGGCAGGTGGTGGCGCGTCGGGCGCAGGTACTGGCCCAGCGTCAGGATATCGCAGTCCACACGGCGCAGATCGTCCATGGTCCGCTCGATCTCGAGATCGCTCTCCCCGAGACCCAGCATGAGGCTGGTCTTGGTCAGGACCGCGGGTTCGTACCGCTTGGCGTGGGCCAGGACATCCAGGGTCTGCCGGTATCCGGCGCGCGGGTCGCGGACGACGTGGGTGAGCCGGCTCACGGTTTCGATGTTCTGGGCGAACACCTCCGGTCCGGCGTCGATGACGCATTCGACGGCGGCAGGATCTCCCCGGAAATCCGGTGTCAGCGCCTCGACGGCGGTGCCGGGGTTCCTGGCCTTGATCGCCCGGATGCAGGCGGCATAGTGGCCGGCGCCGCCGTCTTCGAGGTCGTCCCGGTCGACGGACGTCAGCACCACGTACCTCAGTCCCATCAGCTCCACCGATTCGGCGGTGTTCGCGGGCTCCTCACTGTCCAGCCATCCCCTGGGATTACCGGTATCGACGGCGCAGAACCTGCAGGCACGGGTGCACACCGAGCCCATCAGCATGATCGTTGCCGTGCCGTTGCTCCAGCACTCACCGATATTGGGACAATGCGCCTCCTCGCACACGGTGCTCAAGCGATGACGGTCGACATTGCCCTTCACCTGGCGGTAGCGCTCCCCGCCGGCGATCTTCGCGCGCAGCCAGGGGGGCTTGCGCTGGTCGTGCCGCTGCGGCGCCGCGCCGACGGGCCGCCCGTGGGCCTTCACCCCGTCCTTGATGGCGCTGAATCCCTGCGGGGTCTTGAACTTCACGCCGCTTTGTACCAGCGGCAGTTTGACATCGCTCATGGAGGGATCGTTCAGTGGGAATCCGGTTTCAGGTGCGGTTCGTATTGTACCGCAGCGACGGTGGGCGGTCATACTCCGGCATTCGTGCCCTCCCTTTTTTGATCAGGTATCCTCGAAGCACCGGGCGGGGGCGCCGGGCTGCCTTATGAACCAGAAGACCATCGTCAAAATCGATTTCGTGGACCTCCCGAGGAACACGGAGAAGCGGGACTCCGTCCTCTACCGATGGCTCGCGAAGCGGTACGACGTCAGGATCTGCGATGATCCGGACTATCTCCTGTATTCGGCGTTCGGAGACTCGCATCTTCAATATGATGACAAGATCAAGATATTCTGGACCGGCGAAGCCATCGTCCCGGATTTCAACTTGTGCGACTACGCCGTCGGCTTCGACCGAATCGAATTCGCAGACCGCTATCTGCGCTGGCTGAGCTGGGGCGCGGATACGATGAGTCGACTGTGCCGCCGCGAGCGCAGTCCGTCCATGGCAAAGGCGCTTCTCGCGGGGAAATCGAAGTTCTGCAACTATCTGTACTCCAGCACCAGGGCCCATCCTCGCCGGAGTGAGATTTTCAATGTGTTGAGCGGGTACAAGCGGCTCGACTCGGCCGGCAGGCATCTCAACAACATGGATCGGGGGATGCTCGCCGACAGAAAGGCCAAGGGGTGGTTCGAAGACAGCATCCAGCACCGCAAGGCCTACAAGTTTTCGATCGCTTCCGAGAATGCGCTGCACGACGGTTATACCACGGAGAAGCTGCTGGCCTCCTTTCTTGCGGACACCATACCGATATACTGGGGGAATCCATCGGTTGGCAGGGATTTCAACACCGCCGCGATGGTCAACTGTCATGATTACGAGAATCTCGACGCCGTTCTGGCGCGGGTCCGGAAGCTCGACGAGGATGACGAGAAGTGGTGTGAGGTCATGTCGCAGCCGGTCTTCCCGGACGCGACCCCGATGCACTGGTGCGACGAAACAGCGCTCGACGCATTTCTTTCGCGAATCTTCGAGCAACCTCTCGAATCGGCGAGAAGGCGTGGTCGCGGGCCATGGAATACCCGCTATGTCCAGCAGCAAAGGAGCGCCGCCCAGCTCCGGCGGAGCAAGACTTATAGAACTATTCAGAGACTGCGGCGCGTGCTCGGGAAGGCGGTCGATTGAGGAGACTCTCCGCGTACCCGGCATGCCGTGCCTGCCGCCCGGCGCTGCTGCCCGGCGCAGGCGCGGCGGGCTATAATGCCGGTTGCCGTGAGCCGAAGCCTGATCGTCATTGGCCTGCTGATCGTCGTCGTCGGGATGGCGTGGCCCTGGTTGTCGAAGCTGCCGTTCGGCCGCCTGCCGGGGGACATCGTAATCGAGAGAGACAACTTTCGCTTCTACTTTCCGATCACCACCATGATCATCGTCAGCATCGTGGTATCGATCATTCTCTGGTTTTTCCGAAGATAACCCGCGGGACCTCGCAGAGGGGGTAAGTGCATGTTCTGGATCGTCAGTCTCGTCGCACTGTTCGCGTTCCTGTACGCGACAACACAGTGGCGGCTTTCGTTGCTCACCTGGACCGTCCTCTTCGGAGCCGGTGTGGTTTTGTTGAGCGCGACCGGCGTTCTGCCGGGCCTGATGGCAGTGATCTTGTGGCCGCTGCTCATCGTCATGATCCTGTTCAACTTCGAGGGACTGCGGCGGCAGTACGTCAGCAACCCGATCCTCGAATACCTGCGCAAGGCGCTGCCGCCGATCTCCGACACCGAGCGCGAAGCCATCGAGGCGGGTACGACATGGTGGGACGCGGATCTGTTCCAGGGCAACCCGGACTACGCAAAGCTGCTCGACGTTCCTCCGCCGGGCCTGAGCGAGGAAGAGCAGGCCTACATGGACGGACCGGTAGAGCAGTTGTGCGCGATGCTCGACGACTGGCGGATCAGCGAGGACGGGGATCTTCCGAAGGAGGTCTGGGAGTTCATGGCCCGGGAGCGCTTCTGGGCGATCAACATCCCCAGGGAATACGGCGGCCTGGAGTTCTCGCCCGAAGCCAACTCGGCCATCGTCGTCAAGGTCGGGAGCCGCAGTGGAACCGCCGCGGTCACCGTCATGGTGCCCAACTCGCTGGGTCCCGCCGAGCTGCTGCTGCGCTACGGTACCCAGGAGCAAAAGGAGTACTACCTGCCGCGCTTGGCGCTGGGCGAAGAAATACCCTGTTTCGGGCTCACCAGTCCCCTGGCCGGCTCGGACGCGGGCTCGATCCCGGACCACGGCGTGGTGTGCCGGGGCGAGTACAACGGGGAGGAGGTGCTGGGCCTCAAGCTCAACTGGGAGAAGCGCTACATCACCCTCGGGCCGGTGGCCACGCTTCTCGGTCTGGCCTTCAAGGCCTACGACCCCGAACACCTGCTGGGTGAGGTCGACTATCTGGGCATCACTTGCGCCCTGGTCCCCACGGACCTTCAAGGCGTGCGGATCGGTGAACGTCATCACCCCATGGACGCGGCCTTTCAGAACGGCCCCAATTTCGGCACCGACGTGTTCATTCCCTTGAGCTTCGTGATCGGCGGCCGGGACTGGATTGGGAAGGGTTGGCGCATGCTGATGGAGTCGCTGGCAGTGGGCAGAGCGATCTCCCTTCCGGCATCCGGGACGGCGGCGGCGAAGCTCTGCGCCCGGACCACCGGGGCTTACGCCATGGTTCGCGAGCAGTTCGGGATGCCCATCGGCAAGTTCGAAGGCGTGCAGGAGGCCCTGGCGCAGATCGGCGGACTCACCTACATGATGGATGCCGGACGGCTCCTGACCACGTCCGCCTTGAAGCTGGGGGAGCGCCCGAGCGTCATTACGGCGATCCTGAAATACCATCTCACGGAAGCGGCGCGGACGGTGGTCAACCACGCCATGGACATACACGGCGGGCGCGGCATCTGCCGGGGACCGGCCAATTACCTCGCGCAGACTTACGCCGAGATGCCCATCGCCATTACCGTCGAGGGGGCCAACATCCTGACGCGCAGCATGATCATATTCGGGCAGGGCGCGATGCGCTGCCACCCTTACCTCTTGAACGAGATCAGGCTGTCGCAGAGTGAGATCGACGACTCCGTCAGGGACGAATTCGACCGGATGCTGGCGGATCATGTCGGGTACACGGTGACGAACGGCGTCAGGTCTCTCGTCTACAGCCTGAGCGGTTCATTGCTGGCCCCCGGGGGCGAGCGTGGGAAGATGGCGACTTACTACCGTCGTTTCGCGCGATACAGCGCCTCGTTCGCCCTGCTTGCGGATGTTACCCTCCTGGCTCTGGGTGGTGCTCTGAAGCGCAAGGAAAGCCTGTCGGCACGTTTCGGCGACGCACTCAGTTACCTGTATCTCGGCACTGCCGCGTTGAAGCGATTCAAGGATTTCGGCGAGCCCGAGGCCGACCGTCCCCTGGTGGAGTGGGCCTGCCGGCACTGCCTCTACGAGATCCAGCGGGCGCTCGACGGTGTGCTCGGCAATTTCCCGATCCCGGCCCTTGGCGTGCTGTTGCGGGCGGTGGTGTTTCCGTTGGGGCGGCGACAACGCGGTCCCGGTGACCGGCTCGGGCACCGGGTCGCCGACCTGCTGCTCGAGCCCTCGGACACCCGCGATCGCCTCACCGCCGGCATATACCTGAACGACAGCCCCAATGACGTCACGGGCTGCTTGGAGGACGCGCTGCGCAAAGTGCTGGAGGCCGCGCCCCTGCTGAAGAAGCTGAAGGGAATGGGGCACCGCTTCGAGCCTGCGCCGGGTTGCGATTACAAGGACTGGGTGGCGGAGCTGCTCGAAGAGGACCTCGTATCGTCCCGCGAGGCCGAGGTCCTGACCCGGGCCCGCGAAGCGACTCTCAAAGTCATTGCCGTGGACCATTTCCCCCCGCAATCGACGCTCCGTGCCGGCTCCGGTGGTGGCGGGGCGCCTGTGGTCGGGGACGGCGGACAGGGCGGCGACGGGAAGGGCAACGAAGGCGACGAAGCGGCCTAGCGTACACTAGGTCGATGTCCGCGGCCGCTGGGCCTCGGTAGGAAGTCGGGCTTGCCGGGCGCACTGGGCTCGACGTCATTGACTCTCGCCAAGACGCAGCCCGATCCCTCTTGGCTTGCCTGGCGTCTTGGCGAGAGCGAAAGACAATGGGTGTCGAACTTGCCTCCCGGGAACGGCCCCCCCGGGGGGGGTTGCGGCCGGGAATGGACGAGGTAGAACGGTCGAAGCCAGAGTCGAGAAAGGGCGCCTCGCCACGACGTTTGTGCGGCATCCCCAGGGCCGAAGGGTGCACGAACGCGTTGCCGTAACCTTTGTATCGAAACAGCGGAGCTACATCCATGACCAACGTTCTCGTGGAAGTCGACGGCGGCCGGGCCACCGTCACTTTGAACAGACCGGAGCTTCTGAATGCCCTGAGTCCGGACATGGCCTACGAGCTGTACCACGTTCTTCTCGGCCTCAAGAAGGACGAAGAAGTGCGTTGCGTCGTCCTCAGGGGCGCCGGAAGAGGCTTCATGGCGGGCGGTGACATCGGCTTCTTCAAACGCATGCTGCCAGTACTCAAGGATGGCGAGACGAGCGAGCTCGATCCGATACTGCGGAACGTTCACGGGATCATCGAGACGCTGCGGACGATGCCGGCGCCGGTGATAGGCGCACTCCACGGGTCCGTGGCCGGCTTCGGGGTCAGCCTGGCGGCGGCGTGCGACCTGGCGGTGGCGGTCGAGAGCGCCCAGTTTACGCTCGCTTACTGCCACATAGGGACCAGCCCGGATGGCGGCAGCAGCTACATACTGCCCCGGGTGGTGGGTTTCAAGAAAGCCATGGAGCTCGCCCTCCTGGGGAACCGGTTCGATGCCGGCGAAGCGCTGGCGCTCGGCCTCGTGAACCGGGTGGTCCCGGACAGCGGACTGGAGGCGGCTCTGGACGAGTGGGTTAGTCAGATCGTGCGAGGCCCGCGGCTCGCCTACGCAAAGACCAAGGCTTTGCTCTACGGCTCGCTGGACAACACCTTCGAAGAGCAAATCGCCCTGGAGGAGGCGTCATTCAAAAAGTGCGCACGGACCGCCGATTTCGCCGAAGGCGTGACAGCGTTCACCGAGAAGCGCAAAGCGAAGTTCGGCTGACCCGGCTCTTCCGCCCGTGTTCATGTTCAGGTCGGTGGCGCAAATCTCCGTTGGGTCGATCGTTGCCACGGTCGCCGCTGTCACGCTCGTCGTATTTCTGGCGGGCGGCACCGCCACACAGGCGGTGTGCTGGGCCCTGGCAGGTGCGCTGGCTACCCGCATCGCACCGATTCTGTCCAGCTTTGCCGTCGCCTACTGGCCTCGCGCGGATTATCACGTACCCGTCCTCGGCGCACGGGTGTTGACCCGGCTGATCGTTCGGGAGAGCTGGGCGACCTTGAAGCTTTTCTTCTTCTATCATCCATTCGAGGCGATGATGACGCGGCACGAGCCCCGGGGCGTCATCCCCGGCGAGATGCCGGTTATCCTCGTTCACGGGTTCTTTGCAAACGCCGGATTCTGGCACCATATCGCGCCGGCGCTGCGGGCGGCGGGGTGGCACAACCTGTTCTCCATCAACCTGGAGCCGCCGTTCGCGGGTATCGACAGCTATGCCCGGCAGCTCCAGGAACGAGTCGAGCATGCATGCCTTCGAAGCGGCAGTGACTCCGTCGTTATAGTGGCTCACAGCATGGGAGGGCTGGTGGCGCGGGCGTGTGCGCGCCAAGCGCCGCGCCGCATTCACCGGATGATCTGCCTCGGTACGCCTCACCACGGGACCGTGATGGCGTGGCTTGTGGGCTGGAAGACCACGCGGCAGATGCGTCCCGGCAGCGATTGGCTGCGCCGCTTGAACATCGAGGGATCGGATAACGAGAGGATCACGAACATATTCAGCGAGCACGATAACATCGTCGTTCCCCAGAGCAGCGCCGCCCTGCAGGGGGCGAAGAATGTATCCGTGCGCGCTGTCGGCCATCTCGAGATGGCGTTCTCGCCGGTGCTCCGGCGGATGTTGTGCGACGTTCTGGATCAGATCGAGCCGGCGGTGCCGGCTCGATGATCACCCGGATCGGTGCGCACACCACAGCCCTTGCGGCGCGGCGGACGGGCCCCTCCGGCAGGCTGATGACAGGTGTTTGCAGCCCGGCATCGACGAACCCTGTTTCAGGGCTCCGGCACCACTGGAGGGGACGCCAGGCTCGAGGACCGGCGTTTGGCGGCCCCTGCCTGGTACCGCAGAGACGGCCGGCGGCGGGGCAGGCTGGAAGACGCTGCTGCGGCCGTTTTGTTCTATGTCTTTATCACCATTATAATTCGACCGGGACTGATGTTGCTGCCACTGGCAAGGCGGTGCGTCTTTCCGGCGCCGGGGCTGGTATGATTATCGGGAAGCGCTCCGGCGAAGACGCCGGCGGTCGGCTTGCAACCGGCTGTACGGATATCCCCGGGGTGCCCGGACAGGCTTTGACTCGAGATTACTGATCAGGCCGCTTCCGGAGCCTGTTGATAAACGGCAACTCTGTTACGAGGGGTTAACTTCACGGCATTGCTATATCGGCAATCAGGGGCCGGCTCGAGGGGCGGGGAGCCGCTGGGGTGGAGATCTACCGTCGAGCCCCCTTGCGGCTCCGGATCGATACGGGAGCCCTGCTCAAACTCACGTTTTCTATGACCATGTCAGATGCTGTCTCATTGATTTCGATTGCCGCCTCGGCGGCCCGACCGCTTGGAGTCCTGCCGGATGGCCCACCTCTCGCCAGCACAAAGATTCCGTGTCCCACCCCAATTTCACAGCATCCGTTGGTGGAGATCGAATGAACAATAACGTAACGAATAAGTCAGCCAGGTTCAGCCGCGCGAACCGGGATACCGCCCTTGCATTCTTCCAAGGCTTCCTGAGACGGCCGCAGACTGTGGGCTCCGTCATACCGAGCTCGCGGTTTCTCGAGCGCCGTATACTGAAGCTGGCGAATATCGGGAGGAACGACACCGTCATTGAGCTTGGCCCCGGAACCGGCGGCACGACGCGAGCGTTGTTGAACGAGCTGGGACCGCGAGGGAAGCTGCTTACTATCGAGCTGGACCGCAAATTCGTGGAGCTGCTTCGCGAGATAGAGGATCCTCGCCTGATTCCGCACCACGGCAGCGCCGTGGACATCGCCCGAATCATCAAGGATCACGGTGTCGGGGAGCCGGATATCGTGATCTCCGGCATACCGTTCTCGACCATGCCGGCGGAAACCGGGCGGAAGATCGTGAGCGAAATCTACAAGGCGCTACCGCCCGGAAAGACCTTCGTTGCCTATCAGCTCCGCGACCGGGTCGCCGAGCTGGCGACGCCCGTTTTCGGAAAGCCCGAGGTTTCACTGGAGTTGATCAACATTCCGCCCATGCGGGTATACAAGTGGACCGTGGGTCGCAAGGCGGAGTCGGTGCGCGAGACCGCCTGAGCTGCGTTCGTCCGTACCCATCGCCTGTAGCAACCGCCGCTCCGCTCGCGAGCCGATCGGCGCGGCGGAAAGAGGTATCCGCCTGCCGTTACGCCAAGGCTCGCCGGGAGCACCGCCGATTCCAGAATGCCATTTCGGTGCCTCCGGTTCGATATCCCCCAAGATTTGCCTTGGGCGCCGGCCCGCCGGGTCACGCCGCCGGGACGCTGAGAGCGCCGCCGGGCGAGTGAGCATTGCTCGAAGCTTCCCGATATCATAGGAACCCTCTCCAACCCGTGAATGCTTCACCCGATGCGGGACCCGATTGACTTCTCCGGCAAGACCGTGTTCGTTGCCGGCGGCACGAGCGGCATCAACCTGGGCATCGCCGAGGGGTTCGCGCGGTCCGGCGCCCGCGTGGCAGTGCTCAGCCGAAGCCGGGAGAAAGTGGATGCCGCCGTGGAGCAATTGTCGGCGTATGGACAGGCGGCCGTGGGCGTGGCGGCGGACGTGCGCGACTATACCGCCGTTGAGCAGGCGATCCAGACAGCCTTCTCGCAGATGGGTCCGCTCGACGTCCTGGTCTCCGGAGCCGCGGGCAATTTCCCCGCCGCCGCGCTGGACATGTCCTCCAACGGCTTTCGAGCCGTGGTGGACATAGATCTGGTGGGCACTTACCACGTGATGCGGGCCGGGTATCACGCTTTGCGCAAGCCCGGCGCGTGTATCATCAACATCTCCGCGCCGCAGGCCTTCGTTCCCGTTCCACTGCAGTCGCACGTGTGCGCTGCGAAAGCCGGCGTCGACATGTTGACGCGGGTGCTGGCGCTGGAGTGGGGGGAGGCGGGTGTGCGGGTCAATTCGATTGTGCCGGGCCCCATCAGGGGCACGGAGGGCATGGCGCGGCTCGCGCCCGGAGAATCCATGCAGCGGGCGGTGGCGGACAGCGTGCCCTTGAAGCGAATGGGTGAGGTGGAGGACGTCGCGAACCTGGCGCTGGCACTGGCCTCGCCTCTCGGGGCCTTCGTGAGCGGCGCGGTGATCCCGGTGGACGGCGGTTGGTCCCTGGCGGGATTCGGGAAAGCAATGCAAGGGCTGGCCGGCACGCTGCCGAAACCCGGAAAGGGCTGACATGGACCACCTGAGGCGGTCCCTCGGCAACGGCCTGGTACACGCGGCCATGCAGCGCAGCTCGGAGATCCGGGTCCGTGACGGTGACCTCGAGGTTCTGCTGCAACGGGCGGACACCTGCATCTTCCCCGTGTGGCGGGATCTGAACCTTGTCGCGGAGGGAGATCCCATGACGGCTGTCTGGCTCAGACCCCGGGAGCTTGCGCCGGGCGCCCGGGACCTGCTGGTATTCCTGGGCATATCGGACGGCCGGGCCTGCTTCGCGGTGAATCTTCCAGATGAAGATCCGCGCGCGCCGGAGCTGGAGGAGCGCGGCCGATTCGTGGAGCTGCGCTCGGCCGGGCCCATGATGGAGGATCGTGATGCCTCGGTCCTGGCCTACGCGCGCGGCATGTTCTACTGGCACCGCCGACATGCGTTCTGCGGAGCCTGCGGAAGCAGGACGATCTCCGTACAGGGAGGGCACGTGCGCCGATGCACCGGCGAAGACTGCGGTATCCACCATTTTCCCCGCACCGACCCGGCCATCATCGTGCTCGTGCACTGCGGTCATCGCTGCCTGCTCGGCCGGAAGCCCGAATGGCCTGCGGGGCGGTATTCGACGATCGCCGGCTTCGTCGAGCCCGGCGAAGCCATAGAGCAGGCGGTCGTCCGTGAAGTCCGGGAAGAGACCGGGATCTATGTGTCGGAGGTCTCCTACCATTCGTCGCAGCCCTGGCCCTTCCCAGCCTCCGTCATGCTGGGCTTTCACGCGCGGGCCGACGACACCCGGACGATCGAGCTGGTGGACGGCGAGCTCGAGGACGCCCGCTGGTTCGACCGCGGCGAGGTGGGGCAGGCCCTGGACAGGACGGGGCCGCTGCGCCTGCCGCCCGCATTTTCCATCTCCCGTCGCCTGATCAGCGACTGGTACCATCACGATGACCTATGAGCACGGTGGAACGAGACATATCCGGCGATTCATCCCCCGGCGGGCTTTGCGCCGAGCTTGACCGGAGCATCGACAAGGCCTTGGGATGGATAGCGGGGCGACAAGAGCCCGAAGGCTTCTGGGTGGGTCGTCTGGAAACCAACGCCTGCATGGAGGCGGAATGGCTGCTGGCTTTCCATTTCCTGGGCTACAAGCACCCCAGGACGGAGATGCTTCTGAAGGGCATCACCGATCGCCAGCGTGCGGACGGCTCCTGGGAGGTCTATTACCAGGCCGACACGGGAGACATCAATACTACCGTCGAAAGCTACGCCGCGCTGCGGGCGTACGGGCACGCGGCGGACAGTCCTCACCTCGCAAGGGCGCGTGAGTGGATATTGAGCCATGGAGGACTGTCGATGACGCGCGTCTTCACCCGCTACTGGCTGGCGCTCATCGGCGAGTGGCCCTGGCGGGAGACGCCGACAGTGCCGCCGGAGATCATCCGCTTTCCGTTGTGGTTCCCGTTCAACCTCTATCACTTCGCGTGCTGGGCACGGGCCACCATGGTGCCCATCGCCCTTCTGTCGGCGCGGCACCCGGTGCGACCGCTGCCGCCCGGGCGTCGCATGGACGAGCTGTTTCCGGAGGGCCGGGAGGCATTCGACTATACAAAGCGCCAGCAGACGCGATCTCGCTCTTTTTCGCAATCTTTCTTCGCGGCAGCCGATCGCCTCCTGCGTGCCATGCAGACGCTCCGCCTCACACCTGGCCGCGAAGCCGCCATCCAACGGTGCCTGGAATGGATCGTCCGGCACCAGGATGCCGACGGCTCATGGGGCGGCATCCAGCCACCGTGGATCTACAGCGTCATGGCGCTGTACAACGAAGGCTACTCGCTGAGCCATCCCGTGCTCGCAAAGGCGCTGGGTGCGCTGGACGAGCACTGGTCCTGCGAAAGCGGCGGGGCGTTGTACATACAGGCCTGTGAATCCCCGGTATGGGATACCTTCCTGACTTGCCTCGCTTACCAGGATTGCGAGCGAAGTCCCGAGGACGCGCCGGAGTACGAGAGGGCGCTGCAGTGGCTGCTCGCCAGGCAGAACATGGAAGAGGGTGACTGGTCGATAAAGCTGCCGGCTGCGATGCCGGGCGGTTGGGCGTTCGAGCGCGCCAACCGCTACTACCCCGATATCGACGACACCGGCGTCGCGCTGATCGTGCTGGGACGCGCGAGGCGGCAGCTCGACGATCCGGGACGTGTGAATGCCGCCATAGACCACGCAAGGGGCTGGCTGCTCGCCATGCAGTCCGGCAACGGCGGCTGGGGCGCATTCGACAAGGACAACGACAAGGAATTACTGACCCGTATCCCCTTCGCCGACTTCGGGGAAACCCTCGACCCGCCCAGCGCCGACGTCACCGCCCATGTCCTCGAGGGACTGGCGGCCTGCGGCGCCGAACCCGATCACCCGGCCATCGCGCGTGCCGTCGACTACCTCAAGGCCGAGCAGGAAACCGACGGAAGCTGGTTCGGGCGCTGGGGCGTGAACCATGTCTACGGCACCTGTGCGGTGCTGACGGCCTTCGAGGCACTGGGCGAGGACATGGAATCGGCCGCCGTCAGACGCGCCGGCCTGTGGTTGGTGGAACACCAGAACGGCGACGGCGGCTGGGGGGAATCCTGCGCATCTTACGTCAACGCGGCGCAGCGGGGCCGCGGGCCGAGCACGGCGTCACAGACAGCCTGGGCCCTGATGGGCCTGCTGGCCTGCCGTCACAGAACCTACCTGCCAGCCATCGAGCGCGGGCTGGCATTCCTGATCGCCCGCCAGCGGCCGGACGGTACCTGGGATGAGCCCGAGTACACCGGCACGGGCTTCCCGGGCTACGGTGCCGGCGCCCGCGTGGAACCGGGACGATCCGGGGGGACCCTGGCGCAGGGGCAGGAACTGTCGCGCGGTTTCATGATTAATTACAATCTGTATCGCCACTACTTCCCCATGATGGCCTTGGGGCGCGCCCGTCTGACGCTCCGTGGGAAACGACTCTCCTCTCCCGCGAGCGGGACCACTCCAGGGATGGAGGAGGTAGGCCGAAGCCCGGAGCCAGAGCCGAGAGGGCCAGGGTGAGGGTGGTTCGCGGACACAGCTCCTCACCCCAGGCTTCGGCGGCGTCCACTTCTCGGGGCGAGAACGGGCGTCGCGTCGCCCCGAAAGAGCGCCACGGGCGCTCCCATCGGCCCTTCGGGGGAGCGCAGGGAGAAGGCGCTCGATGTCCCGACATAATTGAGGTTTCCAAGCGAGCAGGAGTCGAATGATGCTATACGAAGGCCGGTCGATACGGATTGAGCTCGATCCCGAGGGTTTTGCCGAGCTGCGTTTCGACCTGGTGGACGAGTCGGTGAACAAGTTCAATGCGGCGACCCTGGACGAATTGAGCGAGGCGCTCGATCACCTGGGAGGCGCAGCCGGTGTGAAGGGAATGCTGATTAGCAGCGGCAAGAAGGTGTTTATCGTCGGTGCGGACATCACCGAGTTCGGCAAGTGGTTCGCAAGGCCCGCCGAGGTTCTCAAGAGCCATATGCTGGACGTGCATCGCACGTTCGCCAGGCTCGAGGACCTGCCCTTCCCGACGGTGGCGCTCATCAACGGCGTGGCGCTCGGCGGGGGATTCGAGATCGCGCTGGCCTGCGATTACCGCGTCATGGCGACTGCGGCCTCGGTCGGCCTGCCCGAGGTCAAGCTCGGCATATTCCCGGGCTGGGGCGGCACCATCCGCCTGCCCAGGGTGATCGGACTCGACAACGCCCTCGAGTGGATCGGACAAGGCAAGGACTTCGGGGCTCTCGACGCCCTCAAGGCCGGCGCCGTGGACGCCGTGACGACCGGGGAGGATCTGCTCGACGCAGGGAAGAGGATTCTGCGCCAATGCCTCGAGGGCAAGCTCGATAACCGCCCGCGCCGGCGTGAGAAACAGGGGCCCGTTCAACTCGACGAGATCGAGCGAACCATGGTGTTCTCCACCGCCCGGGCCTATATCGCGGCGCAGGCGGGAGAGCACTATCCGGCGCCCGGTATCGCGCTCGCCGCGATGGAAAAGCACGCTCTGCTGGAGCGGGAAGCGGCCTCGGAGATCGAGTGCGACGCGTTTACCGAAGTCGTCAAGACAGATGCCGCGCACAACCTCATCGGCCTGTTTCTGAATGACCAGGCCTTGAAACGCGAGGCCAGGCAGTACGAGAAGTCGGCGCGACCCATCCACAGCGCGGCCGTGCTCGGTGCCGGCATCATGGGCGGGGGTATCGCGTACCAGGCCGCCCTGAAGGGCACGCCGGTGGTGATGAAGGACATCCGGCGCGACGCCATCGACCTGGGGCTGGACGAGGCGAGGAAGCTGCTGGTGAAGCGGGTCGAGCGCGGCCGGACCAGCCTCGACGCCATGGCGGCGGTGCTCAACCGGATCAACCCCTCACTCTCCTACGCGGACGTCGCGGGCGCCGATATCGTCGTCGAAGCGGTGGTCGAGAACCGGGACGTCAAGAAATCGGTCCTGGCGGAAGTCGAGGGCGTCATCGACGAGACCGCTGTGCTGGCGACGAACACTTCGACCATCTCCATCGACGAGCTCGCGACGGCCCTGAAGCACCCGGAGCGCTTCTGCGGCATGCACTTCTTCAACCCGGTCCATGTGATGCCCCTGGTCGAGGTCATCCGCGGTGAGAAAACGTCCGAGGAGACCATCGCCGCGACCGTGACCTTCGCCCGGGCGATGTCCAAGAGCCCCGTCGTGGTCAACAACTGTCCGGGATTCCTCGTCAACCGGATCCTGTTCCCCTATTTCAACGGTTTCGAGACCCTCCTTCGGGACGGCGCCGACTTTCGGCAGATCGACAAAGTGATGGAACGTTTCGGCTGGCCCATGGGGCCGGCCTACCTCATGGACGTGGTCGGCATCGACACCGGCCACCACGCGGCGGAGGTGGTCTCCGAGGCCTACCCGGATCGCATGAAGCTGGACTTCAAGCCGGTGTCGACGCTGATGTACGAGAGCGGGCGCCTGGGCCAGAAATCGGGCAGCGGCTATTACCGCTACGAGAAAGACAAGCGCGGCAAGCCGAAGAAGCTGGTCGACGACTCGGCGCTCGAGATCGTCGCCCGGGTCGCCCGCGGGCATCGCGAGCTATCGGACGAAGACATCGAATGGCGCATGATGATCCCCATGTGCCTGGAAGCCGTGCGTTGCCTGGAGGAGAACATCGCCGAGTCCGCGGTCGCGGTGGACATGGGCCTGATCTGGGGTCTCGGCTTTCCCCCGTTCCGCGGTGGCCCGCTGCGCTACATCGACACTGTGGGTGCGTCACGCTTCTGCGAGCTGGCCGACCAATATGCCGACCTCGGCCCCGCCTATCATCCCACCGAGCACTTGCGTGAGATGGCCCGAAGCGGCGGGAAGTTCTTTCAATGAAGTCGATGACGGCTTCTCAGAGAGACTCGTCGATGCGGGTCGGCACAGAGCGCCGGGACGGGACGGGCTTCCAGGGCTGTCGAAAGCAGGGATGCTTTCGCCAGAGCGTACAGGGAGGTATTCACAGCGTCCCTGGAAGACCGTCCCGCCCCGGCGCGTCTCCTGCAGGGGGTTTGTGCCTCGGGCTAGTGGCGTTTGAGACCACGAGACCGGTCAATCCTCAAGCGATCGCTTGGAGCCTGCTTCAGAGGTAATCATGACGAACGAAAACAGAAGCGCCGTAATCGTCGATTGCGTACGCACCCCGATGGGCCGCTCGAAGAACGGGGTATTCCGGAACGTGCGCGCCGAAGAGCTGTCGGCCCGCCTGGTGGAAGCTTTGTTCGACCGCAACTCCGGCGTTGACCCGGGCGAGGTCGACGACGTCATGTGGGGCTGCGTCAACCAGACCCTCGAGCAGGGTGTCAATATCGCCCGCAATATGGCGCTTCTGACCCGCCTCCCGGCGGCAGTCCCGGCGCAGACCATCAACCGCCTGTGCGGCTCCTCGATGCAGGCGCTTCATTCAGCATGCCAGGCGATCATGTCGGGCGCGGGGGACATCTACCTCGCGGGAGGCGTCGAGCACATGGGTCATGTTCCCATGAGTCACGGCGTCGACATCAACCCCGCGCTCGCCAAGCACGTCGCCAAGGCGTCGGCCTCCATGGGTCTGACTGCCGAGCTGCTGGCGCGGATCCACAAGATCAGCCGCCGCCAGCAGGACGAGTTCGGCGCACGCTCCCAGCAGCGCGCCCACGCAGCCACCGTAGAAGGCCGCTTCGCCAACGAGATCATCCCCTTGGTGGGCCACGACGCGGACGGCGCGCTCACCCTGTGCGAGCACGATGAAGTCATACGCCCTGATACCACCGTCGAGATTCTGTCGGAGCTGAAGCCTGTGTTCGACCCCGTCAACGGGACGGTGACCGCCGGCACGTCGTCGGCCATCTCCGACGGCGCCGCGGCCATGCTCGTCATGTCGGCCGGGCGCGCGAAATCGCTGGGCCTGTCCGTCCGAGCGACGGTCAAAGCCATGGCGGTGGCCGGCGTGGATCCCTCCATCATGGGCTACGGACCGGTGCCCGCCACCCGCAAGGCGCTGGAGAGAGCCGGCCTGGCGATCGGGGACATTCAATGCGTGGAGCTCAACGAAGCCTTCGCCGCCCAATCGATTCCCGTGCTGAAGGATCTGGGTCTGCTCGACAACCTGGATGACAAAGTCAATCTCAACGGGGGAGCGATCGCTCTCGGCCATCCCCTCGGTTGCTCCGGCGCCCGGATCTCCACGACTCTCATCAATGTGATGGAGCACGCAGGGGCCGAGATCGGTCTGGCCACCATGTGCATCGGTCTCGGACAGGGCATCGCCACTATCTTCGAACGGAGCTGAACGGCGCCGCCGAGGCGGACCGAAACTGCGGTCCGGCGTGCACTTTCGGCGAACGACCGCTTGCACGCAGTTCCAGTCACCGGCTGATCGTGTCAATCAATACGAAACCATGAACAAGAAGACTGTGCGTGTCCTGGGATGGCGGGAATGGGCGGCTCTGCCCGAGCTGGACGTGCGTCGCATCAAGTGCAAGATCGACACCGGAGCCAGGACCTCCGCGCTGCACACCTTCTTCATCGACCGGTTTCTCGAGAAGGGCGCTCCACGGGTGCGCTTCGGTTTACATCCCAAGCAGTCGAGTTCACAATACGAGATCAACTGCGCGGCCGACGTCCTCGACGAGAGGGACGTCACCGATTCCGGCGGCCACACGGAAAGACGCATAGCGATCCTGACGACGGTCAGGCTGGGGTCCGATTCCTGGCCCATCGAAATTACCCTGACCGATCGCGATACCATGAAATTCAGGATGCTTCTCGGCCGCTCCGCGATCGGCGGGCGATACCTCGTTGATCCCTCAGCCTCATTCCTGCAAGGAACATTCCGTACATAGACCATGCGAATCGCACTGCTTTCTCAATCCGGGAGCCGTCTGTATTCGAACCGCCGCCTGCTGGCCGCCGCCAGGGAACGGGGGCATGAGATCGAGGTCGTGCCGACCCTGAAGTGCTACATGGACATCGCCGCCCACCAGCCCAGTGTTCATCTTGGCGGCCGGGAGCTGGCGTTTTACGACGCGGTGATTCCCAGAATCGGCGTGTCCGTGACCTTCTACGGCTGCGCGGTGCTGCGGCAGTTCGAGATGATGGGCACCTATCCGCTGAATGAGTCGGTCGCCATCACCCGTTCCCGCGACAAGCTCCGGTCCCTGCAGATCATGGCCCGAGCGGGGATCGGTCTGCCGTTGACGGGTTTTGCCGCGTCGACGGAGAACACCCAGGATCTGATTCAGCTCGTGGGCGGGGCACCGCTGGTGGTCAAGCTGCTCGAGGGCACGCAGGGTCAGGGCGTCGTGCTGGCGGAGACCCGGAAAGCGGCGGAGACGATCATCGATGCCTTTCGCCAGCTTCGCGCCAACTTCCTGGTCCAGGAATTCATCAAGGAAGCCGGAGGTTCGGACATCCGAGCCTTCGTAGTGGGCGGTAAGGTGGTGGCGGCCATGATGCGTACCGCCAAGGAGGGGGAATTCAGATCCAATCTCCACCGGGGCGGCACGGCGAAGGTCATCAGGCTGACACCGGAGGAGCGATCCACCGCGACGCGGGCCGCCAGGAAGATGGGGCTCAACGTCGCCGGTGTGGACATACTTCGGTCCAACCATGGCCCGGTGGTGATGGAGGTGAACTCCTCTCCGGGCCTCGAGGGCATCGAGAAGGCGACCAACAAGGACGTCGCCTCGCTGATCATTCAGTTCCTGGAGACCAACGCCAAGCTGCACCATACCAAGACGCGCGGCAAGGGCTGATGGCCGGAGCGAAAAGCCGCGATGGACCTGGCGATGCACCTGATCTGATCGTCGGCGGCGCGGCCGTCCCCCCGGGAGCCCGCAGGACCCTGGAGCTGCCGATTCCGCACCTGTACACGCACACGGAGATGGCGATGGTGGTGCACGTGGTCCGCGGGAGGCAGGACGGCCCGAGATTGTTCGTCAGCGCGGCGATGCACGGCGATGAAATCCTCGGCATAGAGATCATTCGCCGACTGGTGAGGCACCGGGCCCTGGCGAGAATCCGCGGTACGCTGCTGGCGGTGCCCATCGTCAACCCGTACGGAGTGCTGGACCAGTCCCGCTACCTGCCCGACCGGCGGGACTTGAACCGATCCTTCCCCGGCAGCAACACGGGTTCCCTGGCGGCGCGGCTGGCGCACCTGTTCATGAGCGAGATCGTCTCCAACGCCACCCACGGAATCGATCTGCACACGGGTGCTCAGCACCGCTTCAACCTGCCGCAGATTCGGGCGGAGCTGGACGATCCGGAGAACCTGCGACTGGCCCGCGCCTTCGATGTGCCGGTGCTGCTCGATTCCAGTTTCCGGGACGGCTCGCTGCGGGCGGTGGTCAGCGAGCTGGGCCTTCCCATGCTCGTCTACGAAGCGGGTGAGGCGCTGCGCTCAGACGAGATGTCGGTGCGTCTGGGCGTGCGCGGCGTCCTCGGCGTGATGCGCGAGCTCGATATGCTTCCGGAGGCCCGCCGCAGCCGGAGGAATCGCGAGCCTTATGTATCGAAGAGCAGTCGCTGGATCCGCGCCCCGAAGAGCGGCGTGCTGCTGGGGGTCAAGGCCCTGGGCAGCGACGTGAGGGAAGGCGAGAAGCTGGCGACGGTCGCCGACCCCTACGGCGAGAGCGAGGAGCCCATCATTGCCGAGTTCTCCGGGATCGTGATCGGGCGTACCCACCTGCCCCTGGTCCACGAA
This sequence comes from Arenicellales bacterium, assembly GCA_049583715.1. Classification (GTDB taxonomy): domain Bacteria; phylum Pseudomonadota; class Gammaproteobacteria; order Arenicellales; family JAANXG01; genus JAANXG01. Next base: position 9,137 of record JBAUWJ010000023.1, on the reverse strand, counting down.
GGTGACGCGGTGCTGCACGTCGCGAAGTTTACCGACGCGGGGGAGGTCGCGGAGTACGTGGATACCTTTCAATCGCAGATCGCGGATCAGGAGTAGCGCCGGGGCGCTATCCGCCAAAAGGTGAGGCACGTCACTCCCTCTCCCTCCGGGAGAGGGCAGGGGTGAGGGGGCGGAGCTTGGGACCACCCTCGCCCTAACCCGCCCGCGGGCCCGGGCAGGGGCAAAAGAACTCGTCCACGCGGTTACGAGGCCTTGGATACCTGCTCCACCAGCCCCTTCAGCTCGCGCGCCCCGACGGTGATCATGGAGAAGTCCGGCTTGTCGGTGTCTCTGAGCTCGGACAGCACGATGCGCAGGCGATCATGGCGATCCTGGTTGTGACTGATCCAGTTGCCGATGGCGCCGTCCACGTCGGCGAGGCCGTCACCGGCGGCATTGGCGACGTCCATGGTCAAAAGGTGCTGGTAGCGGTACAGATCCCAGTAGAGGCCGTCCTGCGCCCGGCGCTGCCAGTGACGCTCCACCTCCAGCTTCGCGAGCTGCTCCCGCAGCCAGTAAAGGTTGAACTGGTCGCCAAGCTGGAAATACAGCCGTGCGATCTGGTGAAGGTCCTTCCGGCTGCTCGAGGCAGCTTCGATGATATCGAGGCTCGAGAGCAGCGCACCGAGCGACGCGGACGTCTTCGCGACCTCCGTAGGAACGCCTTGCTCCTCGAGCTGTGCCGCCTTTGCATTGAGGGCCTCGCGGTGCGGCTCGACCACCAGGTCGTAGAGCTTGGACCTGATGTCCTGGATGCCCGATTGGAAATGCTCGACGATCTTGCTGATGTCGAGCGGCAGAGCGACGTTCTGCAGCAGCCAGGCGGCGGCGCGCTCGATCAGGCGGCCCCCTTCCAGATGCATCTCGATCTGCACCGCCGTCGACACTTTGTTGTCCAGGGACTCGATGTCTCCGCGGTAGCTCGGCAGGTCGAAGATATCGCGCGCGGCCGCGTAGGCCCGCACGAGGTTGTCGATGGAATATCCGAGCTCGTCGCAATACCGGTGCACCAGCGTGTACCCGGCGGAGTTGACCAGGCTGTTCGTCAAATGGGTAGCGATGATCTCGCGCCGCAGTGGATGGCTCTCCATGGCGGGTTCATAACGCTCGCTGAGCACCTTTGGAAAATAGCTCTGCAGATCCGTCGAAAGCCAGGGATCCTCCGGCGCCGCCGAGGCCAGCAGCCTCTGATATACGTCTATCTTGACGTAGGAGAGCAGGATCGCCAGTTCCGGACGGCAGAATCCCTCGCCTTCGCTCTGTCGCTCCCTGATGGCATCGTTGTCGGGCAGATACTCGAGGCCCCGGTCAAGCAGGCCCTTGCGCTCCATCGCCCGCATGAGGCGCACGTAGGAGTCGAAGCGTTCCCGTCGCTGGTAGTTGGAGATGCTGATGGCCTGGGTCTGGCGGTAGTTGTTGTTGAGCACCAGGGCGGCCACCTCGTCGGTCATGTCGCGCAGCAGCGCATTGCGCTCGTCCATGTCCATCTCTCCGTCGGCAATCACCTGGCCCAGGAGGGTCTTGATGTTGACCTCGTGGTCCGAGCAGTCGACGCCGCCCGAGTTGTCGATCGAATCCGTGTAAACCAGGCCGCCGTTGCGCGCGAATTCGATCCGCCCGAGCTGGGTGCAGCCCAGGTTGCCGCCTTCGCCGATGACCTTGCACCGCAGCGCGGCGCCGTCGGCCCGGATCGGATCGTTGGCCCGGTCGCCGGCGTCGGCGTGCGTCTCGTGCCTGCTTTTCACGAAGGTGCCGATACCGCCGTTCCAGAACAGATCCACGGGAGCCTTGAGAATGGCGGACATCAGCTCGTTGGGAGTCAATACCGTCTGCTCGATGCCGAGGGCGTCGCGGGCCTGCTGCGACAGAGTGATCGACTTGGCGCTGCGGTCGTACACCCCGCCGCCCTCGGAGATCAGCGCGCTGTCGTAGTCCCGCCAGCTCGACCGGGGCAGCTTGAACAGGCGCTCACGCTCGCGGAAGCTGGTCTCGGGATCGGGGTCGGGATCGATGAAGATGTGCAGGTGGTTGAAGGCGGCGAGCAGCTTGATCTGCCGGGACAGCAGCATGCCGTTGCCGAACACATCCCCGCCCATGTCGCCGATGCCTATGACCGTGAAAGGTTCCGACTGGATGTCCTTGCCAAGCTCCCTGAAGCTGCGCTTGACCGACTCCCAGGCGCCGCGGGCGGTGATGCCCATCGCCTTGTGGTCGTAGCCGGCGGAGCCGCCGGAGGCGAAAGCGTCGCCCAGCCAGAAGTTGTTCCTGATGGCGATGCCGTTGGCGATGTCCGAGAACGTCGCCGTGCCTTTATCCGCCGCCACCACCAGATAGGGATCGTCGTCGTCGTAGCGGACGGTGTTCTTCGGCGGCACGATCTCCCCGTCGATGCGATTGTCGGTCAGGTCCAAAAGCCCCTGGATCAAGGTGCTGTAGCAGCGGACGACTTCGTCCTTCAGGGCTTCGGGGTTCGACGGCGGCTGCTTCACCACGAAGCCGCCCTTGGCCCCCACCGGCACGATCACGGCGTTCTTGACCATCTGAGCCTTCATCAGGCCGAGTATCTCGGTGCGGAAGTCCTCCCGGCGGTCGGACCAGCGCAGGCCTCCGCGGGCGACCTTGCCACCGCGCAGATGAACGCCCTCGACCCAGGGGGCATAGACGAATATCTCGAACTTGGGGCGCGGCCTGGGTGCGGCGTTGATGTGCTCCGGACTCAGCTTGATCACCAGGTACGCCGGCAGCTTGCCCTCGTCGTCCTTCTGGTAGTAGTTGGTTCGCAGCGTCGCCAGGATGACCGAAAGGTAGAGGCTGAGAATACGGTCTTCGTCCAGGCTGCTCACCTCGTTGATCATGCCTTCGATGTTGGCCTTGAGCTCTTCCAGATGCTCCTCGCCGCGCGGCTGGTGCGGGTTGAATCGGGCCTCGAACAGCTCCACCAGCGCTCTGGCGATCGGGCCGTTGTGGGCAAGGGTGCTTTCGATGTAAGACTGGCTGAACGGCGCGCGAAGCTGGATCAGGTAGCGGCAGAGTGCACGTAAAGTCATGGCCTGCCGCCAATCCAGGCCCGCCTCCAGCACCAGGCGGTTGAAGCCGTCGTTCTCGATCTCACCCTGGTAGACGCCGACCAGGGTCTCGCTGAAGCGCCCGACGACTTCCTGGGGATTGGCCCGGGTCTCGCCGCGCGTCGCCATGCGGAAATCGTGAATCCAGGCGTGGGTGTCCTTCAGGCGCAGCCGGTAAGGCCGCTCGGCGATGACGCGCAGGCCCATGTTCTCCAGCATCGGCAGGATGTCGGACAAGGGGATGGGGTCGTCGGCCTGGTAGACGCGCAGACGCAGCGTGTGGGGTGCGTCGCCGGGCACCCGGTACAGATCCATCTCGATGGTCTTCCCCCCGGCGAGCTTCTCCAACGCCATGATGTCGCGAACCGCCAGCGCGGCGGAGAACTCCTCCTGGTAGCCGGCGGGGAACGCTTCCTGATAGCGTCGCAGGAGCTGGTTGCCGGTCTCCTCTCCGTACTGGTTCTTCAGCGCGCTGCCGAGCTTCTCACGCCAGCTCAGCGCCGCCTGGGCGAGCTCGAACTCCAGGGCCTTGAAGTCGACGTCGAGCTCCACCTTGGGATCGGTATGAACGAGCAGATGCACGCGCGCCAGCACCGATTCGCCGAACCTGACGTCGAACTCGGACCGTGTTCCGTTGAACGCGTCCATGAGTATTTCTTCGAAGCGCTTACGCATCCGGGTGTCGTAGCGCTCGCGCGGCACGAAGATGATGCACGACACGAAGCGGCGATAAGGATCGAGGCGCGTGAACAAGCGCAGCCGCTGGCGCTCCTGCAGGTTCAGGATGCCGATGGCGTGCTGGTAGAGCTGGTCGGCGCTGATCTGGATCAGCTCGTCCCGTGGATATTCCTGGAGAATGGTCTGCAGGGTCTTGTCGGCGTGGCCGTGCCTCTTCAAGCCGGAGCGGTCCGTCACGTACTGCAGCTTGCGCCTGATGACGGGTATCTCGTACGGCTCGCAGGCGTACACGCGCGAGGTGTAAAGCCCCATGAAGCGGAACTCCCCGACAACATTGCCTTCCTCGTCGAAACGCTTGATCCCCACGTAGTCGAGGTAGCCCGGCCGGTGCACCGTGGAGCGCGCGATACCCTTGGTCAGCGTAAGGATCCTGGGTTCGCGGGCGAGGCGCTGCAGATCCGGCGGCAGCTCGGAGAATGACAGGGAGACTTCCTGGTCGTCGCGCTCCCGGAGGATCCCCAGGCCGGACTTGGGGACTATCCTCAGGACGTCACCGCCCGTCTCCTCGGTGGTGAGGTCGTATTCCCGGTAGCCGAGAAAGGTGAAATTGTTGTCCGCGAGCCAGGACAGGAACTCGGACGCCTCGCTGACCTCGTCCGGATCCAGGGCCGAGGGCGCCGCGGCCATCTCCTGCTGCACCCGTGGTATGCGGTCCAGGATCGGCTTCCAGTCCTCGACCGCCGACGACACGTCGTGGAGGACCTTCTCGAGATCCGCCTTGATGTCCTTCAGCGTCTTTTCGGCAGTCTCGCAATCGATCTCGACATGCAGGTAGGACTCTGCCCGGCCTCCTTCCGCCGTGTGGTCCACGAACTCGAGAAGATTCCCTTCGTCGTCCCTCAGAACCCGGATCAGCGGGTGGATGGTGAGATGAATGGTGAGGTTCCTGCGATTCAGGGCCATGCCCACCGAATCCACCAGGAAAGGCATGTCGTCCGTCACGACCTCGACGATCGTATGCGTGGACTGCCACCCGTGGGTCGCGATGGTGGGATTGAAGATCCGTATCAGGGGCTGATCCGGTTTGCGTCGATGGCCGAACTCGGCGTGGCCCACCGCCATGGCCCTCAGGCTGTCGACATCGCGTTCGAGCATGTCTTCCGGCGGCACGTCGCTGAAGTAACGCTTGAGAAACCGCTCCACGCCGGCGAAGACGGCTTCCCGGGGAGCCTCCCGCAGGATCTGCTCCAGGAGTTTTTGTCGTTGTATCTGGCTGTAGTCTTGCAGGGCGCTCACGAATCCCCCTCTCGAACGGGTATGTCAATCGAGGCCAGTATAAGGCGATACACTGAATTAATCGACCGCCCGGCCCGGGTGCCGGGCTGCAGGGAAGATCGAGAAGGGCGGCCGGCTCCGTCGCCGCGGGCGCGAGCGCGCACCCGGCTATTCCAGTGTCCGGACGTGGTCCCCGTGAAGCTCGGCGGCCACCCGGCACCGGTCCACCCGTGCCGCGAATGCCACCTCGGAATCCAGGCCCCATTTGTGCATCAGGCGCCCCACCCGTGACCGGCGCAGGACGGGTTCCGCATCCGATGCCCTGAACGCGTCCCGGGCGGCCTGGGCGGCGTCCGTCAGGCGGCAGGCGACCCGCCCGGCGAGCCGCTCGACCAGGCAGCCGGCGCCGTAGAAGTCCTCCAGGTTGAACGCGCCTGCCGTCCCGGCACACAGCACGAGGATGGTGTCCCGGCGCGAGACGTCGATCGCGTCGACGGTGGCGCCGGCGTTGATCAGCGATCCCACCAGCACCCGCCGGGCTCCGGCGCAGGCCTTCAAGGCCACCGTGCCGTTGGTCGTGGCGTAGATCAGCGTGCCCCGCTTCGCGACATGAGGGCAGAGTGCGAGCGGCGTGGGCGGGGCGAAGCCATCGATGAACCGGAACATCGTTTCTCCCGCCAATACGGCCTGATCCATCCCGGGCAGGGCAGCCAGAGCACGCCCCTCGGCGGCGTCCGCCACGGGATAGACCCTGGATGCGCCGTGGTCCAGCACCGCCGCGATGGTGGTGGTCGCGAACAGCACGTCCACGACCACCACGGTCTTGTCCGCGATCCGGGCGGGATCGAGCTCCTCCTTGCGCATCAGCACGTGGACGGCGGGTCCGCCGGGGGTGCCTCCTTCGCGCATGCCCGCTATGGACTCCCGGACAACGTTCTGGCCCGCTCGCGAAGCACGAACTTCTGGATCTTGCCGGTCGAAGTCTTGGGGAGCTCCTCGAAGATCACCGTCTTGGGCGCTTTGAAATGAGCCAGCCGCTCGCGGCAGAAATCGATGATCTCCTCGCCGCTGGCCTCGGCGCCCTGCTTCAGGGTGACGAAGGCGCAGGGGGTCTCTCCCCAGTAGTCGTCCGGACGGGCGACGACCGCGGCCTCCATGACCGAGGGGTGGGAGTACAGTACGTTCTCGACTTCGATGCTGGAGATGTTCTCGCCCCCGGAGATGATGATGTCCTTGGCCCGGTCGGTGACCTGCATGTAGCCGTCCGGGTGCCACACGGCGAGATCGCCGCTGTGAAACCAGCCCCCATGCAGGGCTTTTCTGGTCGCGGACTCGTTCTTCAGGTATCCCTTCATCACGGTGTTGCCCTTGAGGAGGACTTCGCCCACGGTCTGGCCGTCCTTCGGAACCGGCTCGCAGGATTCGGCGTCGGCGACGCGGTAGTCGTCGAGCATGAGGGCGTTGACGCCCTGGCGAGCCATCAGCCGGGCCTGCTCCGCGTCGGGCCTCGCCTCCCAGTCGTCATGACGCGCACACACCGTCGAGGGGCCGTAGGTCTCGGTCAGTCCGTACAAGTGGGTGACCCGCATGCCGAGTCCGCGCATACCCGCGATCACCGCTTCCGGCGGAGGCGCGCCGCCGGTGGCCACCTCGACGGTGCGCGCCGGCTTCACCTTCTGCGCCCCGGCATTGTTGAGCAGCATGTTCAGGACGACGGGGGCGCCGCACAGGTGGGTGACGCCGTGGACGCCGATGAGATCGAAAACGGCGGCGGCCTCGAGCTTGCGCAGGCACACGTGGGTGCCTGCGATGGCGGTCACGGTCCAGGGAAAGCACCAGCCGTTGCAGTGAAACATCGGCAAAGTCCATAGATAGACCGGATGCAGGCCCATGTTCCAGCTCAGGGCATTGCTGACGGCATTGAGGTACGCCCCGCGATGGTGGTAGACGACGCCCTTGGGATCGCCGGTGGTGCCGGACGTATAGTTCAGGGAGATGGCCCGCCACTCGTCGTCGGGGGGCACGCAGGGGAAGTCCGGTGAGGCCTGCTCGAGAAGGCCTTCGTAGCGCAGGTCGTGAAAGCTTCCCTGCGCCGCCTGCGGGTCGTCGATCTCCACCAGCACGGGTTTCGGGTCCACGCCTTCGAGCGCCTGAAGCGCGGTGTCTGCGAGGTCGCGGTCGACGATAAAGACCTTGGCTCCGGAATGGCGAAGCTGGAATCGCACTGTGCGGGGGTCGAGCCGCACGTTGATGGCGTTCAGCACGCCGCCCGCCATGGGCACGGCGAAGTGCGCCTCGAGCAGGGGCGGAATATTGGGCGCCAGAACGGATACCGTGTCTCCGGTGCCGACCCCCAGGGCCGCGAGAGCGGACGCCAGGCGACGGCATCGCCGGTAGGTCTGTTCCCAGGTGTAGCGCCGGTCGCCGTAAATGACAGCGGGGCGCTCCGGGTAGACCGACGCCGTTCGCCGCAGCAGGCTGAGCGGCGACAGCGCAGCGTAATTGGCCGGGGTCTTGGGCAGACCGGTTTCGAACGGGTTGCTTTCTGCGGGCATGGGCTACAGACCGGTACGTTGGTTTTCGGGGCAATATATCGCAAAGTCGCGGCCCGACTCCAAATCGTTGACCCGGATCCGGGGCGCGTGCCGTGAGTGCGGTCCGGGCCAAACGGTGGCGCGGTCGGATGCCGGGTGAAATCCCGGGGTGGAATCCCTGGGTGGAATCACAGGGTCCAGGTGGCGTGGTTCGGCGTCGGGAAAGTGTTGGTTGGGAACCGATCTCCAACCCTGCGGGTCACTTCAGACGAGAGGGCGTGGCGCCGCCGGCCTCGGTCTGGTCGGTCCGGCGGAGGCCGTGCCTTTGTTATCATCGATCGAATGATTGTCTGCAGGAGAATCCGCCGGTGTCTGTCGAGCTTTTGAAACGCCTCCGCGAAGCGCTCGGACAGGACGCGGTGCTGGACCAGCCCGCCGCCCTGGAGCCTTATCTCGTCGATCAACGGGGTTACTACAAAGGCGTCGCCTGCGCGGTGGTGCGCCCCGATTCGCCGCAGGCGGTGGCGGCGGTGGTCAGGCTGGCGGGGGAGGTCGGCGCTTCGGTGGTCGCCCAGGGCGGCAACACCGGACTGTGCGGCGGGGCGACTCCGGACGAAAGCGGCGCGCAGCTCGTGCTCAGCCTGGAAAAGTTGAACGCAATACGCCGTGTCGACACCATCGACTACACCATGACGGTGGAGGCCGGTGCGATCCTGCAGAACGTTCAAGAGAAGGCCCGCGAGCACGGTCTGTTCTTTCCTCTCGACCTGGGTGCCAAGGGAAGCTGCCAGATCGGCGGCAACCTCTCGACCAACGCGGGGGGTGTCAACGTCCTGCGCTACGGCAATGCCCGCGACCTGGTGCTCGGCCTGGAGGTCGTGCTGGCGGACGGCTCCATCTGGAACGGCCTGTCCAGCCTGCGCAAGGACAATACGGGTTACGATCTCAAGCAGCTCTTCCTCGGGTCGGAGGGCACCCTCGGGATCATCACCGCGGCCGTGCTGAAACTGTTTCCGTATCCCCTCAATCGCAGGACCGCCATGCTCGTGGTCGCCGGCCCGGAGGCGGCGTGCGGCCTGCTCGGCAAGGTGCGCTCATCGTCCGGGGACGCGGTCGAGTCATACGAGTACATCAGCCGCGAGGCGCTGCAGTGCGTGCTGTCGCGGATGGGCAGGAGGGATCCGTTCGACGGCCCGCACGATCACTACGTGCTCCTGGAGCTCGCGAGCGGCGCCGCGGGGGAATATCTGGACAGCGTGCTCGAGTCGATCATGGAGGAGGGCATGAATTGCGGAGCCATCCTGGACGGCGTGCTGGCGCAGAACGAGCGCCAGCGCGAGGAGCTGTGGCAGCTTCGGGAGCTGATCTCGGAGGCGCAGCGGGAGTCCGTGAAGAACGACGTTTCGGTGCCTATCGGGAGTTTACCCCGATTTCTGCAGGAGGCCGCGAGCAGGGTGGAAGACATTGCGCCCGGCGCCAGGCCCTGCCCGTTCGGGCATATCGGCGACGGCAACATCCATTACAACATCCTGGCTCCGCAATCCGA
>JBAUWJ010000022.1:0-8205 GCA_049583715.1 Arenicellales bacterium | reverse complement strand
GCGCTCCTGCGGATCGATGACGGCTATGGCTGATCCGACCGACGCTGGGTCTCCCGCTCCGCAGCAGGCTCATCGGCCAGGCTTTCGAAGATTTCCTCTTCCTGGGCGAAGTGCAAGCGCAGGATCGCGGTGAGGCTGAACAGCAGCCGGGTGAGCTCTCCCAGTTCCTCGGAAGAGGGACCTGCTCGCGGCAGTTCCGCCACGATTCGGGAGAACAGGCCGGCCAAGTGGAATACCTCCCGGTGAGTCCGACTCATCGTCGCCAGCGGATCCTCGCCGGGGAGCAGCTTGGCCACCTCGGGGTAGAGCTCGCGCTCGTCCCCCTGCTCGTGAGGCAGAAGCTGCCGACGCAGCATCTCGTCCAGGTGCACGAGTTCCTCCCTCTGTTGAGCCGGCGCCTTGTCCGCCAACCAGCTCGCGGCGGTTTCCAATCGTTCGATATAGGGCACCAGCTCGGCATGTTCGGATTTGAGCCGCTCGGCAGTCTCTGCCGGCAGGCCGGGGCCGCTGCGTGCGGCGCGCCATGTTCCCAGCGCTCGCAGCGCGTTCAGAATCACCGCCACGTCAATAGCCTCCTGCACCAGGGCGCCGGCCACCGGCGGCAAAAAGCCGAACGCGGCCACCACCATCGCTGCCGCTGACAGGCCCATGCCCGCTAAAACGCTCTGTAAGGCGATGGAATGGGTGCGCCGCGCAATGCCCAGGCCTTCGGCCAGCCGGCCGATCCTGTCTACCAGCAGGACCACATCGGCGGCTTGTGACGAGGCGCCCGCACCGCGGGCTCCCATGGCCACGCCCACGTCGGCCGCCGCCAGTGCCGGCGCGTCGTTGATGCCGTCACCCACCATGAGCGTCACACCCTCGGCAACTTCCGCCCTTACCGCCTCCAGCTTCTCGGCCGGGGAGCGCTCGGCCAGTACCGTATCCACTCCCAAGGCGTTTCCGATGGCCTCGGCCACATCCTGGCGATCGCCGCTGACCATCAGAGTGCGCCGGATTCCGGCGCGGTGCAGGGCGCGCAGCGCCCGCGGGCTGTCGGTGCGGATCTCGTCGGCAAGAATCAGGGCACCGGCCGGGATGCCGTCCACGGCCACGAACACGGCGGAGGCTCCCTGGCGGGCTGCTCGGCGCTGGACTTCGCGTGCCCAATCGCTCTGGCCGCCACCCGCGGCCGCAAATGCCGGCGTCCCCAGGGCGACCGGTCGCCCTTCGACCTGCCCGGTCAGCCCCTGTCCCGGCGTTTCCTCCACGCCGCTGGGCAGGCTGAGTGTCATACCCCGGCGGCGCGCTTCCTTGAGGATCGCGACGGCGGTTACGTGCTGAGAGACCTGGTCCAGTGAGGCGGCCAGCCGCAACAGCTCGTCGGGAGAGATATCTTCCCGCGCCTCAATACCCAACAGGCGAGCCATACCGGTGGTCAGCGTACCGGTCTTGTCGAACATCACCACCTCGGTGCGGGCCAGGGCCTCCAGCGCGGCCCCGCTCTTGATCAGGATCCCGCGCCGGGCGGCACGCGATATGCCCGAGACGATGGCGACCGGCGCGGCCAGGATCAGTGGACAGGGGGTGGCCACCACCATGACCGCCAGCGCCCGCACGGCCTCGCCGGACACCACCCAGGCGACACCTGCGAGCCCGAGGGATGCCGGTACGAACCACAGGGCGTAGCGGTCGGCCAGGCGCACGAACGGAGCCTTGGATTCCTGTGCCTCGCCGACCAGCCGGACGATGCCGGCAAACGTGCTCTGCTCGGCGCCGGCCATTGCCACCAGCTCGAAGGGGCCACCGGCGTTGAGCACACCGCTGGCTACTCGATCACCGGGAACACGCTCCACCGGCATGGACTCGCCGGTCAAGGCGGATTCGTCCAGGGTCGCCGGCTGGCGCTGCAAAAGGCCGTCCACCGGGACGACCTCCCCAACCTTGACCAGCAGCTTGTCTCCGGCCCGGACATCCTCGATGGGCACGGACTCCAGCTTCCCACCATGGTAGCGGTGGGCCGTGCGGGGCGCACGCTGCAGCAGGGCGGACAACTCACGCCGGGCACGCCGGGCGGCATAGTCCTCCAAGGCCCGACCGCTGGCGAGCATGATGGCGATCACGACGCCGGCCAGGTATTCACCCAACAACACGCTGCCCAGCAGTGCCAGCAGCGCCAGAACATCCACCCCTCCGCGCCGCTGGAGCAGATTGGCCACCGTGACGGCGGACACGCTGACCAGCGTCACCACGATGGCCGCCAGCCAGCTCCACCGGGCGACGGTGTCCTGGCCGGCCACGCGGCCGGCCGCGCCTACGACCAAGGCCAGCGCGGAAAAGGCGAGCAGCAGGTAGTTGTACCGGTCTTTCAAAAACATACCCATTCAGGTGTCTATGGTTGCCGAAAAGACACCGGGCTGTCACCCCGGGGGGTCAATCCCGGCCGAATTCGACGTCCGTCAACAGGCCCCACCGACGCACATCTCAAAACAGCTTGCACGACCGTGGAAGCCTGCCACAGAGCGCGGAAGACATCGCTATCGGGTCGGTTTGGCGGGTGCAGTGGACGGCGAGGTTCACTGAGCGCCAGCCGCGGCGCACCGGGTGGGCGCTCACTCATGTTGTCGGGAAGTGTGACGATGTCGGTGGTGCAGGTCCGGCCATTGCGCGTGGCGATGATCAATCGGTTCGTGATGGTGCGGATGGGTATGGCGAGTGGACGGGGCATACCAGGATGGGTGTGGCTGCGGTGGCCATCATCGTGTCGGTGAGAGTGCTGGTGGGACACTGTGTCGTGGAAATGAAAGTGCGAATGGCTTTCGACAAGCAGCAATGAAACACCAACCAGGAACAAAAGGGCAGAGACGGCCTGCGCCCCGCAAAGAGTACGGCCGAAAGAACAGCCATCAGAATCGGTGTCTTGTACATTGACTGCGGCCGGCAACAATGCCGTGGTCGGCGAACTATACGCGGAAATTGCGGCACGAAAGATGTCGGTGAAGGGAGGCCAGGGTCAGAAATCCCTGAAATGAAGGCGTGGTCCGACCCTCTCGATGGAGGGCGGCGGAATCGCGAGGACGTTTGGGGCGAAGGAACGTTACACACGATTGAGCCTGCTCACCGTCAGCCCCCTTTCTGGCTGCGGATCGATGGGAGGACCAAGAGTTGCATCGCTTGCGGCCCATCCAGGCTCCTGTTAGCATCCTGACCCGTCATTGGGGAGTAGCCTTCCTCCATCGGTGGAGGAGAGCGCGTCAACATACTTGGCCGCAGGCCGTGGCGCGTTCGGTCGGATGGCTTGGCGAGACCATTGGCATGCCGCCTGATCCCGGGTCGGACGTGGGTGGTGTGTCCATGGTGAACCATCGTCCGACCCCCAAGAAAGGTTGCCCGTGACTTCCCGTCTTCCTCCTTCGTACCCCTGCAACTTACGGTCTCCGCTGAGCGTCAAGCAGGAGCGAGGCTCATGCTGACTTTCAGCGGCGAGCTTCTGGCGATGCTTGTCACGATTCTGGTGGCGGCGGAGTTGTTCACCAACGCCCTCGAGCAGCTTGGCGACAGACTGAAAATCTCCGAAGGTGTGACCGGCTCGCTGTTTGCTGCGATTGCAACTGCGCTCCCGGAGACCACGGTGCCGCTGCTGGCTATCCTTGCGGGCACCTCAAATGTCCGGCTCAATGAAGAGGTCGGGGTCGGCTCCATTCTCGGCGCACCGCTGATGCTGTCCACCCTTTCGACCTGCCTCATGGGATTAGCCGCCCTGCGCCGGAGAGGGCTGAAGGGATTGATCAGCCCCGAGAAGACCGGCCTGGTGCGGGATCTCAACTTCTTCCTGTTCGCCTTCGGGATCGCGGCGGCCGCCATGTGGGCCCCGCAATCCCGGCACCTCATCCGGATCGGCTTGAGTCTCGCCCTGGTGATTACGTACTGTGTCTATATTCTCCTCACCCTGCGTGCCTCCGACTCTCTGGTGCAGGACGGACACGGAACGATTGCCGAGGAAGGCCTGTTTCTCTCCCGCGCCGGTCTTCCGACGACGTTGGCCACCATCCTGGTGCAGCTCGCTTTGGGCCTGGTGCTCCTTGTCGGGGGAGCCGAAGGGTTCATACACGGCGTGGAAGGTGTCTCCGGGTTGCTGCACGTCTCCGCGCTGCTGGTGTCGCTGTTGATCATCCCGATCGCGACGGAGCTTCCAGAGAAGGTCAACAGCATCCTGTGGGTTCGCAGAGGCAAGGACACCCTGGCGTTCGGCAACATCACCGGTGCGATGGTGTTCCAGGGCACACTGCTGCCCGCCATCGGCATTCTGCTCACGCCGTGGGAGCCCAGAGAGGAGGTGTTGGCCGGCGTGCTCGTGACTCTGGCTGGTGCCGCATGGGTGCGGATCAACATCCGCCCTCGGGGATTGAGGATCTGGATGCTGCTCATCAACGGCATGCTGTACCTGATCTACTTGGTGATCACACTGACTTGACCCGATCCCGGGCAGCTCATCTGGTTTCGTGATGCGAAAGAGACTCTTCCGACTTTTCATTGCCGTACCGTTTCCCTTGGACTGGGCTGGATCGAAAGCCGGCATCGAACCGGCCTTTCCCAGGGGGTGTCAGCATGAGACTAGTCGTGCCTTGCCGGGCTCCGGTTCTGGAGATGATCGACATTTATGGTAAACCGATCGTCGTGGGCGGGCCTTTGAGCAATGTCGCTGCGCATCGTAGGAGTCGCCGGCCTCAACACCAACAATCTGATGCCTGCGGATTTCCTCATCGATGAGAAGGGCAGGATCGTCGACGCCTATTATGGCGACGATGCAGGCGACCGAATCCCCTTCGATCGGATCGAGACGTTCCTCGCACGCGGCTTGATCAGACGTTCGCAGCGTCTCAAATCACTGAATCGAGTGCGAGCGTAGTCAACCTGGAAACCGGGACCGGTCGATGGCGGTCTATCCCGGTCCGGTGTGATCGTCATCCAGGGACACCGGCCGGAGTAGGCGAGGGAGGGCACGTGGATCAATATCCGCCGCCACCGATGGTGTCGGATTGACCGTTGCTTCGGCTCATCTGTTCGGACCGGACAGCGTGCCAGATGCCTCGGATGTTGTCGCCCTTCGTGTCGCCGGGCTTGGCGTCGCCGGAATAGGTGTACAGGGGCCAGCCTTCATAGGTGAGCTGAGGCGTGCCGTCGGTGCGCGACAACGAACCGAATTCATCCCCGTTGATCTGGGTCGCAGGCGCCGGGGGCCACGCGGCGGCGCACGTGCCGTAGCAGGCGCTCTTGCCGGATCCGGGTTCGTCCTTGTCAAACCGGTAAAGGGTCATGCCGCTGCTGTCGGTAAGGACTTGAGGCGCCTGTCCGAACAGTCCGGTGGACGCGCATCCTGCCGTTGCGCCGACGAGAAAGACGGCGAGCAGGACGGCGCCGGTTCCTTGCATGGCGGTTTGTGAAGACATCTTGTCGTTCTCCTGATGATAAAGTAGCTGGTTGACCGACGTGTTGCGTTGGCCATCAAATGGCCCCGCATCGATAGTCACAACGTTCGACGCTTCGGGTTATTCCCCCCGATTGCCGTCGGGTGTGATCACAGCCGCCAATCGAACGGCGTCCGGGCTCATCGTGAGCCAGAGGCGTCGGCTCAGCATCAGCCGCCCTGCACTGGCGTGATACGAGGCACCGACGCAGAGATGATCGTCAGTTCCGCAAGCGTCGAACGGAAGCGATTCGAGCCCAGATTGATTCGCGGGGCGGCGGATCCGGTTCCGCGCTGATCAGTCCAATTCGGGCTCCCTCGTCGACTTCGTTGATCCCTCCGATGGCCGCGGCCGCAGTCATACCTCCACCGACGATCAGATAGTCACAGTCGGGCATGTATCCTGTCTCCGGGCTCGACTACAGGTCGGTTGAGATCTCGGCGCTGAGCTGTTGAAGCTGGGCCTGGGGGAGCGCGCTGATGACCACGTAGGTGGAGCCATTGCGCCGCCAGACGATCAGGGTGAAGCCCTCCCGATGCAGCGCCTCGAAGGGGCGTGCCTGGGCCTCGGAGGAGGCAACGATGCACAACGCGACCGGGACGCTGTTCGGTGACTGGTAGACAATCTGAGCGATGGGTTTGTCTTCGTACAGAAACAGTCTGGCCGTCTCGAACCGGAAGCCGCTGTGGCTGAGATCAGGGATCCGCACAGCCTGGTGCATGTGCTGGCTCAGCCAGTGCGCCATCACCGTGCGGTCGGATCGTTCGCTCACGATGCCCGGCTGAGCGGCGTAAAAGGCATGATAGGCGACAATCTCGTCCACCAGCTCTTCGTCGGCGGTCGCCTCCGGCTCCAAACCTGGAACCACACCCTTGAGGAAATAACCTGCACTGAAGCTGCCGGCGACCAGCGCCGCGATCCCGGCGGCGGCCAGCCACCGGCGCCGCCCGTGGTCTACAACCGCCCCCGGCTTGGATCCGGACCCGCCCAGGGTCCTGATGAAGTCGTAAGGGACCGGATCGTGAACGGGCTCATTGGCGCACGAGCGCACCAGCGCCGCGCTCTCCCGCAGCAGGCGGACCTTTCGCCTGGCTACGGGGTCCTGCTGAACCTTCGCCTCGACCGAGCGCGCCGTTTCGGCGTCCAGCTCGCCGTCCACGTAGGCCATCAGTGTGATGTCATCCACGTCTGTCATAACCATTCGGGCGCAGGGGTTGTACGTTGTCCGCGTCGGGACGTTCCCATTGTTCGAGCAGGTGAACCACCGCGAAACGGGCACGGGCGAGCCGGCTCATCACCGTGCCAATGGGGATGGCGAGCACCTCCGACGTCTCCTTGTAGGTGAGGCCCTCGACGCATACCAGCAACAGGACGACCCGCTGATCCTCGGGCAGACGGGCGATCTCGCGCCGCACTGCCTCGAGAGTCAGGCGGCCTTCCGCGGTCGCGTCCACCCGGCCCGGCGAGCCGTCGGGCAGGTCCTCCAGCGTCGTACTCTGGTAACGCCGCGATCGCCGTCGCCCATCCAGCCAGATGGTCTGGATGATACGGAACATCCAGCTATCCAGGCGGGTGCCCGGTTGGAACTGATCGAGCCTCGCGAGCGCCCGTTCGCAGGCGGCCTGAACCAGGTCGTCGGGATCCTCTGCCCAGCCTGCCAGTCCGGCTGCGAATCGCCGCAAACGAGGCAGCAAAGCTACCAGGTCCTCGTGAATCGATCGTCTCGGGTCGTCATTTCGCATACGGCAAGCTGCTGTGCTGGCGCCGGTGGTGGACCCGGTCAACCGATACTTGAGGCGCGGCGGACGGTGTCTTCATGATAGAACGTTTTGGCGCTCGCACTTATTCCAGTGCGGTCCTGCCTCGGCACACCATAGACCACCTGCCAGCCGCCTCTTTCGAACGGGCCAGACGTTCGATGCCTTGGATGAAGCTTCGGCCCTGATCCTCGAGCTCCCTGCGAATGAAGGCAGTACCGACGAGCGTCGGCAGCCGGAAATCCGGCTCCACGGCAGCCGCCCACTGCAAGCGGGAGCCGCGCCCTTCAGGAGTGACTGTCCACGAATCCGAGCCCTTGCGTACATTACTCCCATCGGGAAGCGTAATGGCCATGATTCTGGTCGCGGACGGCTCGGTGAACTTTTTCTGCTGCTTCAGCGTTTCACAAAAAATCAACACGCAGCTTCTCACCTCCATGTAAACCACGGCACTGGCGGGATCCGGACGTCGCAGCACCCGAACTACCGTGATATTTGGGCTCAGCTCGGTAAAGTGGGAGAAATCAAGCAAAGCGGCATGGACGGCCTCGGGTGCGGCATTGACGTGAGCAACGGCGAAGGCGTGATACGTTTTGCCGACCTTGGTGACGGATAGATCGTATGCCGAGGCAGCACTCGGTACGAAGACAGCCATCACCAGTAGCTTGGCAGCCATACTCGTTAGTCCATTCGCCCAGGCAATACGCGTTGAGTTCATCTGTTCCGTAAAACGCCCGGCAACACGGCTTATTCCATTTCTATCGACCCGCGACGGGGAAAAGAGCTCTTGAGAAGAGGGCTTTCCCGGCGGCGCTCGCCAGGATTTGCCGCCACCTCCTCATCCCTGGTGGTGCAATTGACCGTGGCGGTCGGCTACCGGTGCCGGGGTCTTTCGCACGATAGCGCACGATGGCGGGCTTCAGCCCCGAGCCGACCGTGCGTCAATACTGGGTTCCCGTTGTCGGTGGTGAAGAGCTCACAGGCATGCTGTTGGCCGTGGT
>JBAUWJ010000021.1:0-8073 GCA_049583715.1 Arenicellales bacterium | reverse complement strand
GGCGTCTATTTCGGCACCACCGGGGGCCAGGTGTACGGCTCCGCCGACGGCGGCGAGAGCTGGACACCCATCGTGCGCGACCTGCCGGCCGTGCTCTCCGTCGAAGTGCAGACACTGACATGATCCGCGTGATCCTGCCCCCGCACCTGCGTTCGCTTGCCGGCGTCGAGGGCGAAGTGACACTCGCCGTCGACGGGACCGTCACTCAGTGCTCGATCCTCGATACGCTGGAAGCGCGCTATCCGATGCTGCGCGGCACGTTGCGTGACCACGCCACACAGCAACGCCGGCCCCTGGTGCGCTTCTTCGCCTGCCGGGAGGATGTTTCGCTCCTGCCCTCGGACACGCCCCTGCCGGAAGCGATCGCCTCGGGCAGTGAGCCCTTTCTCATAGTAGCTGCGATTGCCGGCGGCTAGCCAGTATTTCTCACCGGGATCCGGGATTTTGGGGCAAGCTGGCTTCGCCGCTTGAACGATCGTCCGCCGAGCCATAGCCGTAGCTATGGCTCAAGGGGGATCGTTCAAGATGCACAGCCAGCTTGCTCCAAAAACCGGATAGGACATACTGTTATTCGTTCCGCCGCCCGACAATGCATGTAAGGGCTTGATGTATCAAGCATTGCTGATTCGTCGATGTCCGCCCGGTGAGAAATGCGGGCTAGGCACTGCTGGTCCCTTCGCGTTCGTCCGTGCCAGAAACCTGTCGTAATCGACGATGACGCGTTCGTGCACGCCCTCGCCGATCGGACCGGCGTCATCCCGGCACATCACCCGGAACCGCAGCGTGCGTCCGTCGATCCGGATGAGCTCGACTTCCGCGGTAACCGTCATACCGGCCGGCGTCGCCGCGACATGTCTGACATCGATACGGGTGCCGACCGTCCTTTTTTCGCCAGTTACGGGGGACGCATGTCGAGCTCCTTAAACCAGACTTCGACCCGCGGCACAGCCAAT
Organism: Arenicellales bacterium; assembly: GCA_049583715.1. Lineage (GTDB taxonomy): Bacteria > Pseudomonadota > Gammaproteobacteria > Arenicellales > JAANXG01 > JAANXG01. The sequence continues at coordinate 7,120 of JBAUWJ010000021.1, read as the reverse complement.
TTCGAGTCGACAGCCGGACGGACGCCGCGGGGTTCTTCCTCAGGGGCGGGTCACCAAGGGACGGTTCGGCCCAGATAGTCGAGATATTGCAGGCCGGGGGTCTCTCGCTTCGCGAGAAGGACATTCACCAGGCTGGGAATGCTCTCTTCGATGGAGAGCCGTGCATCCGGACCGCCCAGGGCGGTGCGGACCCAGCCGGGAGCCATCACCACCATCGAGCGCGATGTCCCCGCCTGGCGGGCGGCGAAGCTTCGCATGAACATGTTCAGGGCTGCTTTGCTGCCACGATATACTTCCCGCTGGCCGGTCTCGTTGTTGCCGATGCTCCCTTGCCCGGACGACATCACCCCGATCAAACCCGTCGCGGAAACGTTGCCCTCCAGGCTTTCGATAACACGCATCGGGCTCAGAGAGTTGGTGATCATGACGTGTATGAAATCGTCGGTCGACACCTCACCGATCGTCTGCGTCGGATCTCTGTTGGTGACCCCGGCATTGACGAACAACATGTCGAACATTCTGCCGGACAGGCGGTCGTGCAGCGCCGCGATTTGATCGGGTTCGCAGATGTCCAGAATCTCGATCTCGACCCGGCTGCCGTACTCGTCCGCCAGATCGTGCAGCATGGTCCGGGCTCCTCCCCCGCGCACCGTACCGACGACGTTCCATCCCTTTTTCAGGAACTCGGCCGCCATGGCATGGCCGAGGCCGCGCGAAGCACCAATGAGCAAAATGGTACGGCGCGGCTGATTGGTGTGGGAGAGGGACATGGGCTCGATCCTTTCGCTGCTGAAGTCGGACCGCCAGTATGGCGAACCCCGCTGGTTTGCACCAGACGCACAGAACGCAATGAATGATTGCATGCAACGCCAGCCGCGGCGAGTGTACGGAGAATGTGACCGCGCCCGACGAGGATGCCCAGCCGCTTCGGGGATGTCATAATGATATTCCTTTATCGTCTCCCAGAGTCCTCACGGTGTCCGAGCGTGCGCTGACCGACCACATCGCTGCCGCGATCGCCGAGCTGCTTCCAGCGCTGGAAGCCTTCAACCGCTTCGAGGGACCCGACCTGGCCGCTCCCCGATCCGAGTGGCTTTCGCATATCGACGAACCTCTGCCTCTCCAGGGACATGGAAGCGAGGCGGTACTCGAGGTGCTTCGGGATATAGTCATCCGTCGTGGCCTTCGTAACGGGCACCCCGGCTTTTCGGGATGGGTGACGACCGCACCGACAACCATCGGTATCGCAGCCGACCTGGCCCAGACCGTCGCCAGCTCGCAACGGTGGTGGGTTCAGCCCGGGAACCACATCGATTCGATGGCCGTCGAGTGGATGATCGATCTGCTCGGTTTTCCGGCGTCGCACGTTGGCGTCTTCACTTCCGGCGGCTCCACCGCGAATCTCGTCGCCCTCGGGGCAGCGCGACAGCACGCCGGGGAGAGGATCGGGGTGGAGCCGGCTTCGGACGGGGTCGCGGCGATACCCGAGCCACGGGCATACGCCAGCGAGAACACTCACCATGTCGTCGGCAGGGCGCTGGGCGTGCTGGGACTGGGCAGGAGACATCTGCGAGAGATTCCCGTCGACGGAGATGGCCGTCTCGACATGAACGCACTGCGCACCGCGCTCGACGAAGATATACGATCCGGCTGCACACCGATCGCGATTGTGGGCAATGGTGGCGACGTGAACCTCGGGGTCGTGGATCCCCTGCCCGAGATGGCCGAGCTCGCGCATGATCGGGGGGTGTGGTTTCATGTCGACGGGGCCTACGGAGGCTTCGGCCTCCTCGACGAACGCGTCGCTCCGGCGTTCGGAGACCCCGCGTCCTACGACTCGTTCGCCATCGATCCGCACAAGTGGATGGCGGCACCGGTCGGAACGGGGTTGGTGATCTGCCGGGACGGCGCGCTGCTGGCCCGAGGCTTTCGCGTGGAGACGGGCCAATACGACAGGGAACGTGACCGGGCCGACGCGGGGCCCGATCCCGCGACACCGTGGGAGTCGACCGGCCGTGGGACCCCGGACTGGGGCGTCGACTTCAGCACCCCGGCGAGAGGCATCGCGGTGTGGGCGATCCTGAAAGAGATCGGTGCCGATGGCATGCGTGAGCGGGTCTCGCGTCACATCGACTGCGCCCGTCGGATCGCGGAGCGTGCCCGCAGCCACGACTCGCTCGAATTGCTGTCCGAGCCCATGCTCTCGGTCTGCTGCTTTCGCTATCGGCCTGAGGGATGGGATGAGTCGAAGCTTGACGACCTGAACGCGCAAATCCTTTCGGCGCTCCGTCGATCGGGATCCAATCTTCCCTCGGCGACCTGGGTCGGGGGTGGCCTTGCGATTCGACCCTGCTTCATCAATCCACGCTCCGGCCTTGCCGAAGCGGAAGCACTCGTCGACGAAGTCCTGGCGATCGGAGAGACGCTGACCGCATCGCGTTAAGCCCCGCCCGGCCCCGCACAATCAGAAGCCCGATACGCGAACAACGGCGGTTGGCCCCGCCTTCGTGAGGGGGGGCTCACTACAGGGCGTGAATGAAAACCCCGTCGTAGTATCTCTGCCAGGTCGAAAGCGGCTGCCAGTAGGAGAATCCTCCGGGATCGTAGATTCTCAGGCCCGCCACGCCGGAACGGCTCTCCAGTCCCTCCACCACCACGGCGTGCAGAGGGACATCCTCCGAAGCTGCCGTCCTCATTCCGGCAATCACGGGGCGTCCCGCACGCAATTCGTTCAACATGGGGCCCAGGCCGGTCCAGACTCTTGCGGGAACGCCCAGGGAACGCAGACCTTGCGCGATCTCGGGAGCCTTCAACCCGCCCGTCATGACCACCTTGGTCACTTTCTCTCCGTTTTGCTCCACCTCGACGAGTTTCGACACCAGGCGCGGTCGGATGCGGTTGAAGGCCTCAAATATGGAAACGTTGCGCCCGAGCAGGCCGGCCAGGCGTTGACAGGCATGAACGCCGCAGGTCGGCAGATTGCCCTGCGTTACGGCGCCCGGGGCCGCGAATTCGACGTTCTGAATGCCGGTGAGATATCCGTCTGACTCCGGCACGGCGGTCGATATCCCGGAACCGAATGTACGGGCAGCGGATGTGCCCGCCCGAGAGGGAAGTCCAACCGTCGTGCCGACGTCACGTGCAATCTGGGTTGCCTCCTCGGCGGTGATCGCCGTCTGCGTCTGGGCTATCCCCGAGAGTCTGCGGAGGACCTGTTGCTGCGCTGCCGCCTTGACCGTACTTGCCGCCGCCTGGTACTCCTTCGCCGCGAGCCGCACGATTTGCCCCGTCTTCCCCAACGCGCCCAGATAGCCGCCCAGCGCGACGCCGATACCCACGTTGTTGTGTCTGGTCACGTCCATCGAGTCAGTCATTGCCTTGGAGATCCGCCCGGCTGCCCGAAGGAGTGATTCGGCCGCCAACCGCATTTGGTAGCTGAACCTGGATACGTCTTGAAGCTTTTGCGCGTACGACCCCAATTGCTTATTCAGCAATTGGAGACGACACTCGCTGATTCGGTGCTGATACCAGCGTTGCACGTTTGCCTCATGCAGTGCGCGCTGCTCACTGGTCAACCCCGCACTTACCGCCTCCTGCTCCCGGTAGATCTTCATGGTTGCCGCATCGGGACAGGGCTCCGAAGAGCTGAACTGCTCGGGTTCACCCGGAGCGGTCTGTCCGTACGCCATGCTGTAAACCACCGCCAACGCGGCACCGGTGATGAGAGCCATTCGAAAAGCAGGAAACCCCGAGCGATACATCGCGCACCCCTGTCACGCGGCCAAAACCAGTTCATCAGTATACTGTCACCGGAATGAACCTGGAACAATTGCGTGCAATCCGGGTATCATGTCGCCGGATACAGGTGACGGGTAAGGCATGGAAGTGACCAGCGACAAGATGGGAACCCCGGCTCCGGGCTCCGAGCCCATGAGGGTCTACGGTCTGGTGCTGTCGTGCCTCGGCGGCTTCTACTACTTCATCGCGTGGAGTGATCGGCTCCTCAGCTTCGGCGGGGACAGCGCAGGATATCTTCTGATGGCGCGCCACTATCTCCAGCGCGATCCGGGCGGCGTCGCCCGGCATTTTACCGACCACAGCCAATACCCTCCCCTTTTTCCCCTGCTGCTGGGTCTGGCCGGTGGGGGATCTGATCTTCTTGCAGCGCACTTGCTTACCGCCACCTTCTTCATCCTCGCCTTGGCGGTGTTCGTTCTTTGGCAGCGCGATCTGGGGACGCGTGGCCGTTACGCGCTCCTGGTCGCCACCGTCTTCGCCTTGTCCCCGGGCACATACTTCGAGGCGGTCTATATCCACAGTGAGGGTCTGTTCCTCGTCCTGACACTCGTCATTCTCGTCGTCTATCGGAGATCCGAGCAGGACAAAGGCTGCCTGGTCTGGCTCCTGCCGGTTCTGGTGGCATGCTTGAGCCTGACGCGGGCAGTGGGCGTGGCAATGATTGTCGCCTACGCTGCCTGCACACTCCGTGAGCTCAACGGAAGGAGGCTGGCCCGGGTTGCGCTGGCCGGTGCACCATTCGTTCTATGGACGATTTCGCATTCCTACGAGTCCGACTACCTGCACACTTTCTTTTCAAGGCTCGAGGCCGGGGACTTGAGCGCGGCTGCCGGAGGCATGTTTACGAACGTCGTGGCGGCAGCCACTCAATGGCACCTGTACTTTTTCAGATCTCACCCGCATCTGCCGGTATTCAACCAGGTCGAGGTGCTGCTTTCCCTGTCGACCGGTTTGGCTGCTTTGTGCGGTCTCTTCGTCAGGCTGTTCCGATGGAAGTTGGATGCGCTGTTCGCCCTCTTCTACCTGGCGATTATTCTCGTATGGCCTTTCCCGGCGGAGATGAGCAGGTTCCTGCTGCCCGTCGTGCCGATTGCCCTGGCTTACGTCGTTTGGTTCTCTTCGTGGATCGTCGCGAGGGTGGCGGTAAGGCCGGATCACCAGCTTGCCGGACTTGCCGCTGCCGCTGTTTGCATCATTGTGGTAGCACCGGGCCTCGCTCGAAACGCGGCGCGCTATCTCGTTCCGCTTCCCAAGGAGGTTGCACGGTACAAACGTTCTCCCAGGTGGTACGTCAGCGATCCGGGCGAAGCCTTCGCCAATATCGAGTCGGACGCCGTCTTCTACAGGACTACCAGGAATATCGGAGACTTCATCGACGAAAACGAATGCGTGTACAGCATCAAGCCGTCGGTAGTCACCTACCTCAGCGGTCGCCTCAGCCGGCGGCCCGAACTCCGGAATGGAGGCCTCACGGAGAAATGCCACTACGTTCTGCTGTTGGCATACAGCAGTCCCTCTTTCCCATCGATGTATCCGCTCGCGGTTCTTCGAGCCAACGGCCACGTGCTGAATGCCGTGATGGTGAACAGGGTCGGCGGGAAAGACAGTGACAGAATCGTCTCCATACTGGCGACATGGAAGTAGCGGGCAGGCGCAGAAACGGGACGCCGCCGGCGGCCGGGCAGATCCGTATCGCCCCGCCGATGTCCCACAACGTGACTCGCCCGCTGGGCAGCGGGGGCTTTATGGCCTCAGCACTCACTCCACCGGCAGCATGAAGCCGTCGAAGAATGCCGCGAGCTCGGCATGGGCGTCGAGCGGTATGATAGTTGCGACGTACTGGTCCGGCCGCACGATAACCATGCAGCCCTCGTCCCGGTCTATGCCGCGCCGGTCGAAAATATCATCGCCCTTCTTCAGATCCGGGCAGAACATTTTCTCGTAGTCGAGCAGTCCGTAGCGGCCCTTCCGAGGCAGCACGAGAGGAGGCATGGTCTCGATGGCCAGTTCGCGGTGGCCCTGCTGGAAGACGGTGCGGACGTCGATGATCGAATCGATATCCGCCCCCGCCGGCGTGTATTTGCGGACGGGGGATTCGGAAGAGTCCGAGAGGAAGTCGCACAAGTTCCGGACGACGGAAGACGCGGCGGCGGGATGTCCGGCATCCGCGAAGGCGAACAGGCGCCAGCGGCCGTCGGCCTTGACCGTATGCCCCAAGTGCACGAGTTTGGCGTCCGCCAGGCGGATGACGGGCGCCGAGTGGAAGCGCATGCCGATGACCAGGCCTTTGGCCAGGTGCTGGTGTGTCGAATCGCCTGTGATGAGGGACGGCTGGTAGCAGGTCGCCGTGCCGGCGGTGAAGCGGCCTTGCCTGACGAAGTATTTCTGGAACTCCCCGGGGTCGACGCCCTCGCCGCCGGCTTCGCCCGGCGCCCTGGGCGCGGCGCTGAACATGGCGGCGAACTCCCGATCGAAGTCGATCAGCTCTTTCGCGATCCCGCGGCGCTCGTCCGAGTAAGTCTGCAGGAGCCTCGGCGAGCAACGCCCGAGCAGCACCGAGGCCAGTTTCCAGCCCAGGTTGAAACCGTCCTGCATGGACACGTTCATGCCCTGGCCGGCCTTGGGGCTGTGCGTATGACAAGCGTCACCGGTAATGAAGACACGAGGGAAGCGGTCTTCGACTTGCGGTTCCGGCACGTCGTCGAAACGGTCGCACAGCCGCTGCCCGATCTCATACACCGACCACCACGCGACCTCCTTCACCTCCAGGGTATAGGGATGGAGGATGCGCCGCGCCGCCGCGATCACGTGGTCGACGATGATGTTGCGGCCGGCGATGCGCTCGTTCTCGTTGAGCTTGTCCAGCTCGATATAGAGGCGGACCAGGTAGCCTCCCTCCCTGGGGATGATCAGCATGTTGCCTTCGTTGGCCGAATGGATCACGGACTTCAGGCGGACATCGGGGAAGTCGGTGACGGCCAGCACGTCCATGACGCCCCAGGCCTGGTTGGCCGAATCCCCGTGCAGCGCCAGATTCAGAGACTTGCGTACCGCGCTCCGCGCGCCGTCGCAGCCCACCAGGAAACGGGTTTTCACGGTCTCCACCTGTCCCGCGTGGCCGGGATCGAGCCGCTCCAGACGCACCGTCACTGCATGGGACTGCATGCCGTTCACCACCGCTCCGACATCGAGAGCGGAAGCCGCGGGATCGATCTGCAGTTCCAGGAAGCGGCGCGAGTAATCCGGCTGCAGCCGCAGCGGCGAATTGCCCATGACGTCCAGGTAAAAATCGTGCACCCGCGCCTGGTTCAGAATCACGTGC
>JBAUWJ010000020.1:0-17096 GCA_049583715.1 Arenicellales bacterium | reverse complement strand
CGGATGGTCGAAAGCGCGGCGCTGCTGGTCGATGAGGTCCTGCCCCACCTGCCCATGCGCCAGTGGGTGCTGAGCTTTCCTTTCCAGCTCCGGTTCCTGTTTGCAAGCCGGCCGGAGATCATGAGCCGTGTATTGGGCCTCGTCTACCGGGCCATCGAGACCCACCTCGTCCAGCAGGCCGGGTCTACCCGCGCCACCGCCAAGACCGGGGCTGTCACCCTGATCCAGCGATTCGGCAGCGCCCTGAATCTAAACATTCACTTTCACATGCTGTTTCTGGATGGGGTGTATCTCATCGACCGCGAGCAGCCGGTGTTTCGCCGTCTGCCGGCACCCCGCCCCCAGGCATTGGAACAACTGATCCAAACGATCAGCCAACGCGTCGGTGCTTTCCTGGAACGCGAGGGCCTACTGGTGCGGGATATCGAGAACAGCTACCTGCAGCTCGAGTCCCCGGATGACTCTGCACTCAATGACCTCCTCGGCCATTCGATCACCTACCGCATCGCCGTCGGCCCCCAGGCCGGGCGCAAGGCGTTCACGCTGCAGACCGTCCCGGCCCGGGAACAGGAAAACGACAATCCCAACCTGGCCAAGACCGCCGGTTTCTCGCTGCACGCCGGCGTCGCCGCCAAGGCTCACCAGCGGCGCAAGCTCGAGCGTCTATGCCGGTATGTGGCCCGGCCGGCTGTGGCCACTAATCGATTGGCACTCACGCCACAGGGGAATGTGCGCTACACACTGAAAACCCCGTATCGGGACGGCACCACACATATCATCCTCGAGCCGCTCGATTTCATTGCGCGGCTGGCTGCCCTGGTGCCGAAACCGCGGGTGAACCTCACCCGCTTCCATGGGGTGTTCGCGCCCAACAGCGCGTTGCGCCACCACGTGACCCCGGCAAGTCGAGGCCAGCGAAAGCCCATCGAAGCCAAGACCCCGGCTCAGCGCCGCGCCGCCATGACCGGCTTTTGCTCCTGCAAAGCCGGCATACATGCCCTCCATGGCAATAACCTGGGCACAGCGCCTCAAGCGCGTATTCAAGATCGATATCGAAACCTGCGAACGGTGCGGCGGTACGGTCAAGGTGATTGCCTGCATCGAGGACCCCGCCCTCGTGAAACGGATCCTGGACCACCTCGAGCAACGGTCCGAGCTCGGTCGAATGGTGACACACCCGGCCCGCGCCCCGCCCACAGCCGCCGAGCGGCAGGGAACAATTCGCTAACACCCGCCAGGACGCTGCGCCCACCTCGCGTCCCACGTTCACGATCGGCCTTCAACCGGACCAGACGCCCAAAAGTTCCACCATCCTCCCCGAAAAACGCACCCCATCCTCTGATTCGGCGCCATCGCGAGCCTGAATCGACGCTACTTGCACCCACCAACAGCCTTTTCTCAGCGCCTTTCGAACGGCGGGTATACAGGTTATCCTTCCTATCCGTTGCACCGTTGAATTCTGGATTCAGTCCTTTCAGCCGAAGGGAGTAGCCATGCTTGCCATAGTAGGTGTGACCGGTCAAATACACGCCGAGGCTGCTCGTGTTCGTGCCGGGCTTGTTGGAGAAACGGGTTGCGTACCTGAGTCCGCTGCCTTTGCCATGTGCCACGTACGTGTAAAAGAGCACCCTGCCGGTCCGCACATCGGCAACGACCAGGCGCTTTTTGGTGGACGGTAGAGAATAGTCGACGATCGTGACGAACGGCTTGTCAGTCAGATGCCGCTGTCTGACCTGGGCGTAAGCATGGATCGCGGCCGAGATGGCTTCGGCGCTGATATTGGGGGCCTGGGCGTGAATCGTTTCAGCGACGAGCTCCGGGCTCCTTCCCGCAGGCAGCTCGGCGTGCGCCGACAGCGAGGCAAAAAACAATGCCGCGGCTAACAAGGCTGCTCGTCGAGCGATGCTTCGCGCTAAGCGTTGGTGCATTTCGCGAATCCTACCAGATTATGGTGACAGTTAACCTATTTGCGGAATCAAGATGTCCCGGTCCCCGAGGCGACTGCCTGTCGTCCGTCAGTTGGCAGAAATACAGTTCTAACATTGGACGCGCCACGTGGGAATTGTGTTAACTGTCACCCCATTCACCCGGGATGGAGCAATACCGTGCAGGATCATCAACGGTAGCGAAGCGATCGCGGCGAACGGTGACCGGTGGGCATGCAGCGTAGCACGCCGGGGTATCGTGAGCTTCCCCGGCGGTTTCGGCTATCGGCGGGCCCGTCGGATCGGAGTCCGCTTCCGGGTCATCAGAGAACCGCAGCAATGCGCGTATCCAGTCGGCTTTGGATTCCACGTTTATCAGGAACGACCCCGATAAGGACATCGAGGCCTCGGGCGAGTCGTCATCGTCATGGTGGACTCTCATCACCCCCGGTATACCGGATTCCATCGGCAATCCGGTTTTGGGGTCGCTTTCAAGTCCCAGGAAGCAAATGCTCCACGTCCTGCTTTCGAGCTCGCCCAGGATATTTGCCAGGACGTCCCCCAGGTCATTGGGCAACAATTCAAGACTCGAGATCACCAGCACCTTACCGAAGCCGTGGGTAATCGATGAATCCAGCAGCCTGCGTACTGCCGCCGGGAAATGTTCATCACGATGATGCCGGCCGAGCTCGATCCGGCGAACGCGGCTTGATATACCGAATTCCCGGAACCAGGTGGACATTTCCGTCGTTATCGCGGAATCGGTGTTGTGATCGAGAAAGTAGATGCCATCGAGGTCGAAGAAAGGCGACTCTCGCTCGCGCAGAAAACCGGACATCGCACGCGACATCGCGTCGAAGCCGACCACACGCGCGAAATGCGTTGCCATTTCCCCAGGGTCCCAATCCAATTCGTCGTGTCCGATCAGGTAATTGCGGATGCGGTCCTGCCAGTTGATTCGATAGGGAATGCCAAAGGGCCGTTCGAATCGGTGAGCCCATTGCAGGAACGGGAGGCACAATACCTTTCCGCCGGATCGGCGAAACTTCTCGTGCAGATACCCCTCCTCGCCGCCAAAGCCGCAGAAGCGTGGATTCAATCCCGGCCAGGCCTCTTTCCTGCAACAGAATACGCCAAGGCCCTGCATCGGTATTTCGAACGGTGGCGAGTCCGCCGTGACGCCCTCTGTCTGCCCCCACACTCCGTACATCCCGTCTTTCCATCGGCTTTCGAGATGGGTGAAGAGTTGGTCCCTACGGTCGTTGACGAGAGGGCCTTGCAGAAAATTTAGGCTCGCGGAATCGGCCTCGATGTACTCGATCAGTCGGGCCAGCGCTCCGGGTAGCAGCATCACGTGGCAGTCCATGCACAGGACGAAACGTCCTCCCGCATACCTGAAAACGCTGTCCCGTACCGCGGTCGAGCGATAGTCCGAGACCGGCATGTACCGTATCCCGAGCTTTTCGCAGAATCGCCTGGTGGCGGCGGCGGATGCGCTGCCGGGATTGTTGTCGACCACCAGGAACTCCAGGTGGGCGAGGCATTCCCGGTGAAACAACAATATGGACATCACGGTGAAATAGACACCGTCGTAGTCGTCGGCCACGGCCATTCCCACGGTGAGCAGCGGCGGATTCCGGGCAGGGGGCTCCGGGACGACGTCATTCGACGTGAGTTTCAACAGGGATTCGTATCTCTTACCCGACTTCTCGAGAAACCGCCTCAGGTCGACACTGCGGTCGGGCACCTGGAGCAGCGCGTCGCATGCGTCTTTCGCCTCGGCATACTCCCCCAGGCGTTCCAGGATTACGATGTGCTGTATGTATCTTGCGCGCTCATAGACTCCCCGTTCCAGGTACCCTCTGGACAAGGGAATCTCGAGATCGAGCGCAAGCCGTGACAGGTCGGCGGCGGACTGCAAGTCGCCTTCGGACGTCTTGATTCGAACCAGTTGGTGAAGGGGCTCGAGGCGATCCGGGTCGAGCTCGAAGGCAAGTGCCAGCTCTTCCATAGCGCCGTTCTTGTCTCCGCTGTCGAGTAGGGACAGGCCGAGCAGGTAGTGGAGCTGCCACGCGGTCTCCGGGTCGTCGCAAGTCGCGAGTCCGGCCGAAAGCCATCTTCGAGCACCGGCCAGGTCGCCAGCCCGAGAACATTGGATGGCGAGCTCGACGCAGTCCTCCGGGGTTCTGCCGGCGGGTTCCCGGCGCCCGAGGTACTGGTGCCAACTATCGTGGCCGGGAAATCGAACCGCGCTATCGCGCGGCGACTGCTTGCTTAGCCGGAGGTGGTCGGCGATCGACACGCTGAGGTCACCGCCCGTGCGTCTAACGGCTCGGAACGGGTGGGCGGGCAAGTCGGCCAGGCCCGACCGGACCAGCCTCGGCTGCATGAACGAGCATCGTCCGTAGTCGACTTCCACGATACGAACGTCGTGCGCCAGCGCGTGCGCCGGCCGATATATGGACTGGAATACTTCATCCGGATGCATGAACAACACGTATTCCGCGCTTTCCGAAGCCTTCGCGTAGAGTGATGGCACGGGGTCATGCGAGAAATCGGGGTCGAGCTGGAGTATTCGTCCCTGCCTGGCAGCCAGCATGCTGGAAGCCAGCGACCGGGTGTTGTCCGTAGAGCCCGCATCGTATATGACGAATGACGAGATGTGGGGGCGAACGGATTCAAGGCAGCGAGCCAGGACGGCGGAATGGTTGCCAACCACCATGGCCAGGCATGTCGGGGAAGGCAATGTCGTTGTGCGCTGTGTCACGTCGATATCCGTCGGGCAATTGTTCTGGTTTCGTGGTCGGGCCTGATCCGAACCGGCGGTCGCTATCCTAGCCGTTGGCGAGTCGCTCGCGGGCAATCTCCATGGAGCGGTTCAGGGTCGATAGCTGCTCGCGCTCCGATTCGGGATCGTGTCCGCGTTCCAGGGCGTTCTCGATAAATGTCCCCCAGGCAGACACGCGTTCGTTCCAGTCCCACTCCCTGATACGGGCGAGATTTTCCTCCCCGACCCGGGCGCGAAGTGCCGGGTCCTCGATCAGCGTTCGAAGCGCCTTCTCGAACCCATTGACCGAACGATTGTCGACGATGAACTGCCGTTGCAGTGGACCGAATGCTTCTTCGACGATACCAACCCGGGTGGACACGATCGGCAACCCGCACGCCATCGCCTCCAGTACGGTGTTCGGTGTGCCTTCATTGGTGGAAGCGCAGGTGAAGATGTCGAGCGATCTGTAGTATTGGGGCATCTCTTCGAACGGCGTCCACCCCTGGGAGCGGTCACAGAACCGGTGGCGCACCGGAAGCCTCGCGGCCCGGAGGCGGTCGATGGCCGGCTTGATGACGGTATGCAAACCCTTATGGTCCTCCCCTTTCCTGCCCCACTCGCTGTTACCGGCCCAACCAACGAGAACCATGCCTTTCGATGAACGATCGCCGGGGCTGTCGAGGCCGAACGATTCCAGATCCACGCCGTCCTGCAGCTCGTGAATCTCCTTCTCGGGCGTGATGCCCGCGTAGACGCGCTTCAGGATCTTCGAGGACACACCGTAAGACGTGGCATAAGCCAGACATCGTCGGCTCCAGAGGGAAGGCAGCGTCTGGTCCAGAAAGAGGTGGTCGCATACCCACGTGGTCTTTCTGGTCGAAGCAACTCGCGGCGCCAGGCGCTTCAAGGTTTCGATGTCCAGGAACTTCATCAATTGCACCCAGGTTCCGGGATGGAACAGGTCGGACAGACCCTCTCTCCAGAAAAAGTGGACCAGGTCGAACCCGCCATCGGTGTCGAACAGCGCAGGAAGCAGTTCCTGGTACCCGGCCATCGGGCTCGAAAAAACGATGCGCACGTCGTGGCGGGGCCCCAGGCGCTCACGCACCCGGTCCGCGATGCGGGAAAACACCCAGCCCGGGGTATCCGCGACCAGGGCGATTTTCGCGGACGTTTGTGCCTGGGTAGTCAATTGGAGAAGGTCACCGTCGTGCATCCCGGCCGGATGCGAATCGTGAAGTTTGTCCTCGCCGGCGTTCTGTCCGTATTCAGCAGCTCAGCGGAGTTGTCGATGCTCGATATCTCCGTGGTGGATCCGCGCGTATAGACCACCGCGTGACTCGCCTGATCCGATTCCATGACGACCTGGCGGTCGCTGAGGCGACAGCGAAAGGCATTGTTCAAATGTTCGGAGATCTTCGCCGCGGCGTCCGTCGCCGTGTCGAAGGTCAACCAGGGGAAGGTTGTACTGACGAAATCCAGCATGCACTCGAGCTCCTTTCGAAGGCCATTTGGTCCTTGCCATGGTCTCGATTCCGGGTTGCGGCAGTATTCGGCGGAGCCGGGACCGGATGGCACGTCGACAATGTCGTCGGGATGAATGAAGTGCGTCCAGGTGCCGAGCTCGTAAATGCTGGCGAGCATCTTCCACTTCAGGCCCTCATCCATCGTGTACCCGCTGGTAACCCTGGGCAGGCAGAACAACTTCCTGTTCCACCGTTCCGGCGTAAACTCGCGCCCGCCTCCCCTCGATACCGACCCCCAGAAGTTTCCACACAGCGCGCGCAGGGTTGGGCACGCCTCGGTGAGGGCCAGGGCACCGTCCTGGTCGTAGACGTTCATCGGGGGAATATACGACGTCGGCAGATCGGCGGCCGCGTCGCGTTGCCACCAGGCGACGCAGGTCCGCAGACCTTCAACCATATCATCCCGGGAGGACCAGTCACCCAGCGTAAGCGGTACGTGATTATAGCCGTGCAGGCCGAGCTCTCCGTATTCGCGGGCCCAGCGCACGTGGCCTGCGGCCGCACCGCCACCCGCTTCATCGCGGGACCCGGGCTGGACCGCCCAATCATCGAGCTCGAACGGGGCCTGGGTATGCTTGTCGTAGTGGAATACCACACCGCAGGAGTAAGGCATTCGGTACTTTTCGGCCAGAGTCGCCAGGTCGGGCAGCCAGACCCGGTCGATGAACTCCGGCCATTCCAGGTCAACGCCGGGCTCGACCGGAACCGAGGCATCGGATGGCGGGGCGGGGAAATCGTCCACCTGGAACACCGCGCTGTTGGCAAGGCTCTTCACCGCCACCCGCTGGCCCTGAAGCGCTGCATGCAGCAGGAACGATCTGCCCCAATGCCTGCCTGTCGGCACGAACGTCCAGACGGCGATCTCGCCGGAACCGCGCGCCCGGTGCCAGATCGCGGGCTGGAACGAATCGGAGTACTTGAAGTAGGCATCGACGGTCGCATCACTGCTCAGGGTCAGCTTCAACGACAGCTTGTTGGTTACGTCGTGGAACGAAACGGTCGTGTCATAAAGACCTGCGAACCGGTCGCTGGTGAAGTGGATCGTGTGAATTTCGTCGTCCGCTTCCCCCGAGGGGGCCGGTGGCGTGTCGGACGGCGCCGCGGCAACAACGCCCAGGAGTTCCTGTGCACCGAAGGACAGGGTTGGTGCCAGGAACGTCAAACTACCGCCGTGTTCGACGTAGAGTAGAAGATCACGGAGCGATCTTTCCAGGAACTCTTCGGATGCCTCGCTGAGAAACAGTACGGAAGAGTAACGAGAAAGAGCTGGAAGGGGATCCGCAGTTGACAGGTCGAAAGTCTCCGCCGCCAGCTTCGAGTAGCGCAAGGAGATTCCGAGCTGCATGACAAGAACCGGAATGAAGTCATCCCGGGAGTCGGCGACAATCAGGAGCCGCTGTTCGACGATTTCTGGATCGTGATGCAAAGCTGTTATACACCGATCACGGGTGTCGTCCCGGGTCGGGCAAATCGGATTTCAATCGGGCGGGCCGAGCGCCTCCCGGCCACTGGATTCTAGCCGACGAGACCGGGGATCTGGGCACGGATTTCCCTCCAGGCATCGTTGACTTGTCCTCCCGGGTCTTGTAGGTTACGTTGAGAGAGCAATATGTTGTGGGGGAGAATATGAGAAAAAAGTCTCAAGGCACAACTTGTTCTGGCAATTCGGTGGAGAAACGTCGGTCTGCAGTGAGGAAGATCCTCGCGGCCGGCTCAGTGACTGCCGGGACGAGTGTTTCCATCTGGAAAACTCCTTTTGTCAAATCCGTCGTTCTGCCGGCGCACGCCCAGACATCGGATCCGGTCAACGGCGGCGGTGGCCCTGGGAACGGCGGCGGTGGCCCTGTGATCAGCGGCCAGATAGGCGAGCCCGATGTTGCCGGGTTGCTTGATCTTTTTCTGCGCTCCGCGTACGCGGCAGAAGAAGATCTCGTCGGCGGGTGCGTCGAGATCATGATTGTCGGCTCTTCCGTCACCGTGACCGTTACGCTGAACACCGGCGCGAGCGACACGAAGTCCGGAACCTTGACGGATTGCGGCTTTACCGTGGCCAATGTCAACGGTTACACGGTAGTGGGGACGGTCGACGACCAGAATAATCCCACGACTTGCGACGGCTCCGTCGGGTCGGAGGATTTCAGCGCGGTTCTCAATGGTTCCTGTTCGGTGGTTCCACCTGCGACGACCACAGACGACTGCGTTCCTACCGAAAGCTCGGCCTGCCCAACTTAAGTGACAGGACAGCAAAGAAAACCGCCACGAGTGGCGTGATCTCCAAGGTCTGGTGCGTCTCCCGCGTCATGAGGGTGTGAGACGTACTGAAGAGTCCTTTTCAAGCACGCATTCGTCCGCGACCGGATGGACGAACTGCCGGGTGATCTCGCTGGTGGAGCGCTGCGCCCGATGCGGGTGGTCGATCATTGTGGGCGTTGCATGGTGAGCGCTCCCTGAAATGCAGCGACGATGCGCCAGCCTGTTATCAGAATGGCAGCGCGCGAGGATCTGGCCGCGCTCGAGCATACGTTTCCCAGTGAGTTCAACCGCACTCACGCCGACGACCTGGCCGATCAGGAGCTCGGCAAAAAGAGTTTCCTGGTCGCGTGGATGGATGGTGAGCCGGTCGGCCACGTCCTGGTGAGCTGGCAGGGCGCCCGGCAGCCGGAACCGGCGGCGGCTTTTCCGGGGTGCCCGGAAATCTTCCGCCTGACGGTGCTCGAGCCATACAGGCGCCGTGGCATCGCGACCGCGCTGGTGCACGCGTGCGAGTCGGAGGCCAGGCAGCGTGGCCATGTCCGCATCGGACTTGGCACCGACCCTGCCGTCCCGGAAGAACAAAACCTTTACATAAAACTGGGGTATGTCGACTCGGGTATTGGATTGTTCGATGACGTGTACAAGACCACACGGGGAAGCAAAGTGTATACGGTTCGACAGGGCACGAAGTTTCTCATAAGGCAGCTTGGTTGATAGCCGCGAGACCAGGACCTGTTGAACGAGGACTCCCGATGCTCCGATCCGGCCGTGACAGAGGGCATTGTGCAGATCACGCCAATAACATCGCCATTCGGGCTCGATCAGCTTCGCAAGGAATGGCAGGCCCTGGAAAGCCAAAGGCAGATCCGGAACCCCTTCTTGAGCTGGGAATTCATGAGCCTGTGGTGGCGTCACTACGGGCTGCCGCCTGGCCACAAACTTCATGTGCTGGCAGGATTCGCGGAGGGTCTGTTGGTGGGGATCGCCCCCTGCTATTTGCAACGCACTGGGCGCCATGGGGAGGAAGCAGATTGCCTCTGTTTTATCGGCGACAACATCATCGGCCCGGATTTCCTCGACTTTGTCACTGCCCCGGGATATACGACGCCGTTCATGATGGCGGCCGCTCGCTATATCGAAAGCCAATGCCGCCACGCGCGGATCGAGCTCAACGGCATTGCCCGCGAGTCTGTTAGCGGCCCTGCCTGGCAGGGCTTTCGGCGCCAACTGGGTCTGGATGTGGCATTTTTTGACTCTTCTCCCTGGATCAAGCTACCGGCTGATTTCGTCACCTATAGCCAGTCTCTCTCGCCGGGCTGGCGGCGCAGCGTGGAGCGCAAACGGCGCCGGCTGGCGAAGAATTGCCCGTATCAGTTCGAAGTGTTCTCGGGCCGCGACGTCGTCGAGAACCTGGAACGCTTCATTGCCCTGAACAGGCAGCGCCTGTACGACCGAAAGCTTGACGGGGGCTTTGTCGACCAGGACTTCAACGCATTTCACCAGGATTTGGCCGCCGCCCTGGCCCCTTTGGAGATGATCGAATTGCACCTCTTACGGGCGGATTCCGGCGAGGACATCGCAGGTGCCTATTTTTTCAAGGATCCGCAATCAAGATACTACTATTACTATCAGCAAGGGTTTGCCAAGCAGTTTGGCATCTATTCTCCCGGCAACGTCACAACGGCCAGGGCGATTGAATTCACTATCAGCCAGTCCGCTGTCGAGTTCCATTTTCTCAGAGGGGCGGAGCCATACAAATATCGCTGGACTCGAGAATCAAAAATCCTGCTCTCCTTGCTGGGATTCAATAGGTAAGGGTATCAACAGGCAAATTCCCTGGCGAACCCCCGATCCGCAGGGCTACGGATCGTCTACACTTAGGGAGAAGCCCGCGGTCTCTCGAACCGAATGACTTCCGTCACCGAAATGGTAGTCGGCACCGTGCCGCGCCGGGCGCAGGGCTTGATTGTGCGGGGCGTCGCGCTGGTGCTGGCGGCCGTCCTGCTCCTGAGGGTCGACCCCCACTGGTACTGGCCCGGCCTGGTTGTCTCGCTCGCAGGCATGCTCGCGCGGCTGTGGGTCCTCGGCTCGGTCAGGTCGCGCAAGCTTCTGCCCGTGAACGGGCCGTACCGGTTCGTGCGCAATCCAGGCTACGTCGCGGGCTTCGTGTTCCTCTTCGGCCTGGTGCTGATGGCGGGCAACCCCACTCTGTTCCTGTTCTACGTTCCGCTTTACGTCGTCTACACATTGTACCGCGTGGGCAGGGACGAGGAAGCGCTGGAGGAGCGGTTCAGCACCGAGTATCTGCGGTACTGCAAGGAAGTGCCGCGCTTCGTGCCGGGCCTGAAGCCCTATGAAAAGGGACGGACCTGGTACTTCAACCTGAAGCAGTTTCAACGCCAGTCCGGCGAGATCTTTCTGGTGTTGTCCGTCCTGCTGTACGCCTCATGCTATGTGGCGGCATTCCACCTCAACTGACGGCACCTCAAAGACGCGCTCATCCCGTCGCCGGTGCTCCAACTACGGATACTGTCGATACGAACCCCGGGTCAGAGAACATTTTTTCTCTGATATTGGCCTCTCCAAGCCATCCAGATAGCACCGCTAGTCCTGCTTACAGCAAGAAAGCACAGGAGCCCTCATTCGGACTTTCCTCCCAATGAACACGCAAACCCGTCGATACCCGGAATCGTGGTCGTACAGGGGGCAATCTTGCCGCCAAGGGAAATCCCATATCGGTCCCTGCATTCCCTGTTCGTCAGGCCTTCTTCCGGGCACCCGGCACGTGCGTCACGATTCTTCGGAATCGCATGCGTCGGTGCCTGATACTTGTAGAACAACTCGAAATCGTTCCCCATTTCATCCTGAAAATCCCTCACCAGGATAGGTCGATATATGGTTCGGTGCGATAGCATACCGTAACTCCGGTACGACAGTTCTATGTACCGAGGCCCTTTCCGGTCACCGTTCTCCGGTGACGAAATCTTCATGTCCCGCAACAGGACCTTACCCTTCCGTGACCAGTTCGTATAGGAGATGATCCTGACACCAGTGTCGGCCACAATACTCGCGTTGGAAACAGAAAACGATATATTGCGTCCGCCGCCTCCGATTACGCCGATACCCACGTTCTCAATGTCGGCGTTTTCAATCAGTCCCGCCGTGCTCGCGTCGATTGAGATGCCTGTTGTGTCAGGGTCAATGGGTACGCTGTTGACAAGCCGGATGTCTTCGATCGCATAGTGTTCGGAATGGTAATCGTAGTGGACGCCTGTTCCGAAATTCCATACGAGATTGTCCTGCAGCTTCCTCTCGACGCCGCAGAACGCACACCCGTGATCGCTCCATAACTCGATACCGTCCCCAGGCGTGCCGTACGCTTCGTTGCCCGAAAATTCGGACAGGACCGGAATTCCTCTTACGAACTTCATCGACGAATCGGACGCGGCAAGCCCCGGAAACGCCGGAGGGTCGCGATTTTCCTTATGGCGGAAAAGACTGAATCCGCCATCGCGAAATCCGGCTGCAACGTTGCCGCGGATAATATTGTTGTCGGATGCAAACCAATACGCGGATCCTTCATGCCCCTGCCCATCTCCCGCAATGCCGTTGTCCTCACGATAATCACCGGGCAGGCCAGTACCCTCGATGGATGCGACGAGGTTCCGCTCGAATCGGTTACCCGTCTCGGACCCGTCTTCCGTCACGATTCCAGCCCCCTTGACGTCGAACACCACGTTGTTCTCGATCAGGCCGAAGTGACTACCGTGCACGACGATTCCCCATCTTGGCCCACCCTGAACAACGTTACCCTGCAAACGGAACTGTGCTGAGCGGTCGACAACGCTCTTCGGATCAATCGCGTGGTGAAGATGAAGAGGATAGCGGGCTATCTGATTCTTGCCGATCTTCTCCAGCGTCCCGTCGCTCCGATATTCGGTGTTGTCCAGCGGATCCACAGTGGTCCGCCCGAGATCCACGAAAGACGCATTGGTCACATCGACTTTGGCGCCTCGAAAAAACATGGTGTGTCCCCGGTCTATCTCCGGAGCCTTGGAGCGAAAAATGACGTTTCGCGAAATGTTGGCGACATGCGGCAAGAGATCAGGATGTCCCGAGGCGCCCGGGTGGGAAAACCTGAGTGGACCTTCCAATCGAAGCCTGCCGCCTTCGTTTGACGCGATCGTCGCAATCTCCCTGTGATTATCGACGAGTATGCCTTTGCTGTCCGGAAAGCGGCGTACGAGGTCGTCCGGACGCTCCAGCATGCCTTGCGAGATCTGCCTTGAGTCGGGAAGAAGGAGTTGGTCTCCCCGGCGCCACGACAATGGGAAATCCGAAACCAGGAAGGTATCACCCGCCGCTGCAGGTCGCGACAACCGGACAAAACTATCGCCAACATCGGCCCCGTGGATTACGACAGAACCCCAGGCCAGCAACCCAAGGCCGTATTGCGCCGGATCAGAGCCCGGGTCGTCGATCGTTCCCGTGTCCAGGGGCTCGCCTCGAAAAAGGATTTCCACGCGGGCACTCCTTTCCACAGGCTCGTCCTCGGTGCCGATCTCGAGGGTGCCGGTCTTATAGACCATCAATTGGCCGATAACGAGTCGCGTCGATATGCTGGTACTGAACCGAAGTGTGCCTGCGATGCCGACCGTCTCAATCGGCACATCGCTGCTTACGTCGTAGTCGACGGTCGAGCCGCTCCTGATTCGGACGATGTCTCCCATCTTGGGAATATGGTGTACCGACCAGGTTTCCGGGTCAGACCATTTGCCGTCGCGCGTGTTCGCTACGGTGGGTCGTGCCCCAAAATCCGGGACTCGTTCCTCCATTGTCAGGATGAACTGGCTGCTTGGGACCTCTGCCTTGTCCGCCGTGACCACCGCACACCCCCGACGGCCGCTGCCCCGCCTGCGAGGGCCAGGGCATGAAGCGCATCGAGATGAACTTCCTGCCCGACGTCTCCGTGCCCTGCGAGCTCTGCGCCGGCGACCGCTTCACCCCCGAAACCCTGTCGGTCACCTACGGCGGCCAACACATCGGCGAAGTGCTCAAGATGAGCGTCGACGAGGCCCTCGAGGTCTTCAGCGCCCACCCCAAAATCCACCACGCCCTGGAGCTCATGCGCGCCGTGGGCCTCGGCTACCTCACCCTCGGCCAGCCCAGCCCCACCCTCTCGGGCGGCGAGGCCCAGCGCCTGAAGCTCGTGACCGAGCTGGCCAAAGCCCGCCCGGACCTGCGCCGCCAAAAGGAGCCGCACACCTTATATATCCTCGACGAGCCGACGGTCGGCCTGCACATGGCCGACGTGGAACGCCTGATCCGCGTCCTGCACCGCCTGGTGGACGCCGGCCACAGCGTCGTGCTCATCGAGCACAACCTGGACGTGATCGCCGAGGCCGACTGGATCATTGACCTGGGCCCCGGCGGCGGCGACGCCGGCGGGCGCATCGTCGCGCAGGGGCCGCCCGAGAAGCTCGTGCGTACCCGCCGACGGAGCGAGACGGCGCGGGTGTTGCGCGGGTTTCTGGAGGCGCGGGTCGCGAAGTGAAGGCTGACGGATAAGTCGGTTACTTCTCAGCACAGCTCTGATTGCTTTGTGAGGTCCTCGGGCGAGATTCCCTTTGACCGCAACACTCCGAGGCCGCTCATCGAGTTGGACCTTGATGCCCGGTAGCCAGGGAGGCGGCGCTCGCACTGCGTCCCACGGCCACGCTCGTGCCCCAGTCCGGGACGGAGCGCCGCCAGGTACCTGCTTCAAGAT
Organism: Arenicellales bacterium; assembly: GCA_049583715.1. GTDB lineage: Bacteria > Pseudomonadota > Gammaproteobacteria > Arenicellales > JAANXG01 > JAANXG01. The sequence continues at coordinate 2,855 of JBAUWJ010000020.1, read as the reverse complement.
TCTTATCCGTGGTCGACCCCGAAGCCCCTCCACTTGTCGAGATTGACGAGAACGCTGACGCTGCCGTTCACAAAGCCCGGTCCGTACTGGTATTGGGTGTGCTTCTCCCAGTCGAAATCAGAAACGTCCCAGTTGGGCCAGCCGTGGCCGTCGACAGTGCACACTCCAATCCGGTGAACACGTCGGGCGGTGCCATGCGCACCGGAGTGGCGCCGAGCGACTTGAAGAATTGGTCGTAGATCGGCACCGAGCGCAGCCGGAAAACTTCGAACTTGCTGTCCTTGGCCGGCTTGTTGGTCCGCAGATAGAAACGCGACCCATTGGGCATCTAGTGCCACTGGTCCTATGTTTACGGAGCCGGAGACAGACCCTCAATCGGATACCCGATGTTTCTCAGTAATCTCGCTTAAACCATAACTACTCCTCTAATGATAATCCACGATCTCCACATCGTAGGCGTCGTCGGCCTTCCATATGAAGCAGATACGTCATTGATCGTTGATTCGTACACTGTGCTGTCCGGCCCTGGACGGCGGAGCTCGCATTAGTTAACTGTCACCAGATCTCCGATATGTCGGCATGGAGGGGTGAGCTGCAGGAAATAGTCGGTGCCGCCCTCCGCGGCCGCCTGGACGAGCATCGGGTATTGGTCGGAGCCCGAGCCGGCGCGAATTCGGATCCGGCCTTCCACGGCGCCGCTTTCGAAGATCGGGCGCACGGGGCTTTCCTGCCAGCCCTCGAGGGAGCGGGTGGGCAGCCAGTCGAGCAGGTCCGCCAGGGCGGCGCCGGTGTCACGCATACGGGTTTGCGTATGGCTTGTTTTTATACGTTGTCCCGTATATTGATAGTGTATACGCTTTCGCGTATATATTGTTTGACGAGGTTTCAACGATGACTCAACGAGCCCGTACAGCAAAGCAATTGGGCGCAATCATCCGCCGTGAGCGCCGCAGGCAGGGGCTTACCCAGGCCGAGCTCGGGGCGAAGATCGGCCTGCGCCAGGCCACCATATCCAAGCTGGAAGCCGGCGAGCCGGCCACGCAGCTCCGGACGCTTCTCGATGCCCTGACGGCGCTGAATCTGGAAATTCATGTCGCCCCGCGCGCTGCGACCTCGAGTGACGAGTTCGAAAGCCTGTTCTGATGGCCCGACGGCGCACCCGCGTACCCTTGAAGGTCTGGCTCAACGGCAGGCTTGTCGGGCAGTTGCGCCGGGCAGCGTCCGGGGCCATCGACTTCCAGTACGATCCGTCCTGGCTTGCGTGGGAACACACGTTTGCGGTTTCGCTGTCTTTGCCGCTGCGCGAGGACCGCTATATCGGCGATCCCGTTATCGCGGTCTTCGACAATCTTCTTCCCGATAACGATGAGATCCGGAGACGGATCGCCGCGGAGCTCCACGCCGACGGTATTGATGCTTACAGTCTGCTTTCCACGATCGGGCGCGATTGTATCGGCGCGCTGCAGTTTCTTCCGGACGGCACCGAGCCCGGACCGGCCGGGGTCGTGGCCGGTGACCGGATCGATGACGGCGGGATCGCCAAGCGTCTCTCTTCGCTCGAAAGCACCCCACTCGGGCTGATCGAGGACGAGGATTTCCGGATCTCTCTCGCCGGCGTGCAGGACAAGATGGCGCTGCTTTACTGGAACGGCGCGTGGTACATCCCGCACGGCAGCACGCCCACCACCCACATCCTGAAGCCGCAGATCGGCCGCAGGGGCGGGCTTGATCTGTCCCAAAGCGTCGAGAACGAGCATTTCTGCATGCGCTTGTTGAGCGCCTTGGACGTGCCGGTTGCACTCACGCACATGGCGGATTTTGCGGGGCAGCGTGCGCTCGTCGTCGAGCGCTTCGACAGGCGGTGGACGCAAGACAACCGGCTTCTGCGCCTGCCCCAGGAAGATTGCTGCCAGGCTCTTTCGATCCCGCCCACACGCAAGTATGAAAGCGACGGCGGCCCCGGGATCGCGGAGATTCTGGAGTTCCTGAAAGGCAGCGATGACCCGGAGCGGGATCAGGCATTGTTTCTGAGGGCGCAGATCGCCTATTGGCTCATGGGCGCGACGGACGGACATGCCAAGGACTTCAGCGTGTTTCTCTATCCGGGTGGTGGTTTCCGATCCACCCCACTCTACGATGTCGTGTCCACTCAGCCGCTGCTGGAGACGGGGCAGCTTCGCCGGAACCAGATGCGTCTCGCCATGGCTGTCGGCGACAACCGCCGCTATCGCGTCCATGACATCCTGCCGCGTCACTTCGTGCAAACGGCTGGTCGTGCCGGCATGCCCGAAGAGACCGTGAAAGAGATCCTTGGGGATCTTTACGAGCGAATGCCCGAGGCGATTCAAGCGGTCTGCGACAACCTGCCGGATGACTTTCCGGATGCTTTACGGGACGCCATTATCGGCGGCGTCGAACGAAGGCTAGAACGAATAGGGAACGCTGCGCCCTAGTCTATTTGTCTGGCTCGGCGGGAATCAGTACTGCAAGGGAACGCGATCTAGAGCCGATCTCTGTTATGCCAGTTCGTCCGTTAGCTCATGTCAAAGGAGCATTAGCCAATCTCTTCCGTTCCATCCTGAAATCATTCTTGTCGACACTGAGCAAAGCCATTCGCAGGACAGCACGCAAAGTCGCTATTATGCTTAGTGCCATAGAGGCATGGACAGAGTTTGAAGGTATCCCATGTACGCCGAACCCCTGCTGCTTGATCACCCGATCCCGCTGGTGCCGGAAATACCGGCCGATCGATCGGAACGGGACGCGGTGGCATGGGCGGCGCAGGAAGCCGAAGCGATACGCGAGCTCGTCAGCAGCAACGGCGTCGTGCTGATCCGCGGCTTCGACATCGCCAC
>JBAUWJ010000019.1:0-4878 GCA_049583715.1 Arenicellales bacterium | reverse complement strand
CAAGAAGCCCTGTTCAGCTACCTGTCGCCGGAATCGCGGATTCCCAAGAACCATCCGCTGCGACCCATCCGGGAGATGGTCAATGCGGCCCTGAGCGAGCTGGGTGCGCACTTCGAGGCCATTTACGCTGTCGACGGACGGCCCTCGATCGCGCCGGAGAAGTTGCTGCGGGCCTCGCTGGTGCAGATTCTGTACTCGATCCGCAGCGAGCGGCTGCTGTGCGAGCAGTTGGACTACAACCTGCTGTTTCGCTGGTTTGTGGGCTTGTCGGTGGATGACCCGGTGTGGGACCACTCCACCTTTACCAAGAACCGGGACCGGCTGCTGGAATCGGATATCGCCGGCCGGTTTTTCGAGGCCGTCGTGACCCAGGCCCGGAACCAGGGGCTGACCTCGGACGAGCATTTCTCGGTGGACGGCACCCTGATCGAGGCCTGGGCGTCGATGAAGAGCGTGCGGCGCAAGGACGGTTCGGATGACCCGCCTCGAGGTGGCGGGCGCAATGCGCAGCGGGACTTTCATGGCGAGAAGCGCAAGAACGAGACCCATGAATCGAGCACCGATCCCGAGGCCAAGCTGTTTCGCAAGGGCAAGGGGAAGGAGGCCCGGCTGTGTTACATGGGTCATGTGCTGATGGAGAACCGCCACGGTCTGGTGGTGGATGCTCGGGTGAGCGAAGCCACGGGCAGCGCGGAGCGCGACAGCGCCCTGGCGATGGTCGGCGAGCGGCCCGGCAGGCACCGGATCACGGTCGGGGCGGACAAGGGTTACGACACCCGCGCCTTCGTTGCCGATTTGCGGGAGCTGAACGCGACACCGCATGTGGCGCAGAACGACACCCACCGATCTTCGGCCATCGATGGACGCACGACCACTCACGATGGGTATACCGTCAGCCAACGGATCCGTAAACGGATCGAGGAAGCTTTTGGCTGGGGCAAAGCTATCGGTCCACTTCGCCAAACCAAGCTCCGGGGTGCCGAGCGGGTGCACTTCCAGATGCTGTTGACCATGGCCGGTTATAACCTGGTTCGGATGCGAAACCTGCTGGTGGAAGCGCCGCCCTGACCGGCTCAGTGCGTCCATTTGTCTCGATAAGGAAGAAAGTGGCCTACTGGAGGACATCGATATCGATCATTTCAAGTTGAAGCACCGAAACAAAGACCGGCGGTTCGTTATGAAAACCATCTCGGATCGAAATTCGTCGTTTTCACAGCCTTTTTCAACAGCCTGCTAGTTCTTGTGCGTCAGGAGTACGCCGCATAGCGGACGTCCAGACGCGAGGGTCTGACCGTCAGCATGCGGCCAAGAGCGGACCCCCGCGGCCCCTTACGTGTATGCGCCATGCACGGCCCCCGGCGATTTCCGGAACAGGGCGCGGCGATGCACTGCTCACGCATGTTCACACCCCCCCCCGCAGTGGTACTGCAGAGTCTCATCAGCTATACAGCTCATCGTCGATGCCCTCGAGCTTGAGCTTGGGCAGCAGGCTGCGGAATGGAGGTGCTTCCCCATTAATGCGACGCGAGACCCTAGACAGCGCCACTGTATGTGGCAAAATGCGTCGAGCAACATAGCGACGCTTGTGATGAATAGACGTCACTTTCTGCTCAATGCGGTCAGTGCAGCTTGTGCGTTGCCCGCTCTTTCCGGCGCAGCGACAGCGCAAGCCAACGCGCGGGCGCGCGCAATCGCCGGCTGGAAAAAACGCATCGACAAGATTCTAAGCCGTGGCCGCCTGCCGATTATCGACATGCAGGCGACCTATGTCCCCATAGTGACGAACATCGATTTCATCATGAAGCACATGAACGCACTCGATGTCGCGCAGATCGCCTTCGCAACGGCGGCGCCCCATAGCAACCCCTCCCTCGCGCTGCATAAGCGCCATCCGGAATTCTTCATTCCGACCAGCAGAAGCGGTGAGACTTCGCTCTGGGCGCGCTTTCCCGTTCGGTTCGTGCGGACAGTGGCGCGCGACCTGCGCAGCGGTTCCTACTACCTGATGGGCGAGCATGAATTCAGACACTATCCTTCGCCCGAAGAGGTCGAGGCGGGCCGCCAGGATCGCGACATCACGGTCGACATCGAAAGCCCGGCCGGCCACGCACTGTTCGCGCTTTCCGAAGAGACCCGCGTCGCATTCCAGATTCATTACGAGATCGAGGACCGTTTGCTTCCCGGCCTGGAAGCGATGCTCGCACGCTATCCGGGAGCGCGTGTTATCTGGTGCCATCTCGGCCTCATCCGCTACCCGGACAGGACGAAGAGGTACGGTCCCGCCTATGTCGCTTCCCTGATCGAACGTTTCCCTAATCTGCATTTCGATCTCGCTACGCCGGGGGCGTATAACGTCTATGCTCCGTCAGGCGCACATGACGGGACGATCTATAAATATCCGTCCAACACACTGAAGACCGAATGGCGCGTCTTGATGGAAGAGCACCCGGAGCGATTCCTGGCCGCAAGCGATTACCGACCGGCGGTCGAGCAGAGTTATCCCGAATATATCCTGTTTCAGCACCGGTTGCTGCAACAGCTAAGCCCCGGAACCCGCCAACAAGTGGCCTTCGGCAATGCATGGCGGCTCATTACCGGCACCCCCTGGCCTTCTTAGCAGTCGACGCAGCATCGATAGACCCGGCGAGCTTCGGGTACATGAAAACCAGTCCGGACAGCACAAGGGTTTCAAGAATCAGACCTGTGGGGATCAAGTCGACCGTCCCTTGCTCAGATAGCCGATCACCCCTTCGTTCCTCTGCATCGGGAACATCGCCCCGTCCTCCTGGCGGGATCTGCCGGTTCACTCGTGCGGCGCAGCCAGGCGCATGAGGGTGACGGTGCCGGTGCAAGACGGCTTGACACCCCGAAGGGTGCCCTCACCGGAATCGCCGGTTATGGTGCCGGTCTGGGTGGCCCAGAGATTGCCGGCCCTGTCCGTCACCCTTATGCTGAATGCGCCTTCGTCGGAGATGGTGCCCGTTTTCGGAAAGGGCTGCTGCGATTCGTCGATCTTGCCGTGTCTAACATTCATCCCAAACGACCGGGTGTTGTTGTTGAAACATCCCGACAGCGAGCTCAGCGTCACCTTCCAGTAGCCATCGAAGGGATGCGCCGCCGGCGTGCCGACCGGGAACACGGTCCACAGGAGGGCGCCGACAAGGGTCACGAGGACAAGCGCAACTGCAATCGGAAGCCATCGCCGGCCCCCAGCCACCGGCCCCGCTGTCGCCGCAGCGCGGGCGTCCTGGACGGCGACCTGCCCCGGCACCAGCCGATAGGCGGGGACCGGATCGGGTATGTTCTTGACCATCTGGGCGCCGATGTCGTTGAAGGCGATGGAGAGCTTGTTCTTCACCTGGTCGAAGGTGCTGCCGGATATGCAGATGCCGCCTTTTTCGGCGAGCGCCTCGAGCCGGGAGGCAATATTGACGCCGTCGCCGAAGAGATCGCCCGCATCGACCATGACATCGCCTACATTGATGCCGATTCGGAACCACATCTGCCCTGCTTCGGGATGCTCGGAATTGCGCACCCGCAGGTCTTCCTGAATGGAAATGGCACAGCGCACCGCCTCCACGGCACTGCCGAACTCGGCAAGCACGGCGTCGCCGGCGGTATTGAAGATACGCCCGCCATGCTTCTCGATGAGACCGTCGATGACCTTGCGATAGGTCTGCAGCGTCCTGAGCGTTGCTTCCTCGTCGGCCGCCATCAGCTTGCTGTAGCCGACGACGTCGGCGGCGAAGATCGTCGCGAGCTTTCGGTTTATGGCATCTGAGACCATTGACCATCTCCCGGTGCCGCCGGACGGGGCGGGTTCGCGCAAATCCGGCAGGGCCACTACCGGCCCCGCATCAGGCAGCCTTCGCTCGGGGCCAAGCCTGCGCGAAACATAGTGCACATTCGCGCGAGCGTACAAGAACGCGCGGGCGCATAAGCCCCGGTATCGACCGTCGTGGCCGTCTGTGACATCCTCCACGTACTCCCTGTGGCAAGGCTTTCCCTATGCGGGCGACTCTACCACAGGATCGTGCCGCTTCTGGTCTGGCTGCATGGTCAGCCGTTCGACATCGAGGTCGCCTGCGCCTTCGACATCGACGAGCGCGAGGTGGGGAAGGACGTTTCCCCTCCATCCCTGCCCTACAGGGCGGGCTTGAAGCCCGACAAGCGTGGACAAGTGCCTACGACAGTCCGTAGATTTTCCGCTCCGCAAGGCCCCCGCCCGATCGAGCCAGCCAGCGTTGCCGGATACGCCCCGATGGGCCCCGCGGGTGCAGCTTGCTTATAGCCGGGACAGTCGCGAACGTCCGGAATGGGTTGGAAGCGGCCGGTGAGGAGCCTCGAATCGAAGGTCCGCAAAGCGGCCGAGAGCGGACGGTCGGACCGCCGCCTCACCCAAATCGGTGACCCCGGTGTGTAGGCGGCCCGCTTCTTCCGGAGCCGACGCTCTTTGGGGAATCGCTGGGAGAGACGTTTGATTGCGCAATCCAGCGGTAGGTACCGCCCTATCGCAGATCGGCGCTCACCCAGCCATCCCCACGCTCTCCCGAGGTAACGGCATCGACCGGATGCGAGTAGCCGAGGCGTCCGATCCAACAAGCCGCCTCGACGTGGTCCGTGTCGCACTCCTCCTTGCCTCCTCGTTGATCTCGTCCCGCAGCTCGTCAAGCTCCTCCAGGATCACGGCGTATCCTTCGTGGGGTCCGTGCATCGGCCCGCGCTTCTGCCGTGCCTTGGGATACAGGCAAGCCAGATCGTTTCTCCCTCCTCGGCGCTATCGTGGAGTCGCACCTCGCGCCCTTCGGCCTCGTGCTTCTGATTGTCGATCAGGCCTGCGGACCTCCTGCTTCTGCTTCCAGCGACCCGGCCGCCGGT
>JBAUWJ010000018.1:0-9837 GCA_049583715.1 Arenicellales bacterium | reverse complement strand
AACGCCGGTTCCCTCGCAGAGCTGGTGAATATCGCCGGAAAGCTGGGACTCGAACGCTAGCAGCCTGTCGGACTTAGGATGAATCTACTGCGGCGGCGGGAAATCGGCCCATTTCTCCGATCTTTCTAGTTAAATAGTCACCACTATTCACCTCGAAAGATCGAAAAAATGGTCTCGATTTCCCACCTGCCTCGCTACGATCCCCTAAGTCCGACAGGCTGCTAGCGCCGTCTTACTCGAGGTTGCGGGAGGCAGGACGCTCGACCGGCTGCCCGGTGCACCCATGGAGGTGGGGCTCTTCTTGCCTGTGGCTTCGCTCAACAACCCCAACTTTGACGCGGGCCACTGATACCAAAGTATGGCTATACCATCGTTCAATTGTCTCGCATTTACGCCGTCGGTCTAATCATGGTATGGCAAACGGCAAAGCAGCCCGCCAAACCAGAGAGGCGCGGCGAAAGGAAGAGCACCAATGGGGACGAGGAAACAGGTGTGGCTAGCGAGCGCGACGAGGGTGATTCGGATCGCGCGGGACGGTGGCTCCGGACGGCTGAAATGCAAGCGCCGCTTTGCCGGAGATTCGACGGCCCATATGCTCGCGAACGTGAGCTACGCGAGCGCGAATCCGACCACTGCGTTTCGTTCCATCGGCGATAGTCGGGAGAAGCTTACATGGCGGCATGCAAACATCTCAATCAGATAAAATTCACAAGAACTGACATCCACGTTTGCAACGAATGCGTACGAGCGGGTGATACGTGGGTCCACTTGCGGCTCTGTCTCCACTGCGGACACGTTGGCTGCTGCGACTCGTCCAAAAACAAGCACGCCACAAAGCATTTTCGCAACGCCGGGCACCCTTTGATTCGCTCAATCGAACCCGGCGAGTCGTGGGTTTGGTGTTACGTCGATGAACTCGAGCCCGGCGAGATAGGACTCCGAGGTTTCGTACCTCTCGACAGTCGAACTCAGCTTGATTGAGCAAGCGCTTCACAGTTCCGCGTGGACGGCCATGTCGTGTGCCGACGAGCGCCTAAACAGACGCCCCATACTTTGGTATTGATCGATACTTCGGTCTAATGGATTCGTCGTCGCCCTTCTGGCCCAATTAAGCTGCGACCAGCGGAGACCGTAACTCCCTGGGCACGGTATTGATACTGAGCACCGTATCGGAATTGCAATTGTCAATGAACAGCGTACGAATCGAACAGAAGAGCTGTGAGACGCGCGGGCTGCAGGCCCGCCGGTAGGGAAAGAGATCATGCATGCAACCGAGCCAGCCATGGTGTGCGATTCCGCCTCTCGTGCAGAACGTGTTGAGGATGAGACGGCCCTGGTTGCGCGAATTGCGCAGGGATCCCCAATGACGTTCACCGAGGTCTGCTGCGACGCGTCCCCGCCAGTCAGGCCCCGGCCGGTACCCGACGAGGACGCCTATCTCATCGCCCTGATGATGCGGGAGTGCCAGGACCACGTTTTGTATGTGGATGGCCGCCCCGTCGAGACGGAAACATACCCCGCCGGCGTGACAGTCATTTACGACCTGAGGTCCGATGTCGCCTTCGCGTGGCGAAGCCCGTTCCACTGTGTTCAGGCTCTCGTGCCCCGCAAAGTGCTGGACACTATCGCCAGTGAGGCCGGGGCCCCCCGGATCGACGGTCTGCGTTGCCAACCCGGTGTGGGCATGGAGGACCCCGTCATCCGCCATCTGCTCTCGTCGCTTCTTCCCTGCCTCAGGAACCCCGACGAGGCCAACGAAGTGTTCGTCAATCAAGTCGCATTGGCCGTCGGCGCCCACATCGCGCAGGCCTACGGCGGCGTTCGCCTCCAGCGACAGGCCCGGCGCGGGGGCCTGGCGCCGTGGCAGGAGCAGCGGGCCAAGGAATTGCTGCGGGCGAGCCTGGACGCTCCGATCCCGCTGGCCCGTCTGGCGCAGGCATGCGGCTTGTCCAGTCGCCACTTTGCCCGCGCATTCCGCCAATCTACGGGGGTGCCGCCCCATCGCTGGCTCCTGAAAGAGCGCGTGGAGCGGGCGAAGAAGCTTTTGCAGGACCCTGACACGGCTCTCGCCGACATAGCCTTGTCGTGCGGGTTCTCGGATCAAAGCCACTTCACGCGTGTCTTCTCGGCGACGCTCGGAACGAGTCCCGGCGCGTGGCGGCGGATGCGAATGCGGCCCCGTGACTCAATCACCGCTGACCTGAAACGGACGTGAGAATCGCGTGACACCACGGACCCTGTCTCCCGGCAGGGCACGAATCTCCCTCGGCGTCGCCGCCTGAACCTGCTCCCGAATTCCGGCCTGCCGGTTTCTATAGCGTCTAATCGCAGAGGCTTGGCGATGGGACGGGAGCGTGGTCGAAAGTGATGACCGTTTTGAGAAAAAGTAGTGCTCTTTGTGCAATAACACAACCCCGCACGGGGAGATGATGCCTGGGATGGTGCAGACACGATCATCGATATCCGGCCGGACTCGGGAAGAACTCCCTATCGGTTCGGGCCGGGACCCGTAACGGAGCATCCACATTCACGAGATTTTCAAGATGAGTGAAACAACACGTCAGATGCCGAAGCACGCTCCCCTGAGAACCCCGACGGACCTGGGCCCGGACGCCGCCGTCGATGTTTCCGGCGCCCTCAACACCCTGCTCGCGGATATGTTCGCCCTGTACATCAAGACCAAGAACTTCCATTGGCACATGTCCGGCCCGAGCTTCAGGGACTACCACCTGATGCTCGATGAGCAGGCGACGCAGATCTACGACACCACCGACGCCATCGCCGAGCGCGTGAGGAAGATCGGCGCGTCGACCCTGCACTCCATCGGCGAGATCTCCCACCGCCAGCGGCTGCTGGACAACGACGCCGACTACGTGAGCCCCCTCGACATGCTGGCGGAGCTGCGCGAAGACAACCAGCAGCTTGCCGCCAACCTGCGCGAGACCCACGGTATCTGCGAGGAGCACGGCGACGTGGCGAGCGCGAGCTTCCTGGAGAACTGGATCGACGAGGCCGAGCGCCGCGTCTGGTTCCTCTTCGAGGCCAGCCGGCCGGGAGATCTGCCCGGCCGTTGACACGGGCATGTGCGCCAGCAGGCCGTTCGGCTCATGATCCGGCAACAGCATCCTGACGTGCCGCCTTGCGGGCGCGGCCAGGCAGATCGTCGAAACGTTCCTGCGACCGGTGCGGATGATCGAGAACGTCTTTATCCCGCTGTCCAGGGCGGAATTCTCAGCGAGGAGATCTGCGGGAACGCGCCCAAATTCGTCGACGCCTTTGTCTCACGATCAGGGAGTCAGCAGACAAACGCCCGAGCCGCAGCCGCCAGTTAGTCGGGCTACGTGGGAATCGGCACCACAGCAAGCTTCGCCATCCCGGATTGACCGTCGTCTGCCCCTCCGACCAGCCCGAGGAGAGCCTCGAAGGAGACCAAGCAACATGAACGACACCTCGATAACGAACACTCCGCCGGTCGCCGCGGTGCAGAAAGCACAAACGACGCCCTCGAAGACGACCCCCTCGCAATCCCCCGACATTCAGCACGGCCTCACCCAGATCGAAGCGCAACAGCGCCTCGAGCGCATCGGGCCCAACGCGCTGAAGGAAGAGAAGCAAAACCCCCTGCGCCGCCTGCTGGGCTACTTCTGGGGCCCCATTCCCTGGATGATCGAGGTCGCCGCGGTCCTGTCCGCCATCGTCCGCCACTGGAGCGACCTGATCATCATCGTCGTCCTCCTGGTGTTCAATGCCGCGGTGGGCTTCTGGCAGGAGTTCAAGGCCGCCAACGCCCTGGATGCCCTGAAACGCCAGCTCGCCCTGAAGGCCCGCGTCCTTCGCGACGGCCGCTGGCAGGAGATCGACGCTTTGAAGCTGGTGCCGGACGATGTCATACGCCTGCGCCTGGGCGACGTCATCCCCGCCGACGTCAGGCTGCTGGACGGCGACTATCTGAGCGTGGACCAGTCGGCGCTGACCGGCGAATCGCTCCCGGTCACCAAGAAGACCGGCGACGTCGCCTACTCCGGGTCCGTGGCGAAGCAGGGCGAGATGGTGGCCGTAGTGACCGCCACCGGCGGCAATACTTACTTCGGCAAAACCGCGGCTCTGGTGCAGACCGCAGGCGCCAAATCCCATTTCCAGCAGGCGGTGCTCGCCATCGGTGACTACCTCATCTACGTCAGCCTCGGCCTGGTCGTCGTGCTGGTGCTGGTGCAGCTCGGGCGCGGCGCACCGCTGCTCGACCTGGTGCAGTTCGCCTTGATCCTCGCCGTTGCCTCGATCCCGGTCGCCATGCCTGCGGTGCTCTCGGTCACCATGGCAGTGGGCGCACTCGCCTTGTCGAAGATGAAAGCCATCGTCTCGCGCCTGCAGTCGGTGGAGGAGATGGCGGGCATAGACGTTCTGTGCTCCGACAAGACCGGCACCCTGACGCTCAACAAGCTGAGTCTCGGCGAGCCGGTGCCGTTCGCGGCCGATGACGCCCAGTCGCTTATCCTCGCTGCGGCACTTGCATCGAAGGAAGAAGATGGCGACGTCATCGATCTCGCCGTTCTCGGCGGACTGAAAGACAAGAAGGCACTCGATCCCTACACGCAGGTCCGTTTCGTGCCCTTCGACCCTGTCGGTAAACGCACGGAAGCGCAGATCCACGACAACAACGGCGCCGCCTTCAAGGTCACCAAGGGCGCGCCCCAGGTGATCCTCAAACTGGCCAAGGTCGAAGGCGACGAGGCCGAACGAGCCTCGAAGGTCATCGACGAGCTCGCCGCCAAGGGATTCCGCACCCTGGGCGTCGCCCGCAGCGACGACGACGGCCCCTGGCAGTTCCTCGGCATCCTCCCCTTGCTCGACCCGCCCCGCGAGGACTCCAAGGAGACCATCGAGAAGGCCAGGGCACATGGCATCGACGTCAAGATGGTTACCGGCGACAACGTCGCCATCGCCAGGGAGATCTCCGGCCAGCTCGGCCTCGGCCGCGACATCCGGCCGGCCGAGGACCTGTTCGGCGACGGCAGCGAGCTCAAGAGCGGCTTCGCCGAGCAGATCGAAAAGGCGGACGGTTTCGCCGGCGTCTTTCCGGAGCATAAGTACGGCATCGTCCGGGCGCTGCAGGCCCGCGGACACCTGGTAGCGATGACCGGCGACGGCGTCAACGACGCCCCGGCCCTGAAGCAGGCGGACGTCGGCATCGCGGTCTCGGGCGCCACCGACGCCGCGCGCGCCGCCGCCGCCCTGGTCCTCACCGCTCCAGGCCTGTCGGTCATCGTCAACGCCGTAGAAGAGGCCCGCCGCATCTTCGAGCGCATGAACTCGTACGCTATCTACCGCGTCATCGAGACCATCCGCATCATGTTCTTCATGGTCCTGGCGATGCTGGTCTACGACTCCTATCCCATCACCGCCATCATGATCATTCTGCTGGCGCTCCTGAACGACATCCCGATCATGGCGATCGCCCGGGACAACACCTGGCTGGACCCCAAGCCCGTCCGCTGGCAGATGCGGCGCGTCCTCACGCTCGCCACGGTCCTTGGCCTCGTCGGCGTCGCCGAAACTTTTCTGTTGCTGGTGATTGCGCGCTCCTGGCTCGGCCTCGGTGTGCTCGAAACGCAAACCATCATCTTCCTCAAGCTGTCGGTGGCCGGGCACCTTTCCCTGTTCGTCGCCCGCACCCGGCACTCCATGCTGCGCCGCCCCTACCCCGCCGCCATCCTCCTGGCCGCCATCCTCGGCACCCAGACCATCGCTGCCCTGATCGCCGGCTTCGGAATACTGGTCACCCCCATCCCCTGGACCTACATCGGCCTGATCTGGGTCTACTGCATCGGGTGGGCCTTCATACACGATGGCGTGAAGATCCTCATGTACCGTCACTTCGCCATGGGCGCGCCGCGGCACCGTCGGTTCATCCGGCTAACGCAGGCGGCGCTGCATCCCTTTGGATGAACCTCCGCTTTCGGCGCTGACAGGATATGGAAGAATGCCATCCTTGCCTCTTCAACAGCCTGCTAATCGGGATAGTACTGCAGCTCGGTGGGACCCGCAGCGACGCGGGTGCCTGCAACACCCGATAGAAGCCCGGCCGCATCCTGCAACAGGCCGATGGCGGCGAAGCCGCCCGTGGCGCGAACGAAGTCCTGGGCGGCACGGACCTTGGGGCCCATTGAGCCGGCGCTGAATTTAAAGGCATCGAGGGCATCAGCGCCTGCCCGGCGAATGCGCCTGGCCTGCGGCGTGCCCCATCCGGTCTCGACGGCATCCACGTCGGTGAGCATGAGGAGGGCATCGGCCTGGAGCTGCCGGGCCAGGAGTGCGCTGGCGGCATCCTTGTCGATGACCGCCTCCACGCCCAGCAGGCTGCCGTCCTTGCGCTCCACGACCGGAATCCCGCCGCCGCCCGTGCAGACGACGATCACGCCCTGATCCACGAGCAGCTCGATGACTTTGAGCTCGAGGATTCGACGCGGCGCGGGTGAAGGGACGACCCGCCGGTAATGGTCTCCGTCCGGTGCCACGGTCCAGCCCTGGGCCTTGGCGAGGCGCTCGGCTTCGCCCTTGGTGTAGACCGGACCGACAGGCTTGCTGGGAGCGTGAAATGCCGGGTCGTTCGAATCTACCTCAACCTGAGTGAGCAGGGTCGCGACCCGGCACCCCTCGGGCAGGCGCCTGGCGAGCTCCTGCTCGATGAGGTAGCCGATCATGCCCTCCGTTTCGGCCCCGAGGACATCGAGGGGATAGGTCTCGTCGGGCTTGTAGGCGGCGCCCTGCAGGGCCAGCAAACCAACTTGCGGCCCGTTGCCGTGGGTGACGATCAACTGGTGCCCGGCTTCGACGAGCTCGGCGAGCGCTTTGGCCGCGACGGCGGCGTTCTGGCGCTGGTTGTCTGCGGTGAGGGGGTCGCCTCTTCGCAGCAGGGCATTGCCCCCGAGGGCGGCGACCAGGCGCATGTCAGCGCCCCAGGGTCGCCACCATCACAGCCTTGATGGTATGCAGGCGGTTCTCCGCCTGGTCAAAGACAATGGACTTCTCCGACTCGAATACGTCCTCGGTGACCTCCATGCATTCGAGGCCGAAGGATTGGTAGATCTTCTCGCCTTCCGTGGTATCGCGGTTGTGGAAGGCGGGCAGGCAGTGCATGAACCGCACGGCGGGATTGCCGGTCTGGTCGATCACCTCCTGGTCGATGCGGTAGGGGCGGAGCAGCTCGATGCGCTTCTTCCACAACGACTCGTCCTCGCCCATGGAGACCCAGACATCGGTATAGAGAAAGTCCACGCCCCGTACGCCCTCCTCCACACTGTCCGTGACGGTGACGCTGCCGCCGGTGGCGGCCGCCAGCGTCCGGCATTCATCCAGCGCCTCCGGCTTCGGCTGGAGCTCGACCGGCGAGGCGATGCGGAAGTCCATGCCGAGCTTGGCGGCGCCGAGCATGAGTGACTCCGCCACATTGTCGCGGCCGTCGCCGAGAAAGCAGAAGGCGACCGTGTGCAGGGGCTTGTCGCAGTGCTCGCGCATGGTGAGGAAGTCGGCCAATATCTGAGTGGGATGAAAGTCATCGGTCAAGCCGTTCCACACGGGGACTCCCGCGTGCGCCGCGAGATCGCCGACGATGCTCTGGCCGAATCCCCGGTACTCGATGGCATCGAACATGCGCCCGAGGACGCGCGCGGTGTCCTTGATGGTCTCTTTCACGCCCATGTGCGAGCCGGTGGGACCGATGAAAGTCACGTGCGCACCTTGCTGATGAGCCGCCACCTCGAAGGCGCAGCGCGTGCGGGTGCTGTGCTTCTCGAAGATCAGGGCGATATTACGGCCCGCGAGGCCCGGCTCCTCGGTGCCCGCATAACGCGCAGCCTTGAGCTCGCGCGACAGATCGATGAGATAGCGGATCTCCGCAGGAGAGAAGTCCCTGAGGGTCAGAAAGCTTCGATTGTGCAGATTAAAAGCCATGTTCGTTCTCCGGATGAAGACGGGCCGGAATCACTCCGGGTCGCGCTCGAGGGGGCAGCTCATGCAGTGGGCGCCGCCCCGGCCGCGGGACAGCTCGAAGCCCGGGATAGTGATGACCTCGATGCCGGCCCTGCGCAGCAGGGTGTTGCTGTAGGTGTTGCGGTCGTAGCCGATGACCACGCCCGGTGCCACCGCCAGCACGTTATTGCCGTCGTCCCATTGCTCGCGCTCCGCTTCGTACTCGTCGCCGCCGGTGGGAATGACGCGCAGGGAATCGAGCCCCAGGGCGTCGGCGACCGCGTCGATGAAGCTGGGCTCCGCACGAAGGTCCAGTGTGCCCTCTTGATCGCCCGGGCGCAGGCTCCAGGCTCGGAAGGACTGTACGGCGGCGGGATAGGCGGTCGCCGTGTCCGGCGACATCAGGGTGAACACCGTGTCCAGGTGCATCGCCGAGCGCGCCTTGGGGAAGGCCGCGGCGATGACGCGCTCCGCCGCCTCGTTCGCGAACAGGCTCGAGGCGATCGCCTCGACCGCCTGCGGCGTGCTGCGCTCGCCCATCCCGATGAGCACGGTGCCGTGGCCGATAGCCATCACGTCACCGCCTTCCACGGTCTGCCCTTCATAGCTGCGCTCCTCGTTGCCGAACCAGAAGTGAAACGACTCGTCGCGGAACAGCGGGTGGTAGCGGTAGATGGCCTGGTAGTTCAGGCTTTCGCGTTGCCTCGCCGGCTTCGCCATGGGGTTCACCGAGACGCCGCCGTAGATCCAGCAGGACGTGTCGCGGGTGAACAGGTGATTCGGCAGCGGCGGCAGGATGAAGTCGTGGCCGTCCATCGCTTCCGTAGCCAGGCCTTTGCCTTTGAAGGGGCTCTCGGCTCGTGCCATGCCGCCGATCAGGCATGCGGCCAGCGCTGCCGGCGACAGCTCGGACAAGTGGGCCCGGACCTCGTCGCGCATCGCGGGCCCGACGTCGCCATCGGTGACCGCTCGGGCGAGCAGCCAGGCCTTCGCTTCGTCGTCGGCCAGCGTCTCGCTCAGCAGCTCCTGCAGGTAAAGCACTTCTACGCCGCGGTCGCGCAGCGAGTCGACGAAGACGTCATGCTCCTCACGCGCCCGTTTGACCCATAGCACGTCGTCAAAGAGCAGCGACTGGCAGTTGCCCGGCGTGAGCCGCCGCAAGGCAAGGTCGGGACGATGGACGAGGACGCGGCGCAGCGTTCCGACTTCCGAATGTACACCTAGATTGGTCACGGTCATTTCCTCCGCGTCTTGAAGACGATTGTTACAAAGCGAGTCACAGCGGGCTGATGGTGCCCTTCGCGATGAGGACGGCCGCGACGATGGCGGCCGCCACGAGCCCGACGGCGATCACCCCTTCCCAGGCCGTGAACATCCGCTCCCGGCTCTGGCGCCTGGCGAGGGCGTAGAAGATGATGCCCGGCGCATACAGCAGGGCCACCATCAACAGGTAAGCCAGCCCCGCCGCATACACCAGCCAGATGCCGTACACCGTCGCGACCAGCCCGATCAGCATCTCCCTGCCCCGCGGGCCGGAGTCCTTTTCATAGCTCTCGCCCGTGAGCGCCAGCTTCAGCGCATACGCCCCCGAGAACACGTACGGCACCAGGATCGCCGCCGTGGCGGTATAGAACAGGGCGTAATAGGTGCTCTGCCGGAACAGGGTCACGATCAGGAAGAGCTGCACCAGGGAGTTGGTGATCCACAGCGACGTCGAAGGCGAGCCGTTGTCGTTTTGCGTAGCGAACAGGCTCGGCATGGTCTGGTCGCGGCTCGCGACGAAGGGGATCTCCGCCGCCAGCAGAGTCCAGCTCAGGAAAGCCCCGCCCACCGAGATCACGAGGCCGATGTTCATCAGCGCCGCCCCCC
>JBAUWJ010000017.1:0-55449 GCA_049583715.1 Arenicellales bacterium | reverse complement strand
GTCTCCCGTGATTGCACTTCTCGGTATTCGGAGTTTGCAATGGTTTGGTAAGCCGGGATGGCCCCCTAGCCATAACAGTGCTCTACCCCCGAGAGTGAGACACGAGGCGCTACCTAAATAGCTTTCGGGGAGAACCAGATATCTCCGGACTTGTTTAGCCTTTCACTCCTAGCCACAGCTCATCCACTCATTTTTCAACATAAGTTGGTTCGGCCCTCCAGTGGGCATTACCCCACCTTCAGCCTGGCCATGGCTAGATCGTCCGGTTTCGGGTCTACTTCCAGCGACTGATCGCCCTATTCAGACTCGGTTTCCCTACGGCTCCCCTACACGGTTAACCTCGCCACTGAAAGTAAGTCGCTGACCCATTATACAAAAGGTACGCCATCACCCGTCCGAAGACAGGCTCTGACTGCTTGTACGCATACAGTTTCAGGTTCTATTTCACTCCCCTCACCGGGGTTCTTTTCGCCTTTCCCTCACGGTACTGGTTCACTATCGGTCGACAAGGAGTATTTAGCCTTGGAGGATGGTCCCCCCATGTTCGAACAGGATTTCTCGTGTCCCGTCCTACTCGATTTCACCCGTCACCTGCTTTCATATACAGGGCTATCACCTTCTGTGGCCAGACTTTCCAGACTGTTCTACTAGAAGATGACGGGCTTAAGGGCTACTCCCCTTTCGCTCGCCGCTACTCAGGGAATCTCGGTTGATTTCTTTTCCTCTGGCTACTTAGATGTTTCAGTTCGCCAGGTTCGCCTCTACACCCTATGGATTCAGGTGCAGATAACCCCAAAGGGCTGGGTTTCCCCATTCGGAGATCTCCGGGTCTAAGCCTGTTTGTCGGCTCGCCGAAGCTTATCGCAGACTACCACGTCCTTCATCGCCTCTTGTCGCCAAGGCATCCACCGTATGCGCTTAATCGCTTGACCATATAACCTCAAAAAGTCTTGAGGAATATGGAGCTGGTTCTACATAAGAGTTGAGAGAACTCTATGATTTAGCATACCCAGTACGAGCGCGGCTGATAGTGCGCCCGTACTCGCGCCTTAACATACCTAATTGTAAAAGAGCAGAAATCCGCAGGCCGGGCTCCGGCCCGACAATTGTATCGGAATGAATTCCGACCCACAGAATTTTCAAAGATCTAACGCCAGCGCTGGATCTTTGAAAATTCTGGTGGAGCTGACCGGGATCGAACCGGTGACCTACGGCTTGCAAAGCCGTCGCTCTCCCAGCTGAGCTACAGCCCCGATCCAGAGGAGGACGACCGACCGTCCGACTTCTGTCTTCCGACCTCCGTCCTCTGTATGGTGGGTCTGGGAAGATTTGAACTTCCGACCTCACCCTTATCAGGGGTGCGCTCTAACCAACTGAGCTACAGACCCGGTTCAGAAGACTGAAGACAGAGGGTGGATGACAGAACACCTGCTTTCTCTGTCTTCCGTCCTCCGTCTTCCGTCTTCCGAATCCAAGCAACTTGTGAGGGCACTTCGACCGAAAGGTTTCAGTGTCTTTTAAGGAGGTGATCCAGCCGCAGGTTCCCCTACGGCTACCTTGTTACGACTTCACCCCAGTCATGAACCATACCGTGGGCGGCGTCCTCCCGAAGGTTAGACTACCGACTTCTGGTACAGCCCACTCCCATGGTGTGACGGGCGGTGTGTACAAGGCCCGGGAACGTATTCACCGCGGCGTTCTGATCCGCGATTACTAGCGATTCCAACTTCATGCAGTCGAGTTGCAGACTGCAATCCGGACTACGACCGGTTTTGTGAGATTGGCTCCCCATCGCTGGTTGGCCACCCTCTGTGCCGGCCATTGTAGCACGTGTGTAGCCCTGCCCATAAGGGCCATGATGACTTGACGTCATCCCCACCTTCCTCCGGTTTGTCACCGGCAGTCTCCCTAGAGTCCCCACCATTACGTGCTGGCAACTAAGGACAAGGGTTGCGCTCGTTACGGGACTTAACCCAACATCTCACGACACGAGCTGACGACAGCCATGCAGCACCTGTCACTGGGTTCCCGAAGGCACCAAGGCATCTCTGCCAAGTTCCCAGGATGTCAAGGGCAGGTAAGGTTCTTCGCGTTGCATCGAATTAAACCACATGCTCCACCGCTTGTGCGGGCCCCCGTCAATTCCTTTGAGTTTTAATCTTGCGACCGTACTCCCCAGGCGGTCAACTTATCGCGTTAGCTGCGCCACTAGGGGCCAAACGCCCCCAACGGCTAGTTGACATCGTTTACGGCGTGGACTACCAGGGTATCTAATCCTGTTTGCTACCCACGCTTTCGCACCTCAGTGTCAGTGTTGGTCCAGGAAGTTGCCTTCGCCATTGGTGTTCCTCCGCATCTCTACGCATTTCACCGCTACATGCGGAATTCCACTTCCCTCTACCACACTCTAGCCAGGCAGTATCGAATGCAGTTCCCAGGTTGAGCCCAGGGCTTTCACACCCGACTTACCAAACCACCTACGCGCGCTTTACGCCCAGTAATTCCGATTAACGCTTGCACCCTCCGTATTACCGCGGCTGCTGGCACGGAGTTAGCCGGTGCTTCTTCTGTAGGTACCGTCAAGACTCGGGGGTATTAACCCCAGGCTTTTCTTCCCCACTGAAAGTGCTTTACAACCCGAAGGCCTTCTTCACACACGCGGCATGGCTGGATCAGGGTTTCCCCCATTGTCCAATATTCCCCACTGCTGCCTCCCGTAGGAGTCTGGGCCGTGTCTCAGTCCCAGTGTGGCTGGTCATCCTCT
Source organism: Arenicellales bacterium (assembly GCA_049583715.1). GTDB lineage: Bacteria > Pseudomonadota > Gammaproteobacteria > Arenicellales > JAANXG01 > JAANXG01. Next base: position 52,685 of record JBAUWJ010000017.1, on the reverse strand, counting down.
CAGACCAGCTACGGATCGTCGCCTTGGTAGGCCATTACCCTACCAACAAGCTAATCCGACGCAGGCTCATCCAAAAGCGCGAGGTCCGAAGATCCCCCGCTTTACCCCGTAGGGCGTATGCGGTATTAGCCCGAGTTTCCCCGGGTTATCCCCCACTCTTGGGTAGATTCCTACGCGTTACTCACCCGTTCGCCACTCTACTTGCTCCCGAAGGAGCTTTCGCGTTCGACTTGCATGTGTTAGGCCTGCCGCCAGCGTTCAATCTGAGCCAGGATCAAACTCTCCAGTTTAAACTTCGTGCCCCCACCGGCTTGCGCCGGCAAGAGCGAACTGGCTTGCCCATTACCACCGGCGGCAAAACCACCGGCGGCGATCAGGACAGGATCTGTCTGGAAACCCGGAATCGACCGAAGCGCCCACACAAATTGCTTGGATTTTCTGCTTTTAAAAGAGCGAAAACGCCCCGGAAGGGGCGTCGAGCGAGCGCGCATTATACGCACCCCCCGCGCCCCGTCAACACAGCGGAGCGAACTTTTTATTATACGCCGAATTCGGTTAAAGAATAGGGAATTCGGATCTTTGCCCCCCGGTCCCGCTGGGAGTGGGGATCGCGGGCACTCAGGGCCGAGGCACCGCCGAGGAAAGCGGATCGTACCGCCTCCGCGTATCCATTGTCGACAAGCCTTTTGGCGGCTCAGGACCCCCGGACGAACGCAGGCGACCCCGGTTCGGGCCTCGCCACCGAGGCGGGGCCAAGGGCGGCGCGCGCACCGTATCCTTGCCGCGCAAACGGCCGAATTCCGGGCCCCCGTTTGCAACCACCCCGGTATTGGCGATCCCGGGGCAGCCACCCCGCCGGCAGGCATCTCCGCCGGTGCGCAACGGGACCTCTTTAGAACATCACGACACTGCGGATCGATTCGCCGGCGTGCATCAGGTCGAATGCCTCGTTGATGTCCTCCAGCGGCATGGTGTGGGTAATCAGCGGGTCGATCTGGATCTTCCCGTTCATGTACCAGTCCACGATCTTCGGAACGTCGGTGCGGCCCTTGGCCCCGCCGAAGGCCGTTCCCCGCCAAACGCGCCCGGTCACGAGCTGGAAGGGACGGGTCGAGATTTCCTGGCCAGCGCCGGCCACGCCGATGATCACCGACTCCCCCCACCCCTTGTGGCAGCATTCCAGGGCCTGGCGCATGACCTCGACCTTGCCGATACACTCGAAGCTGTAATCCGCCCCGCCGCCGGTCAGATCGACCAGGTAGGGCACCAAGTCGCCCTCGACCTCGGTCGGGTTCACGAAATGGGTCATCCCGAAGCTCTCCGCCAGCTCCCGCCGACCGGGGTTGATGTCGACCCCGACGATCTTGTCCGCGCCGACCATCCGCAGCCCCTGGACCACGTTCAGCCCGATGCCGCCGAGGCCGAATACCACGCAATTGGCGCCCGGTTCCACCTCGGCGGTGTTGACGACGGCACCAATGCCGGTGGTCACGCCGCAGCCGATGTAGCAGATCTTGTCGAAGGGTGCGTCCTCGCGCACCTTGGCGACGGCGATCTCCGGCAGCACGGTGTAGTTCGAGAACGTAGACGTCCCCATATAGTGGTAGATCGTGTCCTTGCCCAGCCTGAACCGGCTGGTCCCGTCGGGCATCAATCCCTGGCCCTGGGTGACCCGGATGGCCTGGCAGAGATTGGTCTTGCCGCTGGTGCAGTACTCGCACTGGCGGCACTCGGGTGTATACAGCGGAATCACGTGATCACCTTTGGACACACTGGTGACTCCCGGACCGGTATCCACGACGACTCCCGCCCCCTCGTGCCCCAGGACTGCCGGGAAGATGCCTTCCGGGTCGGCCCCGGAGAGGGTGAACTCGTCCGTGTGGCAGACCCCGGTCGCCTTGATCTCCACCAGTACTTCCCCCTTCGCAGGGCCGTCGAGATTGAGAGTTTCTATGGTCAGGGGCTCGCCCGCCTTGTGGGCGACGGCAGCTTTCGTTTCCACGGTTGTACGCCTCCGGAATGCTTGAGGGTGGATGGATTCAGTAGCCAGTGGGCAGACGTAGGAGTCTACCGCAGGGGGGCGCCGGCTCTCCACGATTGATCGAGGTTTGGGTGAGGAGCAACATCTGGTGCCCGCTGTTCAGGACTGGTCGATCTCGTCGAACACTTCCCGGGCCGTGCGGAACGAGTCGATGGCCGCGGGCACGCCGCAGTAGATCGCCACTTGCAACAGGATCTCGCGGATCGTGTCACGGGACAGGCCGTTGTTGAGCGCACCGCGGACGTGCAGGCGCAGCTCATGCGGCCGGTTGAGGGCGCTGATCATGGCCAGGTTGATCATGCTGCGCTGCTGCCTGGTAAGGCCCGGCCGGTTCCATACCTCTCCCCAGCAGTACTTCGTAACGAGCTCCTGCATCGGTTGGGTGAATTCGTCGGCGCTCGCGAGACTCTTCTCGACGTGCTCCGCGCCGAGTACTTCCTTGCGTATCTTCAATCCTCGTTCAAACAGTTCGTCGGTCATTGCAATCGTCTCCGTTGTCTGGGTCGGACCCTGGGCCCGACGTACGTTGCGCCGGGACGAATCCCGGCCAGTGGAAGAGCAACCCGAACAGAGCGGCTCTCATCATGCGGCGTTGCGCTGGGCCAGCCAGGTGCCGGCAAGAATGACGACGCCGGCGAGCGACAGCGGAAGGGTCACAGCCTCTCCGAGGATCACGGCGGCGAGAACCAGCGTAATCACCGGCTGACAGAACTGCCACGACCCGATGCGGGCAATGCCGCCGTGGCCCAGTGCCCAGAACCAGAGCGAGTAGCCCAGCAGCGAGGACATCAAAGTCATGTAGACGATGCCGCCCCAGCCGGCCGGCGATACGGCACCCCAGTCGGTGCGGGGCGCAAGCACGATGAATACCGGAATCAACACGACGGAGGCGCAGGCCAGCCCCCAGAAAGTCGTGGCGCGGGTTCCAATCAACGGCGTCAAGCGGCCGCCCGCCACGTAGCCGAGCGCGCAGACACCGACTCCCGCCAGCACGATGAGATCGCCCACCGGGCTCGCACCGCCGGTCGTCACAGCGCCGCCGCGCCCGGCGACGAGCACGACGGTACCGGCCAGCGCCAGGCCCGCCCCGGAGAACCAGCCCAGGCGCGGCGTCCGGCGGGAGAACCCGGCCGCAATCAGGCCCGTGAAGACGGGAATCAACGCCATGATCAGTGCGCTGTGGCTCGCCGTGGTATTCCCCAGTCCGAGCGACAACAGCATGGGCCAGACCGCGAACGACGCCGTGCCGGCGATTACCAGCAGTGTCTTGTCGGCGCGCCCCGGGGGGAGTGGCAGTCGTCCCGCGACGGCGATCACAATGGCGATGAGTCCGGCGAGCATGGACCGCAGCACGCCCGCCGTCAGTGGGTCTATTTGTCCGACGGCGATCTTGTTGGCAACGGCCGTGCCGCTCCAGAGCAGCAATGCGATGGAAGCCGCCGTGCCCACGGCCAGCTGGGGCGGAGCGGGGCGGCCCGGAATCTCCGGCCCCGCCGCGGACGTCCCGCGTTCCAACCGGTCCTCCCTGCCCTTCCCGTCCCATCCACGCGGCGTGCTCACACGCCGCTTACTGGACGGTAATACGGGCAATCCTGCGCTTGCCCACCTGGTAGACGTGCCGACTGCCGGCGGCGATCTCGACCCGGCTGTCCTCCACCCGCTCTCCGTCCACCTTCACGGCCCCCTGCTTGACCATACGGTGGGCATCGGAGGTGCTGCTGGTCAGCGCCGCCAGCTTGAGGACGTTGGCCAGGGGCAGCGATCCTTCGGGCGCCTGGACCGCGATCTCGGGGATCTCGTCCGGAAGCTCGTGTTTACGGAAGCGTGCGATGAAGTCTCTCTGAGCCAACTGGAGCTCATTCCGTCCGTGGAACCGCTCGACGATCTCGCTGGCGAGATCCCACTTGATATCGCGAGGGTTCTCCTCCCCTCTTTCCGCCGCGCGCCGCCGTGCCTTGATCAAGGCGTCCGGCTTCAGGGACAAGAGGTCGTACCACCGCCACATCAGCTCATCCGAGATGCTCATGATCTTGCCGAACATGATTCTTGCCGGCTCGGCTACGCCGACGTAGTTATCCAGGGATTTGGACATCTTGCTCACGCCGTCCGTCCCTTCCAGCAAGGGCATGGTCAGCACGATCTGAGGCTTCTGGCCGTAAACCTGCTGCAGGTGACGGCCCACCAGCAGGTTGAACTTCTGGTCGGTGCCCCCGAGCTCGACGTCGGCCTCGAGCGCCACCGAATCGTAGCCCTGTACCAGGGGATACAGGAACTCGTGGATGGCGATGGGCTTGCCGTCGCCGTAGCGCTTATGGAAATCGTCCCGCTCGAGCATCCGGGCCACGGTGTGCTGGGCCGCGAGCTTCACCATGCCGGCGGCGCCCAGCTCGATCATCCACCTGGAATTGAACTCGATGCGGGTGCGCTCCGGATCCAGGATCTTGAACACCTGCTCCTCGTAGGTCCTGGCATTCTCCCGGATCTGCTCCTCGCTGAGCGGCGGACGGGTCGCGTTCTTGCCGGACGGGTCGCCGATCATCCCCGTAAAGTCGCCGATCAGGAACACCACGTCGTGCCCCAGGTCCTGGAACTGGCGCATCTTGTTGATCAGCACGGTGTGCCCGAGATGGAGGTCCGGGGCGGTGGGGTCAAAACCCGTCTTGACCACCAGGCGCCTGCCCGAGCTCAAGCGCTCGGCCAGGTCCTCGGAGTGAATGATCTCGTGTGCGCCCCGCTCGATCTCAGCCAGCGCTTCGATGTCCTTCATGGACGGGGTCGAGGTGGCCGCCGCGGCCCGGGAGTGGAGATGAATTTTCCAGTTTTGACCATCATCGCAGGAGTCATTACATTATGTTCTCGACATCAAGACGCGTTCCCGATGCACGTCGGGCCGATATGTGAAAGTGAAGATCAGACGAAAGCGCTACAGAGTACGCCGCGGTGAGACCTCGGGCAAGATGTACACGCGGCCGTGCGGGTTGACCCGGACCTCCGGAGCGCTCCCGGCACGGAGTGTTGTGCGCTGACATGCTCTATATCGGCCTGATGTCGGGAACCAGCGCCGACGGCATGGACGGTGCCCTCGTGGATGTGACCGACGACGGGTTCCGCCTGCTCGCCACCCGTTCCCGGGTTCACTCCGGTGCCGTCAAAGCCTCGATCGAGTCTGTCATCCGGTCTTATCCCGACGTGGAGGAAACGGAGATCACAGGTCTCGACGAGCAGCTCGGCGCGGACTTCGCGGGGCTCGCCGCGGAGCTGATAGAGGACGCGGGGCCGGACGGCAGCATCACCGCCATAGGCAGTCACGGCCAGACCATCTACCACGGCCCCGGAGACGACCCGCCCGTCACGATCCAGCTCGGGGACCCGCAGCGGATCGCGGACCTCACCGGCGTGACCACGGTGGGCGACTTCCGGGCCAACGACCTTCGAGCGGGTGGACAGGGCGCCCCGCTGGCGCCGGCGTTCCATAACGCCATGTTCCGAACCGGCGGTATCGAGCGGATGGTGGTCAACATCGGCGGCATCGCAAATGTGACCCGGCTCCCGGCGGACCCCGACGCATCCGTCACGGGTTTCGACACGGGACCCGGCAACACCCTGATGGATCAGTGGTGCTATGCGCATACCGGCAAGGCATTCGATGCCGGCGGCGAGTGGGCTGCACGGGGTCGCGCGGGAGGGGAGTTCGTACAGGCTCTGCTGGCCGACCCTTATTTCGCAGCCCCGCCGCCGAAGAGCACCGGGCGCGAGTATTTCCACCTCGAGTGGTTGAAAGCCCGCTACCCGGGATGGCGGGACGAAGATCCGGTGGACATCCAGGCGGGGCTGCTGGAGGTGACGGCGCGCAGCATCAGCGAGGCGATCGACCGCGTCCGGGGCGGCGGCACCGACGACGAGATTTACATCTGTGGGGGCGGCGCCCACAACACGGCCCTGATGGCGCGGTTGGGGTCGATGGCCGCGGGAAAGGTTTCGACGACCGCAGCCCTTGGGCTGTCGCCCGACTGGGTCGAGGCCTGCGCGTTCGCCTGGCTTGCCCATCGCCGGATGCGCGGCCGGCCCGGCAACCTGCCGAGCGTCACGGGCGCGACGCGCGAAGTCCTGTTGGGAGAGATACACACCCCGGCCGGATGCCGCGCCCGGCCGGTAGCGTAGACGCGTTCAGGCGCCGCGCACCCCCTGCTCGAACCGAGAAAGACTCAGGCGGAGAAAGAGGACCCGCAGCCGCAGGTCGTGGTGGCGTTGGGATTGTTGATGACGAAACGGGCCCCCTCCAGGTCTTCCTTGTAGTCGATCTTCGCACCCATGAGGTACTGCAGGCTCATCGGGTCGATCAGCAGGGTCACACCGCCCTTTTCGACGGCGGTGTCGTCGTCCTGTCGCTCCTCTTCGAAAGTGAACCCGTACTGGAATCCCGAGCAGCCCCCTCCCTGGATGAACACGCGAAGCTTCAGGGCGTCGTTGTCCTCTTCCTCGATCAAGGCCTTGACCTTGGCGGCTGCGCTGTTCGTGAAATCCACGGGCGCAGGCATCTCTGTAGCCGGAACACTCATCTAGTCAACCTCGACTCTGTCAGTCAGTCACTCACGATCAATATCAAACTCATCCGGTCTTGGCCGCTGCGGGCCGCGAGGGGTCGGGCCTTTGCTCGGAAACACTCCCGAATCCCGCCGCACCGGCGGGGCTGCGGCCCACCCCGCCGGCACTCTGGCCGCCGGCAGGATCGCACACCAGATTACCATTAATGGAGGCGCCGAGCTCCATTTCAACCGCCTTGTAGTGGACGTCTCCATTGATCCTGGACCTGGATTGCAGTTCTACGCGTCCGCTGGATTTGATGTTTCCGTTGACGGTGCCGTTGATGACGACGTGAGGTACGGTGATGTTGCCCTCTATCTCTCCCGAGTCGCTCACGACAACCGTGCTGTTGCTCTCGTCCCTGGCGATCACGTTCCCCTTGATGTGTCCATCGACGCGCAGCCCCCCCGTAAACTCCAGGTCCCCCTTGAACACCGCCTTCTGACCGATCAGGGTGTCGATCGTATCGACCGGCTTCCCGCTCGCGACCGGCGGGGGCGCGCTGCTTGGGGCACTGGGCTTCTTGTTACCGAGCATGTCTTCTCTCCTGCATGTCTTGGGTGGAAGTTCGCTGGCAAGTATTGTAGATCATTTGCGCCGCGGCTGCGGGAGTCCGTCCCCCTTTTCGAGGAAACACCGATGAATCCGGCATTTGCCGCGCGCGGGTACGCGCCCCCCTGCGCAGGTCACCGACCGCCGCCCTCAACTGCCCCTGGACCGAGCCTCGATCCCGGCGCGTGCCAGGGCCCACCCCCGCTCTCGGAAGCCGTGCATGGGCCAGGGATATGTACGTTCCACGACGGCGTTGTCGGAAGAATGGAATATCACCTTGACCTCCGCCGGCGCGAAACCCTCGGGCAGCGTTATCGTGCCCGCAAAGTTCTGGAAGTACTTGAATTCCGCGGAGATGGGCTCCTGTGACGAGTCAGGCACGTGTATCGATTTAGCGGCTCCGTCCTGGGTGCCGTTGACCTCGAAGCGCACACTGCCCTTCACTGTCTTCTCGTGCTCCAGCGCCTGGATCAAGGTCAGTCTGTAGCGATATTCGCCCTTGCCGCCCGACGACTCCAGCTCGAAATCCTGTATTCGAACGCCGCTGCGTCCGTCTGCCGGTGAGATGATGCTGCGGTAGAACTTGAGCTCGCGGGCCAGACCCGCGATCTGCTTGTTGGACTCGTCGAGCTGCTTTCTGAGCTCCTGGTACGCCGCCTCGTCGATCTGAAGCTGCCTCGTCACCTTGCTCAGACTGCTCTCGCTGTCCTCGAGCTGCCGGCGCGACTGATCCAGCTTGTCCCGCGTCGCCTTGAGCTCCGCTTCCAGCTTGCCCCGGCTGGCGTCGTACGCCTGCGCCATGTCCTGGCGCTGGCTCTGACTGGTACGCAGCCTGGTTTCCAGCGTGTTGATCCGTTTCGAAGTCGAGGCGAGCTTCTCATACTCGATGGACCGTCCGGCCCAGTACCCGCCGAAGCCGGAACCGGCAATGACGACGATGGCCCCGAGGATTATGGACAGCCTGACCGGACCTGACAGCCGAGGCTTGATAACGAGCTCATCGGTCGGCTTTCGCAGCATGGGGCATCAAGGCACCAGTGCCGGTTGATCGAGACCGGCAGTCTCTGCAAGCTCAAGCATGACGTTCATATTCTGCACCGCCTGCCCCGCCGCGCCTTTGACCAGGTTATCGATAACGGACAGCACGATGATCCGGTCACCGCCCGTGCGATGCACGGCCATGCGGCACATATTCGTGCCCTTTACCGAGCGGGTCTCGGGATGTCCGGGCGGCTCCATCACGTCCACGAAGGGCTCACCGGCATATCGGTTCCGGAATATCGCCGTCAGATCCCGATCACGGCTCCGGCTCCTGAAATAGACCGTCGCGTGTATCCCCCTGATCATCGGCACCAGATGTGGCACGAAGGTCAGGCCGACCGCGCTGCCGGCGGCATCCTGGAAGGCTTGAACGATCTCCGGGTGGTGGCGGTGCCCGGGGACACCGTAGGCCTTGAAGTTGTCCGCAACCTCACCGAACAGCGTCGCCACCTGCGCGCCGCGCCCGGCGCCGCTGACGCCGGACTTGGCGTCGGCAATGATGTCACCGGGGTCCACCGCCTCGGCCTCCAGCAGCGGCAGCGCCGCCAGTATCACCGCCGTGGCGTAACAGCCTGGATTGGCCACCAGCCGCGCCTCCCGTATGCGCTCACGGTTCACTTCCGGGAGGCCGTAGACGGCTTGCTCGAGCAGGGCCGGGCAGGCGTGGGTCATGCCGTACCAGTGCTCCCAAGTGGCCCTGTCCCGGATGCGGAAATCCGCGGCGAGGTCCACCAGCCGAACGCCCGCATCCAGGAGACCCTCGGCCTGGGTCATGGCCACGCCGTTCGGTGTTGCCGAGAACACGAGCTGGCAGCGTTTGAGATCAACCGCCTGTGGATCACTGAAGCGGAGGTCCGTGGCGCCGCGCAGATTGGGGAACAGATCCGCCACCGGGGTGCCGGCTTCGGCGCGCGAGGTGATTGCCGTGAGCTCCACGTGCGGGTGGCGAACCAGTATGCGCAGCAGCTCGGCGCCGGTGTAACCGGTGCCGCCTATGATGCCGACCGTTATCGCCACGATGTTACTGTCTGTCCGCGGAGTGTGAATGGCCGTCAAGTATAGCCCGTGGGGCCGGGGACCTGCATAGCCCGACGGACTGTTTAAAAGCGGGAATCACTGATACATTGCGTCGAGCTTCCGGCCCCATCGGGCTCCCGATGGCCGCCGGATGAGAATTCCAATGACAAGAAGCATCCTCAAAATCATCGTCAGCCTCGGCTTGCTGGCGCTCCTTGCCACCAAGCTCGACTGGCAGCAGGTGCTGGAACGGGCCGCGCAGCTCCAGTGGTGGACGCTGCCGCTGGCGGTGGCGATTCAAACCCTGGTGTGGGCCATCGCGAACACGCGCTGGTGGCTCCTGATCCGCGTCCACGCCCTGGGCCACGGCTACGGCGATCTGCTGAGGCCAACGTTTATCGGCGCGTTCTTCAACAACCTCCTGCCGTCCAGCACCGGGGGAGACCTCTTCCGCATGTACCACATCTACCGCCAGGGCCATGGCGCCGCCGCGGCCGTGTCGCCTATCGTCACGGAGCGCGCCGTGGGACTGATCTGCATGGTGGCGCTGGCGACCGTGACGATATTCCGGTTCAGCCACGACACGTCGTTCTTTCACGCCCTGCGGGCCCTGTTGTTCTGGCTGTTGTGCGGCGGCCTGGCCGGAATCGCGGTCGTGTCCTTCCCGGCCAGCTACTACTTCTTCCACGGCGTGCTGGCGCGCTGGGATCGCTTCAGACCGGTTTCGGCGCTGCTCCACATCACGGAGGCTATCCACCGTTATCTGAATCGGCCCGGGCTTCTGGCTTCTTTGATCCTGATCAGCCTGGGATTACAGCTCATGGAGATCGTGATCTTCCTGATACTGGGCTACGGCGTCGGGGCGTCGCTGCCTCCGACGCAGTACCTTTTCATCGTGCCGGTAGTGCTGGTGGCCGCCTCCATTCCGGTCACGGTCGGCGGGCTCGGTGTCAGGGAAGCGACGGCCATTACACTTTTCACCTCGGCGGGCATGTCGCAGGAGAACGCGGCCGCCGTCGCCCTCCTCTTCATTCCCGTGCTGCTGCTGTCGGGTGCTCCGGGACTGTGGTTTTTCCTGCGCATGAAAGGCCACAGAAAATTCTACCAAAGGGCCACCCACACCGATTTCGGCGAGCCCGCGCCCTGACGCCTCACTCGTACGTCCGTGCGTCCTCGATGACCTTTCCGTCGTTGGCCAGAGTGCCCGGCGCCACGAGCTCGACCTCGCCCTTGAGCTTACAGACCTCGCGCACGGCGTTCGCGACATCCGTCGCCAGCGTCTCGGGTGCGCCTTCGCTCTCACAGCGCAGAACCATGAAGTCCTGTCCATCCCGGTTGCCCACGACCAGCCGGGCGCGCGAGATCTGCGGGAAGCGCTTGACGACCTCGCTGATCTGCGTGGGGTGAACGAACATGCCCTTCACCTTGGTGATCTGGTCCGCGCGCCCCATCCACCCCTTGATGCGCATGTTGGTCCGCCCGCAGGGGCTCGTGCCGGGGAGCACTGCGGACAGGTCACCGGTGCCGAACCGAATCAGGGGATAGGCCCGGCTGAAACTGGTGACCACCACCTCACCGACTTCACCTTCGGCGACCGGGTCGCCGGTGCCGGGCCGCACGATCTCCACGATGACGTCCTCGTCAACGATCAGCCCCTCCCGCGCCTCGCTCTCGTAGGCGATCAATCCGAGGTCGGCGCTGGCATAGCACTGGAGCACGTCCACACCCTGGTCTGCGATCGCCTGGCGCAGGCTCGGCGGCAGGGCCTCGCCGGACACCAGGCCGTGACGCAGGGACGAGACGTCCTTGCCCAATTCCGCGGCCTTTTCCAGGATGATCTTCAGGAACGACGGCGTACCGCCGTAGGCGGCCGGCTTCAAGTCCGCGATCGCCTGCACCTGCAGCTCGGTCTGGCCGGTGCCGGCCGGAAATACCGCACAGCCGAGAGCATGGGCCCCGGTTTCGACCATGCTGCCGGCGGGAGTGAAATGATAGGCAAAGCTGTTATGCACGAGCATACCCTTGCGAACCCCGGCGGCGAAGAGTGCCCTCGCCATGCGCCAATAGTCGTCGCCATGGGGCTCCGGCTCGTACATGGGTCCCGGCGAGCTGAACACCCGCGCCGCATCGGACACCGCCCGCGCGGCGAAACCGCCGAAAGGCGGTGCCTCGCGCTGGCGACGAAACAACTCCGATTTGCGAATCACCGGCAGCCGTGCGAGCGCTTCGGCGTCCGTGATCCGATCCGGTTCGACGCCGTCCAGGAGCCCGGTGTATGCCGGAGCGCTCCGGAGAACGTACTCGACCTGCGCGGGCAGGCGCTCATACAGGGAACGCAGACGCTCCTGCGGGTCGCGTGTTTCCAGCTCGTCGAAGTAGGGAGAGTCGGACATGGCCAATGTCACATGAGGGTAGCGGTATCGGGACCGGGGCTCACGCCGTCCCGGAGTCAGGACAACCAGCGTTTCCGGCGCCTGTAGTGCTTGATGTCGCGGAAGCTTCGCCTTTGCTCGCCGCTCACACCAAGGTAGAACTCCTTGACATCCTCGTTCTGAGCCAGGGCCTGGGCATCACCGTCCATCACTACCCGGCCGTTCTCCAGAATATAGCCGTACTTGGCGAAACGCAAAGCCACGTTGGTATTCTGCTCGGCCAGCAGGAAGGTCACCCGCTCGTTCTCGTTGAGTCGTTTGACGATCTCGAAGATCTCCTCGACGAGCTGGGGCGCCAGGCCCATCGACGGTTCATCTAGAAGTATCACGGATGGCTTCGTCATCAGTGCGCGTCCGATGGCCAGCATCTGCTGCTCGCCCCCCGAGGTATAGCCCGCCTGGGACCTGCTGCGCTCCTTGAGGCGCGGGAAGTAGCCGTACACCATCTCGAGGTCCCTCTGGATCGCTTCGCGTCCATCCGAGCGGGCGTAGGCGCCGCTCATGAGGTTTTCCTCCACCGTGAGGTGCTCGAAGCAGCGTCGGCCCTCCATCACCTGCACCACGCCGCGCTGAACCAGTGCGTTGGGCGAAAGGCTGGCAACCGGCTCGCCCTTGAAGATGATCGACCCCTTGGTGACCTCCCCCCGCTCGGCACCGAGCAGGTTGGAGATGGCCTTGAGGGTCGTCGACTTGCCGGCGCCGTTGGCGCCGAGGAGGGCGACTACGCCCCCCTCGGGCACCGCCAGCGATACACCCTTGAGTACCAGGATGATGTGGTCGTAGATGACCTCGATATTGTTGACACGCAGGAGAACATCCTCTCCGTTGCCGGCGTGTCTGTAACCGGTCACCACCACCGCAGTCCCGCTACCCTGCACCTTGAACGCCAAACGCTCATGCGTCTAATCGCAGGTGCGCGGCGTAATGTTGTTCTCCTTCGCGTATTTCATCGCGTCCTCCTCGATAAGAGGATCCACGACGTCGTGCATGGTGTCGTAGAACTTCGTGACGATATGCCACTTCTGGGTCTTGGCATTCCACTGCTGAATCGCCACCTTGCGAGGCCCGGCATGGTTCGCGCAAGTGATCTTGACCGGATACGTGAAGTCCGGCAGCCCGAGCTCCTTCAATCGAGCCTCGGTCAAATCGAGGTTCTCGAAGCCGTCCCGCACCATGGCCGGCGTGACTTCCTTGGTCTTGTGCATCTTCATGGCCGTTCGAATCGCTTCGGTGGCGTACACGGCAGCGATCACGCCGCGATCGTAGAGCACCTCACCGACGCGGTCGCGCTCACCCTGCGACAACCCCTTGTCGTAGACATACTTCTTGATGTCGCCGAAGGCCGGGAAGTTGTCGCCGGAGGCATGGAACGTTCCGGCAAGATAGCCGTCCGCACCCATACCCGCAGGCTTCACGTCGTTCTCGGAGCCTGACCACCACACGCCGATGAAGTGATCCATGGGATACTTGATGGCGGCAGCCTGCTCCAGAGCCACCTGGTTCATCACGCCCCAGCCCCACATCAGGATCCAGTCGGGCTTCTCACGCCGCACCTGCAGCCAGGTCGCGCCCTGCTCCTGCCCCGGCGGGTCCACCGGCAGCAACAGCAGGTTGAAGCCGAGTTTCTGGGACAGGATTTTCAATGTCGGAATCGGTTCCTTGCCGTAAGCCGAGTTGTGGTACACCAGGGCGATCTTCTTGCCCTTCAGCTTGTCCAAGCCGCCTTCCTTCTCGCCGATGTACTTCACGAAGACGGCGGCCTGATCCCAGTACGTGGCGGGGAAGTTGAAGATCCATTTGAATACCTTGCCGTCGGCGGCGGACGTCCGGCCATACCCCATCGAATGCAAGGGGATCTGGTCCACGGAGACCTTCGGAATCAATTGGTAGGTGATGCCGGTCGACAAGGGTTGTATGACCAGAGCCCTCGAGGGCGGCGTGTCCTTCAACTTTTCGTAGCACTCCACGCCCTGCTTGGTGTTGTACGCCGTCTCGCATGAAGGGTTCTTGATCTTGACTCCCTCGATCCCTCCGTCCCTTTCATTGAGCATGGTCAGGTAGTCCGAGTACCCGTTGGCGAACGGGATGCCATTGGGAGCATAGGGGCCCGTCCGGTAGTCCAGGGACGGCATGACGAGCTCATAGGCACTTGCTGAAGACACCATGGCAGGCAACATCACCAACGCGGCTACCAGGGTGCCGATTAGTTTCTTGAACTTCATATGCACAACCTCCTCATTTGGCAGTTGAAAACAACGCGCTCACTATACCACTTCCCGCCGAGCCTCAATACGGGAACGGCCACATGCGCAGCTTTTCCTTGACGATCTGCCACAGGCGGGCAAAACCGTGCGGCTCGACGATCAGGAAGAAGATAATGAGCACGCCCAACGTCATCGTCTCGACGTGCTTGGCGGTGACGACCTCGATCCCGAGCCCCCCCACCAGAAAGTTCTTCAGAACAATCGGCATCAAAGTGATGAAGGCCGCACCCAGAAACGAACCCAGCACGCTGCCGAGGCCGCCGACGATGATCATGAACAGGACCAGGAATGACTGGTCGATGCCGAATGCCTCGAGAGGCTCGGAGGCCCCGAGCCAGACGGCGAAATAAAGGGCGCCTGCAACGCCGATATAGAACGAGCTCACCGCGAAGGCGGACAGCTTGGCGCGCAGCGGGCGGATGCCGATCAGCTCCGCGGCGATGTCCATGTCACGGATCGCCATCCATTCGCGGCCGACACGGCCGCGCACGATGTTCTTGGCCACGAGCGCGAAGACCACGACGATGGACAAGGAGAACAGATACTCGGCGGCCGGCGTCGCCCGTGGACCCGTGACCAGGACGCCGAAGACCTTCAGCGGCGGCATGGTGATCTGACCGGTGGGGCTGTAGTTGTAGAACCAGCCGACTTTGTTGAACATCCACACCAGGAGGAACTGTGCCGCCAGCGTGGCGACGGCCAGGTAGAAACCCTTGATGCGGAAGCTGGGCAGGCCGAATATCGTCCCGACCACGGCGGTGATGCCGCCGGCGAGAAGGATCGCAATGATGAAGTTCAGCTCCGGAAACAGCGACACCAGCTTGAAGGTCGCGTAGGCCCCGACTGCCATGAAGCCGCCCGTTCCCAGCGAAACCTGGCCACAGTAGCCCGTCAACAGGTTGAGGCCGAGGGCCGCCAGGCCGTACGCCAGGAAGGGCAGCAGGATCGCGTTGGACCAGTAGGAATCGATGAAGAAAGGGACGACCAGGAAGGCAAAGATCAGCACACCCCAGACGAACCAGCGATCCTGGGCGATGGGGAAGATCGCCTGATCGTCGTCGTAGTTGGTCTTGAACTGCCCGGTTTCTCTGTAGAGCATCTCTTTAACCCATCATGCGGCCGTGACCGCGCCGCCAAGACCTACACCCGTTCAATGATGCGTTCGCCGAAAAGTCCCTGGGGACGGAAGAACAAAAAGATCAGCGCCACTACGTAGGCGAACCAGTCCTCGATGGCCCCACCGACGAAGGGACCTATATAGATCTCGGCAAGCTTCTCCCCGACGCCGATGATCAGCCCCCCCACGATCGCCCCCGTTACCGATGTGAAGCCGCCCAGGATCAGCACCGGCAGCGCTTTGAGAGCGATCAGCGACAAGGAGAACTGCACCCCGGACCGGCTGCCCCACATGATGCCCGCCACGAGCGCCACCACCCCTGCCACCGACCACACGATCACCCAGATCGTGCGCAGGTTGATACCGACGCTGAGCGCCGCCTGGTGATCGTCTGCGACCGCCCGCAGGGCCCGTCCGATGCGCGTCCCATGAAAGAATATCGCCAGCACCGTCACCAGGACGGCGCCGACGGCGGCGGCCGTGAGCTCGAGCTTCTCGATATAGAATCCGTGATTGAACGCCCAGTCCCAGGCGCCGTGCGGAATGCCGAGATTCAGCACCCTGACGTCCGAGCCGAACATCATGTCACCGGCGCCCTCGAGAACGTAGGACAGGCCGATGCTGGCCATGAACAGAATGATGGGCTCCTGCCTCACGAGATGCTGCAGCATCAACCGCTCCACCAGCCAGGCCAGGATGATCATCACGCCGACCGTCAGGATCAGCGCGGCCCATATCGGAAACGTGAAACCGAACTTGTGCGCCACCCACCCGTCCGGCCCTATGAATCCGTAAAGGGCGAGCCCGGCGAACAGCGCCATGACCCCCTGGGCGAAGTTGACCATTCCCGAGGCCTTGAATATGAGCACGAAACCGAGGGCTACCAGCGAGTACATCACGCCGGTCAGGAACCCGCTGATCACGGTCTCTATGAAGAACTCCAGTCCCGGGCTCATGTCAATGATCTCCCTTGCCGTAATGAAACCTGTTCAATTTTGCTCACCCCCGGGTTTCATTCCCCGTTGCACCTATTCATGGGCGACGCCGAGGTACGCATCGATGACGTCCTGGTTGCTGCGCACCTCGTCGGGCGTGCCATCGGCGATCTTCTTGCCGTAATCGAGCACCACCACCCGGTTGGAGATATCCATCACCACGCCCATGTCATGCTCGATCAGGGCGATGGTGGTGCCGAACTCTTCGTTGACGTCCAGTGCAAACCGGCACATGTCCTCCTTCTCCTCGACGTTCATCCCGGCCATGGGCTCGTCCAGGAGCAGCAGGTCCGGCTCCGCCGCCAGCGCGCGCCCGAGCTCCACGCGCTTCTGCATGCCGTAGGGCAGGCGTCCTACCTGGATGTTGCGAATGGACTGGATCTCGAGAAAGTCGATGATGTGCTCCACGTACTCCCGGTGGCGTATCTCCTCGTTGCGGGCGGGGCCGACGTGCAGCGCCTGCCAGAGCACGTTGCGCCTCATCTTGGTGTTGCGCCCGGTCATGATGTTGTCGAGCGTGGACATGCCCTTGAACAAGGCGATGTTCTGGAACGTCCTGGCCACACCCTGGGCGGCCACAAGGTGCGGCCTCATCCTCTTGCGCGTCTCGCCCTTGTAGGTGATCGTGCCGTCCTGGGGATGATAGAAACCGTTGATCACGTTCAGCATCGAGCTCTTTCCGGCGCCATTCGGGCCGATGATGGCGCGCACCTCGCCCTTGCGAATGTCGAAGCTGACGCCTTCCAGCGCCTTGACGCCGCCGAACGACAAACTGATGTCGTCGACGGACAGCAGCACATCGCCGTTCGGCCGCTGCGGCATCAACTGGCCTTCTTCAGCGGCCGGAACTGCGTTTCCACGTCCAGATCACGGATCTCCAGGTCGCCCGCGAGCCTGCCCGTGCGCCCGTCCTCGTAAGTGACCTCGGTCTCGACATGGCAGACGGGCGCGCCTCCGTACAGGGCGTCGACGATGTCTTGGTACTTGTCGGCGATGAAACCGCGCCTGACTTTGCGGGTCCGGGTGAGCTCGCCGTCGTCGGCGTCCAGCTCCTTGTGCAGGATGACGAACCGCTTTATCTGCGAGGGCGCGAGCTTTTCGTCCTGCGCGAGGTCGGCGTTCACCTTCGCGATGCTCTCCTGGACGAGCTGGTAGACCTCGGGTCGCGACGCCAGCTCCTGATAGCTCGAGTACGGGATATTGCGGCGCTCCGCCCAACTGCCCACGGCCTCGAGATCGATGTTGATCATGGCGGTGCAGTAGTCACGCTCATGGCCGAACGCGACCGCTTCCCTGATATATGGAAAGAACTTGAGCTTGTTCTCTATATACTTGGGAGCGAATATCGAGCCGTCGTTCAGGTGGCCGACATCCTTGACCCGGTCGATGATCTTGAGGTGCCCGTTGGCATCGAAGAACCCCGCGTCGCCGGTATGCACCCAGCCGTCTGCGGTCTTGACCTCCCGCGTCGCTTCCTCGTTCTTGTGGTAGCGCTGAAACACGCCTGCGCTTCTGTACATCACCTCGCCGCTCTCCAGGACCTTGATCTGCACCTCCGGCATCGGTTTGCCGACGGTATCCGGATAGACCTCCCCGTCCGGTTGGGCGGTGATGTTCACCGACGCCTCTGTCTGGCCGTAGAGCTGCTTGATGTTGATCCCGAGGGAGCGGTAAAAATCGAAGATGTCCGGCCCGATCGCCTCGCCCGCGGTATAGGCGAGACGAACGCGGCTCATTCCCATGGTGTCCTTGAGCGGTCCGTACAGCAGGACATTGCCGATGAAGTACTTGATCCTGTCCAGGAGTCCCACCCCTCCTCCGCGCAGAAGCTGCGGGCCGACCTTCTTCGCGACATCCATGAAATAGTGGAACATGGCCTGCTTGATCCTGGCGGTATCCTCCATCCGGATATGCACCTGCGTCAGCAGGTTCTCGAAGATCCTGGGCGGGGCGAAGAAAAACGTGGGTCCGATCTCGCGCAGGTCGTGCATGACGGTGGCGGGGCTTTCCGGGCAGTTCACGCAGTAGCCGGCGACATAGGACTGGGCGTAGGAAAACAGGTGGTCGCCCACCCAGGCCATGGGAAGGTAGGAGAGGATCTCCTCGTCCTCGGTGAGGTGATCGAATTCCACACCGTGGCGGGCGGTGACGATCATGTTGTCGTGGCTCAGCACCACGCCCTTGGGCCTGCCGGTGGTACCCGATGTATAGAGGATGATCGCCGTGTCGGTGCCCTTGCCGATGTCTACCTGCTCGTCGAAGTAGCCCGGATGCTTCTCCAGAAACTCGCGACCCAGCGCCTGCACCGCTTCGAAATCGTGCATGTGGGCATGGTCGTAGGTCCGCATGCCCCGCTTTTCGTCGTAGATGATCTCTTTCAGATCGGGGCAGCGATCCTGCACTTCCAGGACCTTGTCCACCTGTTCCTGATCCTCGGCCATCACGAACTTCACTTCCGCATGCTCGAGGACGTATTGCAGCTCGTTGGCCACGGCGTCCTGGTAGGCCGGGACCGGCACGCCGCCCAGGACCTGAGCCGCAGCCACGCCCCAGTACAGGCGGGGACGGTTGTCGCCGATGATCGCCAGGGTATCGCCGCGCTTGAATCCCATTGCAGCCAGCCCGCCGGCAAGGAGGCGCACCTCGTCGAGAACCTGGGACCAGGTCCACGTCTGCCAGATCCCGAAGTCTTTCTCGCGTATCGAAGGCCGATCCGGGAACCGCTCGGCATTACGCCGCAGCAGTTTTGGAAAGGTATCCAAAGCTCGCTCAGTCATCTCATCAATGACAGCTCCAGGTGGTGTAATCACGCTGCCCCGCCGAGACAGGGTCGCGTCGCGACGGCCTCTCCAATGCCGGGCAAGCGCCATTGGACCGCCGGATCTTTTCTTGTGCGCGCTAACTATAATGTCAATTCATTTCAATTGCTATCGGCACCGGAAGCTGGCTCACGGCCCACGGCGCCGGCCGCGATGCCCCTCCGGTCCGGACTCCGGGGGACCCGCGCGGCGTACGGGGTGCCGCCCCGGTCAAGGCGGGTATTCGGGAGTCCTTCCCGGGCTGACCCCCTCCCGGGCTCAGCCTGGGAGGGTCTGATAGAAGCCGTTGGCGCCGACAACGTGTATCGGCACCTCGAACAACCGGCTGAGGCGCTCGTCCGTGAGCATCTCCTCCTTGGCCCCGTCAGCGACGATCGTCCCCTCGGACATCAGGATCACGCGGTTGATCTCAGGCGGAATCTCGTGGATATGGTGCGTCACCAGCAGCAAGGTGCGGCCTTCCTGCATCAGGCGCCTGATCACGTCCAGGTACTGATACGTCGCCTTCAGGTCCAGTCCACTGGTAGGCTCATCCAGCACCAGGTGCGCGGGCTCGTGGATCAACGCCCGTCCGAGCAGAAACCGGCGCTGCTGGCCGGTCGACATCGTGGAGAACACCCGATCGGCGATGTCCTCTACACCCAGCCATCGGATGATCCGCCTGGCGTTGTCGATCTGGTCCTGGTCGAAGCTCTGGTAGTCGTAGACCCCGACCGACGCGTAATAGCCGGACAACACCACCTCGACGCCGCGGACGTAGCCAAGGTAATGAGTCTGCAGATCATGGGACACGACTCCCAGGCTCCGGCGCAGCTCCCAGACATTCCACCGCTCGCGGCCCAGGATGCGCACGCGCGACCCTGGCTCGTGCACCGGGTACAGCTCCCGGTTCAACACCTTCATGAGAGTCGTCTTGCCGGCGCCGTTGGGCCCTATGATTGCGGTGTTCTCGGATTCGTCGATGGACAGCGAGAAACGGTCGAAGACCCGCGTATCGCCCCGGTAGACGGTGGCGTTTCGAATATCGATAAGGTTCACGATGAAGAGACTTTTTGTGATTTGAAAGGCAAGCCCAGGACCTCGACGGCGTTGCGCGTGGTCGCGGCGGCGATTTCCGCCGCCGATTCCTGCCGGACCGACGCCAGGGCGTCGAGCACGTAAGGAATATACTCCGGGCTGTTGCGCCGCCCCCGGAACTGGGTGACCGTCATGTCCGGCGCGTCGGTCTCCAGCACCAGCGCACCGAGCGGCAGGTCCCTTGCCAGTCCCCTGAGCTTTCGCGAGCGCTCGTAGGTCAGCATACCGCCGAAACCGAGCTTGAACCCGAGCTCGATATACTTGTCCGCCTGCTGCCTCGAGCCGTTGAAGGCGTGCGCGATGCCGCCGCGAATACCATACCGCCGCAGCAGGGCGAGCACCTCGTCGTGCGCCTTGCGCACGTGCAAAATCACGGGCAGGGAACAGTCCCGCGCGACCGCCAATTGCCGCTCGAAAATGAGTAGCTGCGCCTCCCGGTCCGCGCCCTTGTCGTAGAAATCCAGACCGATCTCCCCCACCGCGACGACCGACAGGGACGAGAGACGGGCCGCCAGCTCGTCCAGGTGTGCGGGTTGGTGCACGGACAGGAACAAGGGGTGCAGACCGAGGGCAGGGTACAAGCCATCCGCAGCGGCGCACAACTCGACGAGTCGGTCCCAGGTGTCGCGCTTTACCCCGGGAATCACTATTGCATCGACCCCCGCCGCCGCCGCGTTGCGCAGCACCGTTTCCCGGTCGTCGTCGAACACTTCGAAGTCCAGGTGACAATGGGAATCGATGAGACGCATCGGCTTATTGTGGATGAAGCGAAGAAGCCGGGTCAAAAGACCGGAAACCGGGAGGTCTCCATCCATCGAGCAGTTCCCCCGCCTCCTGGTGGAAGAGTCAGGGTGACGGCGATCCCCGACAGCGCCCCCTCACCTCAACCCTCCCCCGAAAGGAGAGAGAGTCAAGTCTCCTCTCCCGCTGGCGGGAGAGGGAGTCACTCGCGGATACCTTCTCGAGACATGACATTTGACGATCCTCCGGTTCTCTCCCGGGCCCTTATTTGTTGTACTTTACCTGCATGAACGACGACACCTCCAATCCCGCCGCCTTCCGCCAGACCGCGGACTTCGAGCGCCGTTTCGGCGGCATCGCCCGCCTCTACGGGCGGCGAGCCCTGTCCGGGTTCCAGCGCTCGCATGTCTGCGTGATCGGCATCGGCGGCGTGGGCTCCTGGGCGGTGGAGGCGATGGCCCGAAGCGGTATCGGCGCACTGACGCTCATCGATCTCGATCACATCAGCGAATCCAACATCAATCGCCAGGTCCACGCCCTCGAGCCCGATTTCGGTATGGCCAAGGTCGCGGCCATGGGCCGGCGGATAGCGGACATCAATCCACAATGCCGGGTCACCGCCGTCGAGGAGTTCGTGACGCCCGGCAACGTGTGCTCACTGCTGGACGTCGAGCACGTGGACTACGTCCTGGAGTGCACGGACCAGCCTCTCGCCAAGGCCGCCATCGCCGGCCACGTCAGAGCCAGCCGCTGCCCGATGATCGCGATCGGCGGCACGGGCGGCCAGCGCGACCCGACCCGCATCCGGGTGGGCGACCTGAGCCGCACCGTCCACGACCCGCTGCTGGCCAAGACGCGTCGGCTCCTGCGCCGGCATTACGGTTTTCCCCGCCGGGGCCTCATGGGCGTGCGTTGCGTGTACTCCCTCGAGCAGGCGAGATATCCGCAGCCCGACGGGAGCGTCGGTGCGGTTCGCGCGGGATTCGCGGCGGGGACCCTGCATTGCGGCGGGCTCGGCTCGGCCACCCACGTCACCGCGTCCTTCGGCTTCGTGGCGGTCGCCCGGGTCCTGGATGATCTCGCGGAACGCGCCGTACCCGAGTCCTACCGCGACACCGCAGAGTCGGTCCCGGCATAGGAACGAGTGCCCATGACCGGGATCGCACTCGCCACAATCAACGCCAGGTACATGCATGCCTCCCTGGGCCTGCGCTGCCTCTATGCGAACCTCGGGGACCTGCGGCAACACTGTCGCGTCATGGAATTCACCCTCAACGAACGCCCCGCCGACATCGCCGAGCGGCTGTTGAGCGAGGCACCGCGCATCGTGGGCCTCGGCGTTTACATCTGGAACACCGCGACCAGCACCCAGGTCGTCAAACTGATCAAGCGAATCCGGCCGCAGACGATCGTCGTGCTCGGCGGACCGGAAGTGAGCTACGAGCACGAGGAACAGGATATCGTCCACGCCGCCGACTACGTGGTCACCGGCATGGCCGATCTCGCGTTCGCGAACCTGTGCGAGCGCGTGCTCGACGGCCATCCGCCGGACGAGAAAATCATCTCGCCCGCCGAGCTCGATCTCCGCGACCTGCGCCTGCCCTACGACCACTATGACTCCGCCGACCTGAGCGAGCGCCTGACCTACGTCGAGGCCTCCCGCGGCTGTCCTTTCAAGTGTGAGTTCTGCCTTTCCGCCCTGGACAGGACCGCGTGGGCATTCCCGCTGGATGTCTTCCTCGGTGAGATGGCAAAGCTGCTGTCTCGCGGCGCCCGGCATTTCCGTTTCGTGGATCGGACCTTCAATCTCAAAAAGGCTTCGACGATCGCCATCCTCGAGTTCTTCCTGGAGCGGATGAGCGACGACCTGTTCCTGCATTTCGAGCTCATTCCGGACCGCCTGCCGGACGCCGTCAGGGACCTGATCATCCGTTTCCCGCCGGGGTCGCTGCAATTCGAGATCGGGGTCCAGACCTTCACGCCGGAGGTCCAGGCGCTCATCAGCCGGCGGCAGGACAACGAAGAAACCCTGCGCAACCTTCGCTGGCTCCGCCTCGACACCCACGCCCACATCCACGCGGACCTCATCTTCGGCCTGCCGGGCGAGACCCTGGAATCGTTCCGGGACAGCTTCGATCAACTGGTGGCCGCGGAGCCTCACGAGATCCAGGTCGGAATTCTCAAGCGCCTGCGCGGGTCCCCGATCGTTCGCCATACGCAAACCCACGACCTGCGTTTCAACCCCGACCCGCCCTACAATATCCTCGCCACCGACCGGATCGATTTCTCCGCCATGCAGTCAATGAGTCGCTTCGCGCGCTACTTCGACCTGATCATCAACTCCGGTCGTTTCGAGACCGCGAGGCCCCTGTTGCTCGGCGACGCGCCCTTCGACAACTTCTTCGCGCTCAGCGAGTGGCTCTTTGCCGCCACCGGCCAGACCCACCGAATCGCCCTCGGCCGCCTGTTCGATCTGATTCGGCGCGGGGCGTCGGAGAGGCTGGGAATACCCGTCGGTGCCCTCGCGAGCGCGCTCGATCATGACCAGGCACGCCTGCGCCGCGCCCACGAACGCAGCCGCAGGCACGCTGCGAAGCCTCTTACTCCACACACCACGCGACAGACACGGCATCAGCAAGCCGGGCGGGAGCTCAACCATGAACATTGAGAAAGCAGGTCTGATCGGCGCCGGCCGGATGGGGCACGGCGTCGCGAGGAACATCCTGAAGGGGGGCTACCCGCTCGTCTTCCTGGCGCACCCGGGCAACAGTCCCACGGAGGACCTCGTCGCCGCCGGCGCGGTCGAAGTGCCGGATGTCGGCGAGCTGGTCAGGCGCAGCGACGTCGTCCTGATCTGCGTTACCGGCTCTCCGCAGGTCGAGGACGTCATCCTGGCGGACGGCGGTGTCGCTGCGCACGTGAAGTCCGGCCAGATCGTCGCCGACCTGTCCACGATCGAGCCCGGAACGACGGCCCGGGTGCACGACGCCGTCAAGCGGGCGGGCGCCGAGTATCTCGACATCCCGATGACACGGACTCCCAAGGAAGCCGAGGCGGGCAAGCTGAACCTGCTGGCGGGGGGCGACACGGCTCTCCTGGACACGCTGCGTCCCCTTTTGAACACCTTCGCGGAGAACATCTACCACGCCGGGCCAGTGGGCGCCGGCCACGCCCTCAAGCTGCTGCACAACTTCGTCTCCCTGGGCAACTGTGCCCTGCTGGCGGAGGCGGTCGTCTGCGCCGGGCGGACGGGTGTCGACATGGACACCTTCCTCGAGGTGCTCAGAACCGGCGGCGGCGACAGCGTCGCACTCCAGCGCTTAACACCCTATATCACCCGCAAGGACGAAGCCGGCTTCCGCTTCACCATCGGCAACTGCAGGAAGGACATGACTTATTACACCGATATGGCGAACGCTTACGGCTCCCCAGCCACCGGCGCCGCCGCCGTTCGGGACATCTTCACGCGCCTCGCCGACGAAGGCGGAGCAGACCTGCCCGTCCCGAGGGTCATCGATCTGCTCGGCGGCTCGGGTTGAATGGCGCCAGTCGGGCTCCTCGTGGGGTCGAGATCCTGAACCAACCCCGGTATGAGTCGAAAAGGAGCGGCGTTGAGGTATGGGCCGGGGGTGGCCTTTGTCGACCGTCTCGAGGCAGGAGCCGAGAGCGAGCCTACATGGACGTACTTGCGGCGTGTCGACAAAGGCGGCCCCCGGTTCATGCCCGGCACCCATGTCAAAGTCTCGAACAACCCGCTGAAGACACTCCCGGCGAGGAAGATGTCAAGGTGAGGGGTAACACTCGAGGGCCCGAGCTCCTCCTACTTACCAAACAGATCGTCCAGCTTCTTTTTCGCCGCTTGAGCCTCGGATCGGGGTTCCCCGGCCTCGGCCGCGGGGTCCGATGACCCCGGCCCGCTCCCGAACAGCGATTGGAGCTCCTGCTGCGCCTTCTGCTTGCCGCCGTCGAGAGATCCTTCGAACGCACCGGGACTCGGGCGGAAATGGCTGCAGAAGTTCGATTTGTCCTTGATCAGCACCTTGTCGGCGAAGTCGTGGTCGCACTGGCCGACGTAGCGCGGGTTGTAGTGCCGGCACATCCTGCACACGTGGAGCTCCGTCCTGCAGGCCGGGCACTCGGCGAAGCGGGAGAACGGCAGGGGCACCGATTTCAGGTCCGCACCGCACTTCCAACACCTCAGCCGAGCCGGTTCCGAGGACGACATGGCCGTGGCTCAGGCGGACCCGGCCTTGGCCCGCTGCCAAAGCCGGGCCAGGTCCTCGGCGGATACATCTGACAGACCCCGGCTCTGCGCCTGGAGGGACTCCTCGAGGTGCCGGAATCGGGCCTCGAACTTGCCGCCGGCGCGCCGCAGGGCCTTCTCGGCATCGAGGCCGAGCTGCGCGGCCACGCCGACGCACGCGAGCAGCAGGTCACCCAGCTCTTCCTCCTGCCGGGTGCGGTCTTCGGAATCCAGGGCAGCCTCCTGCAGCTCGTCCAGCTCCTCGCGGCACTTCGTGAATGCCTCTCGAGGCGAAGCCCAATCGAAGCCCTTGCGCGCAGCGCGTTTGATGAGCTTCTGCGAGCGCAGCAGGGCGGGCAGCGCACGGGCGACACCGTCCAGGGCACCTCCTTGCTCCTGCTTCCGGAGCCGCTCGTTCTCCTTCTTCGCTTCCCATGCCTCCCTGAGCTCGCGCTCGTCGATGCCGCCGGGACGCTCGAAGACGTGGGGATGCCGCTCGACCATCTTGCTGCAGATCGCCTCCACGACGTCCTCGAAGGCGAAGGCACCGGCCTCGCTCGCCATCTGCGCGTGGAAGACGACCTGCAGCAGGAGGTCGCCGAGCTCCTCGCGCAGGTCCTCCATGTCCCCTCGCTCTATGGCGTCGTGGACCTCGTAAGCCTCCTCGATCGTGTAGGGCGCGATGCTGGCGAAGCTCTGCTTTACGTCCCATGGACATCCGGTATTCGGGTCCCGGAGAGCGGCCATGATCTCGAGCAGCCTCTCTATGGATCCTGACATTGCAGCGTACATGAAGCGTCTGGGAAGGCCTATTCTAGCAACAAGCGGGGATTGTGATTCGACGATTGCACCGATGGTTTGCTAACCTTGCCCGCATCGATCATTCCATTCGAACGCGTTATGGCACAGGCTGAAATCGAAGACATGCAAATGCAGGCGGACCAGCTTTACAGGGAGGACACGATTACCGACCGCCAGGTTGGGAGCATCCGCCGCCTGACCCCCATCAAGGTGGACGGCTCCGACGACCCAGGCCGCTCCGTGCTGTTCGTGGGCCAGGCACAGCTCATGACGCCGCTCGGCACGATCCCGCTGTCGTTTGACCTCGAAGCGGCGTCCCTGAGCGAAGCTGTCGACAAGTTTCCGCAGGCCGCCAAGGAGGCGGTGGAACGCACCGCCAAGGAGCTGGACGAGATGCGGCGTGAGGCCGCCTCTTCCATTTACGTCCCCGGAAGCGGCGGGCCGGGGGTACCTGGTGGCGGCGGTATGCCGGGAGGCGGCATGCGCGGCGGCGGCGGTATCCAGCTCCCCTAGCGGGGCCACGACTGAGAATCGGCGCACCCTGATTCGATGCACCGGACCCGGCGCCCGCCCGGGCCCGGCACTGGCCTTTACCACCTTGCCACGCAGGCGCCGTGGCGTTGCCGCACGGCGTATTCGATGAGCGGTCGCCCCCGGGCGACCGATTACAGCGAAACCCCCTCCGAAGTCGCTTCATCGTGGAAGCGCGAGCAGAACTTCAACGTCATCCCGGTTATCATCGACGCGTTTGAGAGCGGCCTTCCCGCGTCCGTGTCCGGCCTTCGCAGCCCGACGCAGGACACGCGGCCGCAGGATGAGGGTGCGCGCCGGGACGTACCTCGCCCGACTGGGGCGGGCGGCCGTTCATGCACGCGTGTGTCAACCGGGTAGTCCATGGTTCAGGTGGAGAATGCTATGTTTGACATCAATAAGACCGTTGACTTGATCAAGGGCGGATTGCTCGATCCGCGAGCGACCTGGCAGTCCTATGCGGCGGAAAACCGCACCTGGCAGGACACCGGGACATTGTTGACGCTGCCCATGATCATTGGCTCGTGGATACTGGCGGGCATACTGTCGCTGATATTTCGCAGCTACAGCCTGTTCGGGATGGGAATGGGATTCGGGTACTGGGTGCTCGGACTGATCTTCGCGATCATCGACATCGCCGTCTCGACGGTGATATTCAGCTACCTGGCCGGCGTGTTCAAGGGCAAGAACGACATCAACAAGGGTCTCGCCGCGCTGTCCCTGGCGGCTGTGCCGGGATATGCCGGCAACGTCGTCGGACCCATCCCCTTCATTGGCTGGATCATCGTCCTCGCCTTGTGGATCGTCACGCTGGTGTACATCTACCAGATCATCCCGCTGTATCTGGAAGTCCCGGAGGACAAGAGGGTCGTGCACTACGTGGTGTCCGTAGTCGCGAGCATCGTGGTCATCTTCATCATCGCGGCCGTGCTCGGAGCGGCTGGCTTCTCGCCCATGCACCGCGGGATGTCCGGGATGGCCGTGACCGGACAAACGCCGGTGCAGGTCGGGATGCTCGGCAACATCGAGAGGTACGCGCAGCTCTCGGACAAAGCCGCCCGGGACCATTACGACCCACCCGCGGACGGCAAGATCACGGACGACCAGATGCGGGAGTACATGCAGGTGATGCGGAAAGCCGCAGAGGTGCGTAACGACCAAATGGCGCGACTCCAGCGGCTCAAGGCCAAGTATCAGGACAAGCAGCCCACGGCCGGCGACCTGCCCTCGCTGGCCAGCGGCATCGGGTCGGCGGTCGACGCCGTCAATGCCGAGATGGAAGTGGTCATGACGGGCAAGGGTAATTGGGCGGAACACCAGTGGATCACCGAGCAGCTTCACACGGCACGCATTCAGAAAGACATCAACGCCGCCGTCAAGCACAACTACGCCTTGTATCAGGCGAACGCGGCCGAGCTCGAGAAGCTGTCCGTCGTACCGTAAACTCAGTCGACCGCTGCCGCACCCGTCCGGTCTATCCACCGATCGTTGTCCTCCTTCATCAGCACGCAATGGCCCTCGTCACGTTCGACAATGTCTGCCTGGAGTTCGGCGACCAGGCACTGCTTAAGAATGCCGACTTCGTGATCGAAGCCGGCGAGCGGGTGTGCCTGATCGGACGCAACGGCGCCGGCAAGACCTCCATGATGAGGCTGCTTGCCGGCGACCTCGCAGCGGACCGCGGTGAGATACGACGCGCCCAGGACCTCATCGTCAGCCGACTGGAGCAGACCCTGCCGCACGGGAATGAATCCAGCGTCTTCGAGGTCGTGGCCCAGGGGCTGTCCGGACTCGAGTCATGGATCGCCGAATATGAGCGGCGCGCCGCTGCCGCCCGGAGCCGGGCGGACACGCTGGCTCTGGAGAACCTCGAGCGACGCATCGAGGTCAAGGGTGGCTGGAATCCCGGCCAGCGGGTGAACACCATTGTCACCGAGCTGGGCCTGCCCGCCGACAAGCGACTGGCGGAGCTGTCCGGAGGCTGGCGCAGGCGCGTCAGCCTTGCCCGGGCTCTCGTCAACAGTCCCGACCTGTTGCTGCTCGACGAGCCGACCAATCATCTCGATCTCGCAACCATCCGGTGGCTCGAGGACCGCGTGAGGCGATTCGAGGGCAGCGTTCTGTTCATTACGCACGACCGTGCTTTCCTGGACGCCCTCGCCACGCGGATCGTCGAGCTGGACCGGGGCCGCCTCACGAGCTGGCCCGGCAATTACCAGCAGTACCTGCGGCACAAGGAGCACGCCCAGGAGGTGGAAGCCGCCAACAACCGGGAATTCGACAAGAAGCTGGCCCGGGAAGAGGCCTGGATACGACAGGGCGTGAAGGCGCGCCGGCGGCGGAACGAAGGCCGGGTACGCGCCCTCACGGCAATGCGCGAAGAGCGCGCCGGGCGGGTCAATCCCCTGAAGGGTCCGCGCATGTACGTCGAGCAGGCCGAGCAATCCGGACGCAAAGTCATCGAGGCGCGCCATCTGCGGCATGGATACGGCGGCGAGCTCCTCATCGAGGATCTGTCCCTCAGGGTCATGCGCGGTGACCGGATCGGCATGATCGGAAACAACGGCGTGGGCAAGACCACCCTGCTCAAGATCCTTCTTGGTGAGATCCAGCCGCAGGGGGGAACGGTCAAGCTCGGCACGGGTCTCGAGATCGGCTACTTCGACCAGCTTCGCAGGACGCTGGACCCGGAGAAGACCGTTGCCGAGGCCGTGGGCGACGGACGCGACTACGTGACTGTCGGCGGCAAGCAGCGTCACGTCATCGGATATCTCAGAGGCTTCCTGTTCAGTCCGCGGCGCGCCATGAGCCCGGTGAAGTCGCTGTCGGGCGGGGAGACGAACCGGATCATCCTGGCCAGGCTGTTCACACGGCCCACCAACCTTCTGGTGCTGGACGAGCCCACGAATGATCTCGACGTGGAGACTCTGGAGGTGCTGGAGAACCAGCTCGTGGAGTATCCCGGCACCTTGATCGTCGTCAGCCACGATCGCCGATTCCTCGACAACGTCGTGACCAGCGTGCTCGTCTTCGAGCCCGGCGGCCGGATCAAGGAATATATCGGCGGCTACAGCGACTGGGAGCGCAAAGGCCGACCGCTCGGCGAGCGCGACGGTTCCGGCGCCGCGGCAGCCCCCAGGTCCGGACGAAGCGATGGCATCGGGCAACGCGGTCGCCCTGCCAAGCTGTCCTACAAGGACAAGCTGGAACTGGAGCGCCTTCCGGACGAGATCACGTCCCTGGAGAGCCGCATCGCAGGCCTCCAGGCGGAGGTCAACGATCCCGGCTTCTACAGGCGCCCCCATGAGGAATTCAACAGCCTGCTCAAAGAGCTGAGCGCCAGGGAAAAAGAGCTCTCCGAAGCCATCGAGCGTTGGACCCTGCTCGAGGAAATGGGGCAGAAATCGCGCCCCGGTGACGGCACACGCTGAAGAGGCGGCCCCTCGTCCGGCCCGGAGCCGGACCTTCGGGCGGATTTGCGGTATAATCGCGCCCTCGAACCGAATCTTGACGTCAGTTACCTTCGAAGCTCACTTCCGGTCCCGCCGACGGGGTCGGCGAGCCGTGCGGGTTCACCCGCTGTCCAATCTCAAACCGCCCGGCGGTTTGACGTTGACGTAAGGGAACGCCTCAAACGGGAACCGTTCTATGAATGATTTAGCAAGCAAGCCCGAAACAGACATCGACTCCACGCCTGAGAAACTGCGGTGCACGGTTATCGAGCTGACCAAGAGCCGCGGCCCGGAAGGCGCGGACGGCGCGGACTGGTACCGCTACGTTATCCATAGTCCGGGATCTCCCATCACGGGATACCGGCGCGGCAACAAAAAGGAAGTGCTGGCCTATTTGAAGGAATGCACCAACCAGATGGAAGAGCGAATCAACCCCAGGCGCTCCGCCCGCAAGCGCTGAAGCCGCCAGCCTCGCCACAGGGGTGCCGGGCGGCGCGGCGCGAGTCGACATGACGACGGCGTGCGCACGGTATTCACCCTGAGAACGAGCGAAGAGTCTTCCAAGCCTTCCCCGATGCTCGCACTGCGCAGCCCGTCTCTGCACGGGCTGATGGCTTTCGTTCTCTGGGGATGCTTTCCCGCCTACTTCAAGCTCGTGCAGGCGGCTTCTCCGGAGGAGATCCTGTCCCACCGGGTCATCTGGTCGGCCGCGATGCTGTTGGGCTTCCTGTATGCCACCCGCCGTCTACAGGTGCTGAGGCAGACGCTGCTGGACGCCAGGATGCGCAAGGGACTGCTGCTGACCGCGGGTCTCATCGCCGCCAACTGGCTGGTCTTCATCTGGGCCGTCAATCACCGGCACGCCCTGGAGGCCAGCCTCGGCTACTTCATCTGTCCTCTGATCAACTGCCTGTTCGGCTACCTGTTCTATGAGGAAAGGCTCCGGCCCCTGCAGAAATTCGCGCTGCTTCTCGCAGTCGGCGGCGTCTGCGTACCCCTGCTGGCGCTCGACAGGGTGCCATGGATATCGCTGTTTCTGGCCCTGAGCTTCGCCTCCTACGGCACGCTGCGCAAGAAGCTCCAGGCCGACCCCATTGCCGGGCTTTGCGCGGAGACATTGATGCTGGCGCCCTTTGCCTTGCTCTGGCTCCTGTGGCTGGCGACTTCGGGCCGGATCGCGTTCGGAACCCTCGGCCCGTCCTTCAGCGTCTACCTCGTCATGGCCGGTCTGGTGACCTCCCTGCCGCTGGTACTCTTCGCGTCGGCAGCAAACCGGATTCCCCTCACGACCGTCGCGTTTCTCCAGTACGTCGCCCCGTCCCTGCAGTTTCTGCTGGCGGTGTTCGGTTTCGGCGAGCCTTTCACCGTCAACGATGCACTGAGCTTCAGCTTTATCTGGGCGGGCCTTGTGATCTACAGCATCGACCAGATTCGGCGAGGCGCCGGCACCCGGCGCTCGCGGCTCGCCTGACCGGCGGGATCGCGGTTTCCCGGCGCGGGAAGGCCTTCGGCTATAATCCGGCGCGTCGAACCTGTCGTATCGCATGGCGGACCCTCAAGCGCGCGCCCACGGCACGCGCAGGCTCCGAGGCATCAAGCAGTCAATTGTCGACAGGGCACCGGATGCAGCCGGTGCTCCCGATTCCGGAGACCCAACGTGCCCGAAAAGCCATCATTGAATGTATTCGGTCAGGCCCTCGAGCCCTGCTCCCTGGACCCCGTCACGGGCTTCCTGCGCACAGGGAGCTGCGACACCTGTGCGGAGGATCTCGGATCACATACGGTATGTGTCCGGCTGACCCGGGAATTCCTGGAGTTCAGCAAGTCACGCGGCAACGACCTGTCCACCCCGCACCCCGAGTTCGACTTTCCCGGGCTGAAGCCGGGTGATCACTGGTGCCTGTGCGCGGCCCGCTGGCGCGAAGCCCTGGAGGCGGACGCGGCACCACGGGTTGTGCTGCGCAGCACCAACCAGAAGGCCCTGGAAACGGTATCCCTGGCGGACCTGAAGGACTACGCCATCGATCTGAACTGAAAACCCGGCGACGGCCACCCGCGACGCCGCAGCGTCCCTCGGCCGCCGCGTCCCGGTGGCCGGTCAGGCACCGGTCCTGAGCGGCATCGGCTCCCGGGCCCGGGCGGCTCGCTTTCCCCGAAGTCTCATCGGACCACCAGCACCGATCGATTGCTGTGGCGCACCACCCTGGAAGCGTTCGGCCCGAGGAGATAGTCGCCGAGCTCCGGCCGGTGCGAGCCCATGATGATGAGGTCGGCGTTGATGCGCTCCGCGGTCCGGTTGATCTCCTGATAGATTACCCCGTGGGCGATGATGTGCTGCACCGGGATGTCTTTCGGGACGTGTTGGGCGGTGAACTGGTGCAGCTTGTCCTTGACCGCCTGCTTGAGCTTGTCCTCGTAGTCGTCCGGAAAGTACTGCCTCACCATGCCGAACTCCGGCACGACGGTCACGACGTGAATCCGCGACCCGAACGCTTTGGCATATTCGAGCGCCGTGGGAAGCGCCTTGCGCCACGAACTGTCGTCCTCGAGATCTATGGACAGAAGAATCTCTTTATACATGGCTCGATACCTCGCCGGCCGGCGGCCCGGCCGTCCGTTTCTCGCGCCTCAGCCTGAAAAGCTGGGACCACACCAGCAGGGCGATGAGCAGAAAGCCGAAGGGATAGATCCATCTCTTGGAAGGAGCCCCCACCTGCTCGACCTGCATACCCGTCACGTACTCCCCGAAGGACTGCATGCCCGCTTTGGCCGCCGGAGAGCCGAAACGCGCCACCACGGTGTAGCGATCCGGCCTGGCCTTGTCCTTCTGCAGAACCATCCCGTAGCTGTCCGCAACGGACCCGGCGGGGGGCGGCGCCTTGAAGCGATACATCCTGTATCGGTCCCCGTAGCCTGTATGCCGGGTCACTTCGAATCGAACGCTGCGGCCGGCGGGAATCTGCAGCTCGCCCGCCGCGAACTTGTCGATGTCGACCTCTTTCCACTTCGGGTAGACCAGGTTCATGAACAGCTCGGGACGAAAGAGCATCAGGCAGATCGCGGCCAGCAGGATCGCCTCGAACCACTTGACCCGGGTGAGGAACCAGCCCTGCGTCAGCGAGCTGAAGGCAAAGATCGCCAACAGTGAGACGAACAGGACCACGAGCCCCATCCACCAGCGATGGATACCGATCAGCAGGAGCTCGTTGTTGAATATGAACACCAGGGGCAGGATCCCGGTGCGGATGTCATACAGGAAGGACTGCACACCCGTGCGCAGGGGGTCGGCGCGGGAGATCGCGGATGCCGCGAAAGCCGCGAGGCAAACGGGAGGCGTGGAGTCCGCCATGAGACCGTAATAGAACACGAACATGTGCACCGCGATCAGGGGAATGGCATAGCCGGCCGCAGCCCCGACATCCACCAGCACCGGCGCCAGAATACCGGCCACCACGATATAGTTCGCGGTGGTGGGCAGTCCCATGCCCAGGATCAACGCCAGCACGGCGGTCAGGAGCAGCAGGATCACGACGTTGCTGCCCGCGATGCCCTGCACCAGCCCGCTCAGGTTGTTGCTGAGCCCTGATGCCGCGACTGCGCCGACGATGATGCCGGCGGCAGCGATGGCAATGCCGATGCCCACCATGTTGCGCGCCCCGGCGATGAGTCCCTCGACCACGGCCATGACGCCGGACATGAAATGAGTGCGGGCCTCGACGGCGTCCTCGATCCTGCAGCGCTGCAGGAGCCGCCAGCCCATGACGACGACGCCGACCAGCAGGCTCCAGGTCACGATCTCCGCGATGTCGATCGAGGACACGCCTCGCGCGTTGGCGAAGACACCAGCCTTGAGCAGCACCATGAGCACGGCGAACACGAGCAGCGGCGCGCAGTAGCTCAGCAGCCGGCTCCTGCGCGTCACGGAGCTCGCGAAGGTGCGCTCCATGAGGATAGTCAGCATCATCCACAGGATGCACCAGAAGACGGAGCTCCCCGCCGTCATGCGCTCGACGATCAGGAGATAGACCAGGATGAAGATCGGCACCAGATAGTGCACGCCGCGCAGCATGGTGCTCCAAAGCGGCGGTATCTCGGACTTCGGCAGGCCTTGCAAGCCCAGCTTCATGGCCTCGAGATGGGAGATGTAGAAGAGCGCGGTATAGGCCAGCACCGCGGGAATCACTGCGGCCTTCACGACGTCGAAATAGGAGATGCCGAGGAATTCGGCCATGACGAACGCCGCCGCCCCCATCACCGGCGGCATGAGCTGGCCGTTGGTGGAGGCCGCGACCTCGATGGCGCCCGCCTTGACCGCCGGAAAACCCATTCGCTTCATCACCGGTATGGTGAAGGTCCCGGTGGTGACCACGTTCGCGATGGACGATCCGGAGATGGTGCCGGTCATTCCCGAGGCCAGGATCGCCGCCTTGGCCGGACCGCCGCGGTAGCGCCCCACCAGGGCGAACGCCAGGTCGAGAAAGTACTTGCCGGCGCCGGCCCGGTCCAGCAGCGCCCCGAACAGGACGAACAGGAAGACGAAGCTCACGCCGACGTCGATGGGAATGCCGAATATGGCTTCCTGCCCGAACCACATGTAGTTGATCAGGGATTCGAAGGACCGTCCCTTGTGGGTGATCTCGATCAGCGGGGATTCGCTGCTCCAGGCGTATAGAAGGATGACCGCCCCGACGGTCAGCAGTATTCCCGCCGCCACCGGCGAGCGCCTGACGAGCTGGTAGAGCCCGAGAGCCGCGAACACGCCGCCCATGAAATACAGCACGATGTGCAGGTCCTGCCCGTAGCGGGTAAATATGAGGAACGTCAGCGCCACCAGCACCAGCGGCAGGCCGATGGCGCGCCGGGTGGCTTCCAGGAGCAGAAGCACGCCCAGGATACCCAGGATGAGCTCATAGGGAATCGAAATACCGAGCACGTGGGCGCTGAGCATGACGCCCGGACGCAGCGCCAGGTCGTCATATATGAGAGCGATGTACAGCGACGCGCCGGCCGCGACCAGGGCGGTGACGATGTCGTAGATCGGTATCCGTCGGTGGCTCAAGCGCCTGGAGACCGGGAACATCAGAAAGCAGAGCAGGAAAGCGAACGTGAGAAAGATCGGCCGCTTGATGTTCGCGAGATCGGTGGCCCACGGAATGGGCGAGGCCAGATAGATCTGAAACAGCGACCAGAGTATCGCGATACCCGCCACGATACGCGAGAGCACCGGGCCCATGTGGCGTCCCGAATACTCGATGTCCTCCAGGCTGCGCTGCACTTCGGCGTCGTCGACGCCCTCGGACATGGTTTCTCGTTGTTCTTCCGCCATGACTTCCCCCGCTCGTATTGGTGTGCACGACGCGCGGGCACGAATCCGTCGCCCCGCCACCGCCGGTCCGGCGAGCAGGGGTACGTCGCAACCCGTCTTGATCTATGGACGCGGGCGGCAAAGCGGGACGGGGACGTGCCCCGCCCCGCACCTGCCGATCAGACTACATCCACCCTTTTTCCTTGTAGTACTTCATGGCGCCCGGATGAATCGGCGCGGACAGTCCGGCGCTGATCATCGTCTTGGGATCGAGGTTCGCGAACGCCGGATGCAGCTTGCGGAACGTATCCAGGTTGTCGAAGACGGCCTTCACGACGTCGTAGACGATCTCGTCCGGCTCCTTGGCGCTGGTGAGGAAAGTCGCCCTGACGCCGAAGGTGGTCACGTCCTTGTCGGACGTCTTGTAGGTCCCCTTGGGTATGGTGGCCCAGGAGTAGTAGGGATGCTCCTTGACCAGCTTCTGGGCGACCGGGTCGCCGCTGAGATCGACGATGTACGCCCCGCAGCCGTCTGTGGCCACCGCCACGCCGGCGTTCGGAATGCCGACCGTGTAGCCGTAGGCGTCGATCTTGCCGTCGCACAGCGCGTCCGACTGCTCGGTGGAGGTGAGCTCGGTGGTCTGGGCGAACTTGTCCATGCTCCAGCCATGACCGTCAATCAGCTCCTCGGTGGTGCCGCGCTGGCCGGAGCCGGGGTTGCCGATGTTGAAGCGCTTGCCCGCGAGGTCATCCCAGGAGTGAATGCCGGAATCCTTCCCTGCGATGAGCTGATAGGGCTCGGCATGCACGGAGAACACGGCACGCAGATCCTTGAAGCATTTCACCTTGTCCGGCTTGTCGCAATTGTAGGCATGGTACTGCCAGTCCGACTGAGCCACGCCGAAGTCGAGATCGCCCTGGGCGATCTGCCCGATATTGTACGTGGAGCCGGCAGTCGAGGGCGCCGAGCAGCGGATGTCGTGCTCCATGCCTTCCTTTCTCCCTTCGCCGGCCATTGCGTGCACCATCTGGCAGATCGCCTGGCCGACCTGGAAATACACGCCGGTGGGGCCGCCGGTTCCGATTGAGATGAACGTGTGTTGTTGCTCTGCAGCCTGCCCCGGCAGCGTCAGGCCTGCGGCGAAGGTTGCGAGAGCGGCAAGGGTGAGGGCTTTCAGTAGCTTTCTCATCATTCTTCCTCCTACGGTTGGGTTTGAACTTTGAGACATCTACATCCCACCGGCGATGGGATAGTGCCGGTGGGCCGCCGCGCCCGCGGTCAATGACTCCGCCGCGGGTCGCTGCGGCGCATCGATTATAACCGCATTATCGGGATCGATGGTCTGCCGTCCGGCGCGTCGTTCGCACCGCTGCGTGAGCAGCCCAATTCCGCGCGGGAAGGCATGGCAAGAGCCCCTAATCTCCAGAGACATCACAACCATTACTCTGTGTCCGGAGAACAGAATTCCTTCCCTGGCGCGAGAGGGTCAGGGTGAGAGTGGTCCCAAACATCGCCCCCTCACCCCAGCCCTCCCGCTGGCGGGAGAACGTCAGGGTGAGGGTGGTCCCAAACGTCGCCCCCTCACCCCCGCCCTCTCCCGGAGGGGAAGGAGTGGTGTTCCCTCTCCCGCTGGCGGGTCAGGGTGAGGGTGGTCCCAAAGAGCGTCCCCTCATCCCAGCCTGCCGGGGAGAGGGGGGGTCTTTGCGACATCCGGACGTCGAGGTGTCCCTCGCTCTGCTCTGCTTACAACTCCCTCAACGCACTTCACGATACCCCTTATCACATTACCCCGCCCCGCGAACCGATGCCGCAACCGGACGGGTTCGATACACTTGGGCCTTGTCCATCACGTTACGAGCCACCCAAGCGGTCATCCCATGAGCAACGAGCCCGGATACATCAAGTTCGACACCTTGTCGCTGCACGCCGGCCAGCAGCCGGACCCGCAGCACGGCGCCCGCGCCGTACCCATCTACCAGACGACCTCCTACGTGTTCCACGACACCGACCAGGCGGCCGCGGTCTTCAACGGCGAGCGTCCCGGCCACGTCTACTCGCGCATCACCAATCCGACCAACGCGGTCCTGGAGGAGCGCATCAGCGCCCTGGAGGGCGGCGTCGGGGCCATCGCCACCGCCAGCGTACAGGCCGCCCTGCATCTCGCGGTCGCCACGCTCCTCGGCACCGGCTCGCATATCGTGTCCTCGCGCGCCCTGTACGGCGGCTCGCACAACCTGCTCACCTACACCCTGCCGCGCTTCGGTATCGAGACCACTTTCGTCGATCCCCGCGACCCGGCGGCCTTCGAAGGCGCGATCCAGCCGAACACCCGCCTGCTGTTCGCCGAGATTCTCGGCAACCCGGGACTGGACGTGCTCGACGTGCCGGTCATCGCCAAGCTCGCCGGGGACCACGGCATCCCGCTGCTGCTCGACTCGACCTTCGCCACGCCCTACCTGTTCAAACCCTTCGAGCACGGCGCGCATCTCGTGCTCCACTCGGCCACCAAGTTCCTCGGCGGCCACGGCATCGCGATCGGCGGACTGCTCGTGGATGGCGGCACCTTCGATTGGGAGGCGACGGACAAATTTCCCACTCTCACGGAGCCTTACGAAGGGTTCCACAACCTGGTCTTCACGGAAGAGTACGGCCCCGCCGCCTTCATCATGCGCGCCCGCAAGGAGGGCGCCCGGGACTTCGGGGCCTGCATGAGCCCGACCACGGCGTTCCATATCCTCCAGGGCATCGAAACCCTGCCATTGCGCATGGCGAGGCACGTCGACAACACCCGCAAGCTGATCGCCTTTCTCGACGGACACGAGGCGGTCGAGTCCGTGGTCTACCCCGAGCTGCCGGACCATCCCGACCACGAGCTCGCCACGCGCCTCCTGCCGAAGGGCTGCGGCGCCGTCTTCAGCTTCACCGTCAAGGGCGGCCGGGCAGCCGGCCGCAGGTTCATCGAGTCCCTGAGAATCTTCTCGCATCTCGCCAACGTCGGCGACGCCAAGTCGCTGGTGATCCACCCGGCCAGCACCACCCACCACAGGATGGACGCCGAGGCGCTGGCCGCCGCCGGCATCGCCGAGGGCACGATCCGCCTGTCGGTGGGCCTCGAGGACCCGGACGACCTCATTGCCGACCTCGAGCGCGGCCTGCGCCGCTCACAGAAGACTTGAGGCCTGCGCCATGATCATCACCGTCGAGCAGAGACAGGCCTACGCCTACACCGGATCCCGGGATCTCGATCCCGGGCGGGAGACCATCCTCTTCGTCCACGGCGCCGCCCTGGACCACACCGTGTGGCTGCTGCAGAGCCGCTATTTCGCCCACCACAGACGCAACGTACTGGCCGTGGACCTGCCCGGCCATGGGCGGAGCGAGGGTCCCCTCCTGCCGAGCATCGAGGCCATGGCCGACTGGCTGTTCGCCGTCCTCGATGCCCTCGCTGTGCGGGAAGCCATCCTGGTCGGCCACAGCATGGGTTCGCTCGTCACCCTGGAGGCGGCCGCCCGCTATCCCGACCGCACGCGCCGCCTCGCCCTGCTCGGCAGCGCCGTCCCCATGGCGGTCGCCGATCCGCTTTTGAACGCCGCGAGGGAGAACCGCCATGCAGGCTTCGACATGATCAACCTCTGGGGCCACAGCCCCGCGGCACAGATCGGCGGCAGCGAGACCCCCGGCATGTGGATGACCGGCACCTCGATCCGGCTGCTGGAGCGCGCCGGCCGCGACGTGCTGTTCAACGACCTCAACGCCTGCCGCGAATACGGCCACGGGCTTCAAAGCGCCGCGAAGGTTTCCTGCCCCACCCTGCTGCTGACGGGCCGCAGCGATGTCATGACGCCGATGCCGGTGGCAGGGGAGCTCGCCGCCACCATCCCGGACTGCGGCCTGCGTGTCCTCGACTGCGGCCACCTGATGATGAGCGAGAAACCCAACGAAGTGCTCGACGAATTGATCGCGTTCATCGGCCCGCCCGGGTGATCTCCCCGCACGAATCACCCGCTTCCGACGAGGCCAGCTCGAACAGGCTCTCGCCCGGACGCCGAGCGCGCCAAGGAGTCAACCAGCCTGACGGTCCGCGCCCCCTGCCCTTGCAGGTCGGCCTACAGACCGGCAAATCGCCTGAATCGATGCCGAACGCCGCTGTCGGGCTGAAGCCCGACCTGCAGCGGGCTTCGATTCGGGCCTTCCTTTTCGGGCACCTTTAGTCCATTTGGAGGATAGACCCTTGCTGCGGGACGCAGTGAGGTGATCTCAAGGCGACCCCGGGCCGGCGCCCGCCGGCGAGGGGCGAGACAGAACAGAACGCCAAGAACAAAGCGGGATTGAAACATGGACGATGTCAGAACGACGCGGCGCGAGGCCGCGAGCCGGAGACGCCTGCTGCTGGCCCTGGGTGGCGGCACGCTGGGGGTGAAAGCGGTGCCCGCCGCCTGGCTGCGGCCGGTGGTGGACGCGGTGGTGCTGCCGGCCCATGCCCAGAGCTCGGGCTGCGGCGGGGCGACCTTCTACGTGAACGGTGCCGAGCCGCTGGCAGCGAATAACAACATCGCCGTGGCCGCAGCCGCCCGCGATCGACCAGTCGGAGTGATGGACTGGATCGTGCCGCCGGCTCGGGCCGGTGTCTCTGGAAGCGGCGGGGGCCAGGTCATAGAGAAAACCACCTTCAACACCTTGACGCGACAGGAAATCCACGTGACGGTGACCGGCCTCGATACTCCCTGCGACTGCACGGTGATCAACGGCGACCTTGAGGCGGGTCAGAATGAGCTGGTCCAGCAGCCCCTGGCCGATCTCGGCATTCCGTCGAGCGCCCTGATCTCCTCGACCCTGGTGGATCCGGGCACAACCACCACGACGCATACCACCAGCTATACGGTCGATGCGACGTCCGACGCGGTCGTAATTCCGGGCCTCACCGGCGACCCCAATGAAGATGGCCCTGAACTGCTGAACGGAACGAAGCTTGTTGTCAGCGGCACAGTTACCGTCAGCGACACGAAGACGACCATCTCCGCCCACCACGCCGAGCTCGATATCGTCGTGGCGCTGTGAGGGGGTTGACCTCGGGACGGTGGGAACGCTTCCGGGTGCGTTGACGGGAAGCCCTCTCCAGGAAGCCGGAGAGAAGACCTTTGGCCGGACAGAGGAACGGTTGCAACGGCCGCGCGGAAGGGGGGCCGTTCGGAATCCTGTCAGGATTTCCCGCCCCGCCGGCGGCGCTTCGAAGGGGCGCTGAATTCGCCCCGCAGCGCGCGCCTGGTGAAATTGTTCACCGCTTCCCGCCGGGGCTCCACGCCCGTGAAAACACGTAGATATTCATCGACATAGCCGATGCGCCGGTCCAGGGATTCACGCACTCCCGGCGCAAAGTAGCCGATCTGCATATAGTAAAGAACGCGCGCCCGGATGAACGCCTCCGCGTCCGGGGTGCCTGCGCGCAGGAACATCCGCTTCAAGGCCTCGACCCGTTCCGCGTCCGCCTGCTCGACAATGGCCCGCACCCGGGTCGATCGCCGCGCCCATTCGCGCACGGCGAAATCCAGTTGCGGGTCGAACTTGTCTTCGTTGGTCCAGATTTCGAAGACGCTCAGCACGGAATCGATGATCGAGCTTCCGCCGTGCGCCGCCTGCTCGACGATGCCCCGCGTATTCTTCCGGTCCCAGAATTCCAGCAGGCTGTCCAGCAGGTCCTTGCGATTATTGAAATGCCAGTAGAAGCTGCCGCGGGTGACGCCCAGCTTACCGGCCAGGGGCAGGACCTTGACTCGTTCCACGCCGTACTTGATCAGGATATCCAGGGCAGTGGCGACCCAGTGCTCGCGCGTCAGCCGGCGACTGGCAGGTGACCCGCGTTTCTTGGCAGTCTTGCTCATTCGACACTGGATCTGCAAATCTGATTCGTGCGCGCACAAGGCAGCTTCCCCGGCGCCGCGTCTATCTTACCATGCACCTGTGTATGGACTTTTGGGAGACCGGCAAATATAGTATTGCCGAAGGTCTGATTGATTCCGGCATGGCAGGGAAATCGCGCTGTTTGGCAAGGAGCGAGTCAGTCAGTAGCGAGGCGCGTTCCTTCTGGATTGCTTCGTCGTTGCACTCCTCGCAATGACGCCGTGCCATAAGCCGCCGCCCAAACCGTCATTGCGAGGAGCGAAGCGACGCGGCAATCCAGAATGCAGGCTATTCCACGATCGTGGATTGCTTCGTCGCGTCGCTCGCAACGACGGCTACGCACATATATGGGTTCGTCGGCCTGGACGAGCAGACCTTCCTCACACACCATCGAGCGAGCGGACGGAGAGATTCAATGAAGTCGCATTACCAAGTGGTCGTCATCGGTGGCGGCGTGGTCGGTTGCAGCGTGCTCTATCACCTGACCAAGTACGGTTGGAAAGACGCCCTGCTCATCGAGCGTTCCGAGCTGACCTCCGGCTCCACGTGGCACGCCGCCGGCGGCTTTCACACGCTCAACGCCGATACCAACATGGCGGCGCTGCAGGGATACACCATCCGGCTCTACAAGGAACTGGAGCGGATATCGGGCGAGTCCTGCGGCCTGCATCACGTCGGGGGGCTCACGCTGGCGACGACCCCGGAACGCATGGACTACCTCAAGACCGAGCGCGCCAAGCATCGCTACATGGGCCTGCATACCGAAATCGTCGGGCCCGATGAGATCCGAAAGCTTTCACCGATCACCAACACCGACGGTGTGATCGGCGCGCTCTACGATCCGCTCGACGGCCACCTGGACCCGAACGGCACCACCCACGCCTACGCCAAGGCCGCGCGCCTGCAGGGCGCCGAGATCGTACTGCGAAACCGCGTGCTGGAGATGC
The DNA here is from genome assembly GCA_049583715.1 of Arenicellales bacterium. Taxonomy (GTDB): domain Bacteria; phylum Pseudomonadota; class Gammaproteobacteria; order Arenicellales; family JAANXG01; genus JAANXG01. Next base: position 10,828 of record JBAUWJ010000017.1, on the reverse strand, counting down.
ATCCGCAGGCGAACGGCAGTTGGGATCTGGTCACGGAGCAGGGCACCGTCAACGCCGAGCACGTGGTGAACGCGGCCGGCCTGTGGGCGCGCGAGGTCGGCGCCATGGCGGGCGTGTTCCTGCCGCTGCATCCCATGGAGCATCAATACCTCGTCACCGACGACATTCCCGAAGTCTACGAGTCGGAGCGCGAGCTGCCGCATGTCATGGACCCGACCGGCGAAAGCTACCTGCGCCAGGAGCGCCGCGGCCTCGTCCTCGGCATTTACGAGCAGCAGTGCGAGCCGTGGGCGGTCGACGGCACGCCCTGGACATTCGGCCACGAGCTGCTGCCCGACAAGCTCGATCGGATTGCCGAGCCGCTGGAATACGCCCAGCGGCGCTTCCCCTGCCTGGGACGGACCGGCATCAGGCGGGTCATCAACGGCCCGTTCACCTTCGCGCCCGACGGCAATCCGCTCGTGGGTCCGGTGCCGGGGCTGCGCAACTACTGGGTCGCCTGCGCGGTGATGGCAGGCTTCAGCCAGGGCGGCGGCGTGGGCCGCACCGTGGCGGAATGGATGGTGGAGGGCGAGCCGTCGGTCAACGTGTTCGCCATGGACGTCGCGCGCTTCGGCCACTGGTGCACCCGTGCCTATACGCGCCTGAAGGTGACGGAGAATTATCAGCGGCGATTTTCCATTTCCTATCCGAACGAGGAGCTGCCGGTCGGCCGCCCGCTGCACACGACCCCGGCCTATCCGGTGTGGAAAGCGCGGAACGCGGTGTTCGGCATGGGCTACGGCCTGGAGCACGTGAACTACTTCGCCCCGGAAGGCGAGACGCCGTTCGAAATTCCCTCCTTCCGCCGCTCGAATGCTTTCGAGACCGTCGGCGAGGAATGCCGGGCGGTGCGCACCGGCGTCGGCCTCAACGAGATCCACAACTTCGGCAAGTACGATGTCACCGGACCCGGCGCCGGGAAGTGGCTCGACTGGATCATGGCCGGCAAGCTGCCGGCCGAAGGCCGCATCTCCCTGACACCCATGCTGAGCCCGAAGGGCCGGATCATAGGCGACTTCACGATCTCCAGGCTTGCTCCGCAGCACTTCCAGGTCGCGGCATCCTACGGTGCGCAGGCCTATCACATGCGCTGGTTCGAGGAACATTTGCCCCCTGACGGCAGCGTGAAGATCGACAACGTTTCGCTGCGCCGTATCGGCTTTCAAATCGCGGGCCCGAAGGCGCGCGAGCTCCTGGCGCGCGTGGCCCGCGCCGATGTCTCGGCCAACGCCTTCCCGTTCATGCGGGTGCGCCGCATGGAGGTCGGTCGCTGCGACGCCATCGTGCAGCGCGTGACCTACACCGGCGACCTCGGTTATGAAGTCTACGTGCCCGCCGAGCAGCAGATCGCGCTGTACGAGGCCTTGACCGAGGCCGGCGAGGACCTCGGCCTGCGTCCTTTCGGCATGCGGGCGATGATGAGCCTCCGCCTCGAGAAGCACTTCGGCTCGTGGCTGCGCGAGTTCAAGCCGGACTACATGCCGGTCGAGGTCGGCATGGATCGCTTCGTCTCGTACAAAAAGCCGGTCGACTTCATCGGCAAGGCGGCAGCGATCGCCGACAAGGCGGCCGAGCAGAAGCGGCGCCTGTGCTACTTCGTGGTCGACGCCGCCGATGCCGACGTCGTTGCCGACGAGCCGATCTGGCACGACGACGAGGTGGTCGGTTTCGTGACCTCCGGCGGCTACGCGCACTATGTCGAGAAGTCCGTCGCCTACGGCTTTCTGCCGCCGGCGCTCATTGAGCCGGGCCGGCGGGTACAGATAGAGATCCTCGGCGACAGACGCGACGCCCACCTCATTACCGAGCCACTGTTCGACCCCAAGGGCGAGCGCATGCGAGGCTGAGCCCAACCACAGCGCGTGCCGCTCTCACGCGTTGTTGTCGGCATGAATGCCGACCTACAGGGGGCTTCGATCAGCGGCGTGCAGATCGGGGGCCTCAGCGCGACAAAGGCATGTGTTGTTCCCGTACGCCGCTGTCGGGATAAATCCCGACCCACAGGGGGGCTTCGATCCACGACGCCTGCAGGTGGGGCTTCAGCCCGACAAACGCCTGATCCTTAGCGCGGCCAGTCCACGTCGCGTCCTTCGAGGTCGTCCGGGTGCACGAACTCCTCCGACGTCACCTTGCCGCGCACCGAGATCCCGGCCTCGTGCACTGAAGCGGGGTCGCCGGTAACCAGCGGGTGCCATTCGGGCAAGTCCCGTCCTTCGCTCAACAGGCGATAGGCGCAGGTCGAGGGCAGTGTCCGGAAGCTCGAGACATCCCCGGCCCGCAGGTCCAGGCATTCCTTCACCAGGCGGGTGCGGCGCGGGTAGTCGCGACAGCGACACGATTCGCAGTCCAGCAGGCGGCAGGCGACGTCGGTGTAGGCGATCCGGCCGGTGTCTACGTCTTCGAACTTGAGCAGACAGCAGCGGCCGCAGCCATCGCACAACGACTCCCATTCCAGGTCGTTCATTTCCCGGAGTGACTTCGATTTCCAAAATGGTGTATACATCGACAGGGCATCGCGGAGGCCTGTGCCTTTCCGCTATCCTCCAATACACATTCGCGCGAACACGACGATCAGACTATGGACGCAAACAGTTTACGCGGCCTGCAGGCGCCATTGAAGAATCTTTACCGGGAAGATCCCGCCAAAGCCCTCATTACTCTGAAGGCGCGGGGCAGGATCGGCGAGAACGTTACCTGCAAGGTGGAGACCGGCCGCGCCATTGCCGAAGCGGGGCTGCATCCCGCGACCGGCGGGGACGGCACGGCCCTGTGCTCCGGTGACATGCTCCTGGAAGCACTGGCCGCCTGCGCCGGGGTCACCCTCAACGCCGTGGCCACGGCCCTCGACATCGATCTCAGGGATGCGGAGATCCTCACGGAGGGGGATCTGGATTTTCGGGGCACGCTGGGCGTGGATAAGAGCGCGCCGGTCGGATTCAGGGAGATCCGGCTGCGGTTCAGGCTCGATACTGGCGCCGACGACGAGCAGGTCGCGAATCTGCTCAAGCTGACGGAGCGCTACTGCGTCGTGCTGCAGACGCTGTCCAGCAAGCCGCATCTGTCCGTCAGCCATGAACGGATGGGCGACTGACCTCCGCGGCGTCCCCTGCACTTTCCGAGAGGCCGCGGTGTCCAACACGCGAATCCGGCAACCCGCCCCGACAATTTAAGGAGGTTTGATCATGTGTGATCTCAACGGCTGCGGCAGCCGAGCCGGTCTGCCGCCGATAAAGGTCGAGCCGCACCGGCGGCGACTGTTCCTGAAAGGCATGGCGAGCCTGCCGCTTGCGACCGTGCTGGCTTATCCGGACCTGGCCGGTGCCGCCGCGTCGTCACTGGCGACGGTGACGACGGCGCTGCCAAGCGGCGGGGAGGTGAGCGCCGCCCTGGCACTGCCGAACGTGGACAAGGCACCGGCGGTGCTCCTCATCCACGAATGGTGGGGGCTCAACGACCAGATCAAGTCCGTGGCGGCGGAGCTGGCGAAGCTCGGTTACGTGGCGCTGGCGGTGGATTTGTACCACGGCAAGGTGGCGACTACCGCCGAGGAGGCGAAGGCGCTGACCCAGAGCCTGAACGATAAAGAGGCGACCGAGACGCTCGTGACCTGGATCAAATGGCTGCGCGCCAACAAGCGAACCGACGGCAAGGTGGCCACGATCGGCTGGTGCTTTGGCGGCGGCTGGTCGCTCAATGCCTCCATGGCCACACCGGTGGACGCAACGGTGATCTACTATGGGTATGTGCAGCAGCCGGCCGAGAAGCTCGAGGCGCTCAAGGGACCGGTGCTCGGGCAATTCGCCAGCAAGGACGGCTGGATCAACGAAAAGATGGTAAACGGCTTCAAGGAGCAGATGAAGAAAGCCGGCAAGGCCGACATGCTGACCGTCTACTGGTACGACGCGGACCACGCCTTCGCCAATCCGACCGGCGCGAGATACGATGCCAAGGACGCGGCGTTGGCCTGGAAGCGGACCCTGGAGTTTCTCAGGACGAATCTCGGTTAAGCTGCAAACGGGCTCGTTCCCCCGGCACTGGATGGAAAAGCTCCCCTGCCCGGCGGGCGGGCCTCGCCTCCTGCGGCTCGAGCGTCAGCCCGACGGCGGGTGGGTGCCGCCGCGCACGTTGCCGTCGGAATGAATTCCGCCCCACAGGGACGTGGGGAGTGCCGAAGCCCCCCGGCCCACAAGAGGGATAAGGATCATTGCAACAGGGACCACGAAACCGTTGATGGGAATAGTAGATGTGGGTCGGAATTCATTCCGACAAATGCGTGACGCTGTCCCCTACCTGCGCTGTTCCGGCGCCTCAATGTTCACCACAGGTTTAGGAACTAACGAAGGAACAGGCGCTTGTCGATCTTGAGCGTCTTCTTGTCGATCCAGTACTTCGTGGTGAGACCGTACGTCGCCCGCATCACACCCACCACCTTGCCGTTCTCCAGCATGGGCAGCAGCAGGCCCTGGTAGAGGATGATGTACTGCGTGTCGTTCTCTGTGAACCCGATCTTGTAGTGCTTGAGCTGCTTCTGCTGCTCGGTCATTTCAGGGATCTGGAGGAAGTCGCGGTAGGATACGGACCAGGCCTCGAGGTAAGGGCCGGGCGTCCAATGACGGTCCGGGTCCGGATGAATGAAATCATCTTCCTTGACGTCGATGCAGCGGTAGCCGTCGGTGTACACGCAGTTATCGTGCAGGCCGTCGACGTACTCCATGCTCCGCTTAACCGAGTCCTGCATCGCCGTCCCCGGAGTGGAAATCAGGCACAGACCCAGACATAGAACGATAACGGCAGCGGCGCGCCTGGAATGGGTCAATTGGCGATCCGGCGCACCACCGTAATGGACCCGGTCCTGTAGTCGTGCAGCTTCATGTAGCCAGCGGGCGTGCCCAGGTAGCCATCGGTGTGTGACACGTCGTCGGCGAGGATGTCCTGGGGAGAGAAGTGCTCGTTGTCGTAGCGCGGATCGGGGCCCCCATGAGTGTGATAGCTGGCGCTGGCGACAGTGCCCGTCGGCACGCTGCTGACCGGGTTGCCGATGTTGACGCTGGCGATGGTGCCCGTCACCGGATCGGTGTATCCGAAGGTATTGTCGGCATTCCGGTAGATCCATCCGCCGTGCTCGAGGTTCTGCCGCACGGATATGGGATTGATACGGTTCAATATCGTGAACGCCGCGTCGTTGCGCACCGTGAAGCGCTGCGCGCCGTCGTTGCCGCTGCTCCCCGAGCTGACCGCCAGCGCCGCGATTCCGAGACCCACCCCGATGCCCACGGCTCTTCCAAACGTCTTGCCGTTGCCGGAACCGGCGCCCTCTGCGGCGTTGAATACCGGCGAGCGGCCAAGTCGTCGCGTGAAGCGGAACATGATTCGCTGGTCGTCGTCGCCTGCGAACGAGTCGTTGTGCGCGTGTTCGAGCGCGACGGAGAAGCCTTGCCGGGGCGACGGACTCCAGTCGAACGCGAGCCTCCTCACGTCGGCGCCGTATACGCTTCGGATCTCCTGGTATTGGAGATCGACGCTGCGTCCGCTCCATTCGAGGTTCATTCCCCGGCCGACCCGGTCACCGCCCCGGTCGAGCTGAAAGAAGCCGGCCTTCAAGTGCCGGCCCGCCGCGCCGAGATAGTAGCCGTGACGGTCGGTGACACCCGGCCCGGTCACGGTGGTGAACGCGAGCTGGGTGCTGAGTCCGGCGCGCAGGCCGACATCGGCGCTCAGGCCTTGAAAGTTGAATGACGAGCGGGAGCCGCCGTAGAAAAAGTAGGGGTCCAGATCCTGGTACAAGGCATCGGGAGCCTTGGAAAACGAGTCACCATTGCCCGCGACGTAAGCAACAGTAGCGGAACCGAGAGAAACTCCGCCGTAGTAGTGGTGCTCGTCCTCCGCCACGGTGCCGCCGTAGTGCAGCGTCGCCGCGCTGGAAAAGTCCCGGTGGACGAAAAACTGCGATACCGGAGCTCCGATCTGCGATAAGAGATCACCGTGGCGACTGTCGAAGAGGAACTCCGTCGAGCTTCCGCGCAGCCCTTGCCCGTTGTCGAAGCTGAAGTAACGGGAAGCGTAATCCGGGCCGCCGGGCGCCGCCCAGGTGGAAAGCGAGAACAGCAGGCAGGGGAGCAGGCAGAATTTCCAGTTGGCTTTCATTGTTTTTCCTTTCGGGTTCCCGGCTTGGGGCTTCTTGCGCATTATAGGTTAAGCGCTCGCTTTGTGCCCTTACGCGGGCTCGCGAGACAGCTCGCTTTCCCGTGAAGGCTGCCACTTTCTTTCGGGCGGATGTTACGAGAGCTCATCTCTCTGCGGAAGCCAATCGCAAATGCCGGCCTCTCCGGGACACGAGGGTTGACGCTCGAGAACCACCCTCACCCTCCGGGTAGAGACCATGGATGCAGTTGGCTTTGGCGCCGCGCTCGGCGCGTTGAAGAAGGCCAGGATGGCGTTTTTCGACATCCTGCTTGTGGCGCCCTTCTCGTCCCGGATCGTCTCAATGGGAGTCGAGCCGGGGCGATGGAATGCGCGAGCTGCGAGACCGCCGGCGTGGACACTCGCTGCTCTTGACCTTGCGACTCATTAGTGTATTCTGTATACAGAATCCATAAACGGGTGACCCGATGGACGCCATTGGCCAGCAAAGACCACTGCCCGAGCTTGTCTACGAGCGTGTCGTCGAGGGAATCTGCGACGGCACTCTCTCGCCTGGCGAACGCCTGACTCAGGAAGCGCTCGCCAGGCAACTCGACGTGTCCCGCCTGCCCGTCGGTCAGGCACTCAAGCGGCTGGAGGCAGAAGGGTTCCTGCGGCCGGTGGGCCGGCGAGGCCTCGAGGTTGCGCCGCTGGAGGGTCGGTTCGTGCGCGAGCTTTATGAGCTCCGTGCGGGCATCGACCAGGTCAGCGCCGGGCTTGCCGCGCGCCGCGCCGGACCGGACCTGCGCAGTCGCGGGGACGCCGTCCTCGAGCGCGGGCGGCGGGCCGCGAAGGACCACGACATCCCGGCGCTGATCGCCGCCGACATGGCGTTCCACGAGCTCATCGGCGAGGCCGCCGGCAACAGGATGATCCTCGAGACCATGGCCTCGCATTGGAATCATACCCGGCGCGTGATGGAGATGATCCTGAGCGACGACCGCAATCAGGATCAGGTGTGGCGCGAGCACACGGCCATCCTCGAGGCGGTCTGTGCCGGCGACGTCCGGGAGGCGGAACGGCTGGCGCGGCGGCATGTCGAGAACGCCGCCGAGTGGTTCGCGAACGAGTTGGCCCGCGCCGGCTCGGCGCTGGCCATCACAGTGAACAGGTGATCGACATGTCGGAAGACGCATCGCGTTCCGGACCCGAGGCGAGCGCCAATATCCGCGTCCTGCTCGCGAAGGTCGGCCTCGACGGCCACGACCGCGGCGTGAAAGTCGTGGCCCGGGCCCTGCGCGATGCCGGCATGGACGTGGTCTATTCCGGCCTGCACCGCACACCCGCGGAAGTGGTCGCCGCCGCGGTCCAGGAGGATGTTGACATCCTCGGCGTGTCGATCCTGTCCGGCGCCCACATGACGGTCTTTCCCCGGATCATGGAGGCGCTGGAGGAGCACGATGCGAGGGACATCATCGTCGCCGGCGGCGGCGTGATTCCGGACGAGGACGTCGCGAAGCTCACCGACCTCGGCGTACGCAAGATCCTGCTGCAGGACACGCCGCCGGAAGAGATTGTGCGCGCCTTCCGGGAGCTCGTGGCCGAGCGCGGGCCGCGATGAGGTGCCTGATCCGGTCGCGGTGCTGGTCGGGCTTGGTCCCGACAAGCGCCTCGACCGGTCCAACGATGCTCTGTCGGGCTCGAGCCCGACCTGCAGGGGCATCCACAAGGGGAGTCACGTGATGGAAAGCTGGCGATTCCCACCCGACTACGACGACGGCTACTCCCCCGGTGTCAGCAGCTACTGGTTTCCCGAACGCGAGACGATGGACCCTGCCGCCCGCGACGCGGCGATCCTCGAGCGGATCCGCGAGGTCATGCGCTACGCCTGCGAGCACGCGCCGTTCTACCGGCGCAAATGGGAAGAAGCCGGCGTCCATCCGGATGGGATCCGGTCGCTGGAGGACTTCGAGGACCGCGTGCCGGTCATCACCAAGCAGGACCTGCGCGAGTCGCAGGCTCTGGCGCCGCCCTTCGGAGACTACCTTTGCGTACCCAAGAGCGAGATCCACCACATACACGGCACCTCCGGGACGACGGGCCGGCCGACGGCGTTCGCCATCGGGCGCCGCGACTGGAAGACCATCGCCAACAACCAGGCCCGGGTCATGTGGGGCATGGGCCTGCGGCCCGGCGACATGGTGTTCATCGCCTCGGTGTTCAGCCTCTACATGGGCTCCTGGGGCACGCTCATCGGCGCGGAGCGGCTCGGCTGCAAGTCTTTCCCCTTCGGGGCCGGCGCGCCCGGTATGACGCAGCGCGCCGTGCAATGGCTGCAAATGATGAAGCCGGCGGCGTTCTACGCGACGCCCTCCTACGCCCTGCGCCTCGCGGAGGTGGCCGCCGAGGAAAGCGTCGACCCACGCGACTTCGGCCTGAAGGTCATGTTCTTCTCCGGCGAGCCCGGTGCTTCGATCCCGGGCATTCGCGATCGCATCGCTGAAGTTTTCGGCGCCCGTGTCATCGACTGCGGCACGATGGCCGAGATCACACCCTGGATGAACGGCGCGGGCAGCGCCGAGACGGACGGCATGCTGCTCTGGCAGGACATGGTCTACGCCGAGGTCTGCGACCCGGCTTCTCACCGGCGCGTACCCTGGGGCGCACAGGGCACGCCGGTCTACACCCATCTCGAGCGTACCTCGCAGCCCATGATCCGGCTGTTGTCCGGTGACCTTACCCACTGGGTGATGGAGGAGAACCCCTGCGGACGCACCTATCCGCGGCTGCCGCGAGGCATCTACGGCCGTATCGACGACATGTTCCAGGTACGCGGCGAGAACGTCTATCCCAGCGAGATCCACGCGACACTCAATCGCATGGAGGGCTACGGCGGCGAGCACCGCATCGTCATCACGCGCGAAGGCAGTATGGACGAGCTGCTGGTCCGGCTGGAGCCGGCGAAGACGCTGGAAGCACTCGGTGCGGAGGCGGTAGACCAGTTCCGGAGCAGGGCCAAGCGCGACCTCGAGCGGATGCTCGGCTTCCGCGTGGGCATCGAGATGGTCGCCGCCGGCACTTTTCCGCGCACCGACTTCAAGGCCAGACGCGTGATCGAGGACCGGGACCTGTACCGGAGCCTGCGCGAGGACACGCCGTGACCACACGAGTCGCCTCCAGCGAGCTCGCACGCCGCGTACTCGGAAACGACCTGCGCGCCGTCGCGCGACTGATCACCCGCATAGAGGCGGGCGAGGACGAATGCCGCCCCGCCCTCGCCGAGCTCTACCAGCACACCGGCAAGGCGCACGTGGTCGGCGTCACCGGCGTCCCGGGATCCGGCAAGTCCACCCTGGTCTGCCAGCTCGCCCGGGTGCTGCGGGCCGAAGACCGCAGGGTCGGTATCGTCGCGATCGACCCGTCGAGCCCGTTCTCCGGCGGTGCGATTCTGGGCGATCGCATCCGAATGGCTGACCTCGTCCGCGACGAGGGGGTATTCATCCGCAGCATGGCCACGCGCGGCGCCCTCGGCGGGCTCGCCAGGGCGAGCCTCGATGCGGTGGACGTGCTCGACGCGGCCGGATTCGACATCATCCTGATCGAGACGGTGGGCGTCGGCCAGGACGAGGTGGACATCGCGCAGGCGGCGCACACCACGATCGTGGTCTCGGCGCCCGGGCTCGGCGACGACATCCAGGCCATCAAGGCGGGCATGCTCGAGATCGCCGACATCCACGTCGTCTCCAAGGCCGACCGCCCGGACGCCAACCAGACCGTCACCGAGCTCAAGACCATGCTCGCCATGAGCATGACCGGCGGTGCCGGGGGGTGGCGGGCGCCGGTGATCACCACCAGCTCGAAGCAGGCCACGGGGTTCGAGGCGCTGCGCGATGCCATGGACCGCCACCGGGGCCATCTCCTGGACAGCGGGACGCTCGAGGCGCGGCGCAGCGAGATCGCCGCCAACCGTATGATCAAGATCGCCGAGGGCATTCTGCGCGAGGATTTCCGCCAACGGCGGAAGGCGGACCTCGCGGATGTGCTCGAGCGCGTCAGCCGCCGCGAAACCGACCCGCATACCGGGGCCCGCGAGCTGCTGGCGGCCGTTCATTCGAGGATTCTCCATGAGTCAAGAGAAAGCACTGTTCAGTAACGAAGAGCTGGACGGCATCGACGCCGCCTACCGGGACTGGGAAGAGGACGAGGTCGCGAGCTTCACCGCGCGCGCACCCGAGCGGCGCGACGCATTCCGCACCGGCGCGGGTCAGGAAGTCAAGCGCACCTATACGCCCGCCGATATGGCGGACACCCCGTGGGAGGACATCGGACTGCCCGGGCGCTACCCGTTCACGCGCGGACCCTACCCCACCATGTACCGCGGGCGCCACTGGACCATGCGTCAGATCGCCGGCTTCGGCACCGCCGTCGACACCAACCGGCGCTTCCGTTACCTGATGGCGCACGGGCAGACCGGCCTGTCCGTCGACTTCGACATGCCGACCCTCATGGGCTACGACTCGGACCACCCGATGAGCGAGGGCGAGGTCGGTCGCGAGGGCGTGGCCATCGATACGCTCGCCGACATGGAGGACCTGTTCGACGGCATCGATCTCGAGAAGATCTCGGTGTCCATGACCATCAACCCCTCGGCGTGGATCCTGTTCGC
>JBAUWJ010000016.1:0-7664 GCA_049583715.1 Arenicellales bacterium | reverse complement strand
CCTGTAGGCTCCGCTGCCGCTGTCCCTGCGGCAGAGGCCCGACAAAGACCCTGCCCGGTTCGCGCCTTGACATCGTTCCCGAACACTGGCGATGCAGCCACGGGTTGACGCACATCAAGTCGGAACATAGAGCTATGGTAAAGACCAAGACGAAGCCCAGAAACGCTTTTTACGCCCAATCGGGAGGGGTGACGGCGGTGATCAACGCCACTGCCGCCGGGGTGATCCAAACGGCCCGCAGGCATCCGAAGCGGATCGGGCGCGTGTACGCGGGAAACAACGGCATCATCGGGGCGCTCACGGAAGAGTTGATCGATACGTACAAGGAGAGCGACAAGACGATCGAAGCCTTGCGCCACACCCCGAGCGGCGCTTTCGGGTCCTGCCGGTACAAGCTCAAGGGCCTCGAGGAGAACCGCCGCGAGTACGAGCGGCTCATCGAGGTGTTCGCCGCGCACGACATCGGATATTTCTTCTACAACGGCGGCGGCGACTCGGCGGACACCTGCCTGAAGGTGTCGCAGCTCTCGGAGAAAATGGGGTATCCCCTACAGGCCATCCACGTCCCCAAGACGGTGGACAACGATCTGCCCATCACGGACAACTGCCCCGGCTTCGGCTCGGTGGCCAAATACGTCGCGGTGGCCACCCGGGAAGCGAGCTTCGACGTCGCGTCGATGTACAAGACTTCCACCAAGGTGTTCATTCTCGAGGTCATGGGGCGCCACGCCGGCTGGATCGCCTCGGCCGGGGGGATGGCGGCAGACAAGAGGAACGACATTCCCATCGTTATCCTGTTTCCGGAGGTGCCCTTCGACCGGGCGGCGTTCCTGAAAATCGTCGACGAGAAGGTCGCGAAGTACGGCTATGCGTCCGTGGTGGTGTCCGAGGGCGCGCAGGACGGCGAGGGCCGCTTCCTCTCCGACCAGGGCCTGACCGACGCATTCGGCCACGCCCAGCTCGGCGGCGTAGCACCCGTGATCGCCAGCCTCGTCAAAGAGGAGCTGGGCCACAAATACCACTGGGCGGTGGCCGACTACCTGCAGCGCGCGGCGCGGCATATCGCATCCGCGACCGACGTCGATCAGGCCTTTGCGGTCGGCAAGGCGGCGGTGAAAATGGCGCTGGCCGGCGACAACGCCGTCATGCCGGCCATCACTCGCGTATCGAACAAGCCCTACAAGTGGCGCATCGAGAAGGCGCCGCTCAACAAGGTGGCCAACATCGAGAAGAAGATGCCCCGGGACTTCATCACCCGGGACGGCTTCGGCATCACCGCCAAGTGCCGGGAGTATCTCGCTCCCCTGATCAAGGGCGAGGACTACCCCCCCTACCGGAACGGCCTGCCGGAATACGTGCGGCCGAAGAACGTTCTCGTGAAGAAGAAGCTGAAGGCGTTCGAGGTCTGACTGAAATCAGTGATACCAGCGGGTCCCGCTGAGTGTGCTCAGTGGGTCGTGCAGGACCTCGATGTGAGTGCCTCGCATCAAGCGGGGGCTGGAGGAAGAGAATCGGGATCTTTGATTAAGACCAAGTCATGCCCGAACCCCGATCTCGAACGAAGGAAGCGGCGTCAAGGCATGAACCGGGGACGGTCTTTGCCGGCCGTCTCGAGGCGGGAGCCGAGAGCGAGCCTACTTCGGACGTACTGTCGGCATGTCGACAAAGATCGCCGGTTCATACAGGGCACTTCCGTGCTCGCTCGGTAGATCCCACCAGCGCAGCACCGTCAAACACTGCTTGTCGGAATGAATTCCGACCCACAGGGATGTGGGGAGTGCCGGAGATCATCGGGAACGAGATCCGGCCGACCCACTTCGGATGTGGGGAGTGCCGGAGATCGTCGGGGACGGGATCCGGCCGACCCACAGGTGGCCTATACCTGACTGGACACGATCCCACCCTTTTTCCCGATCCCGGGCGAAGGGAGTAACGTCAAGGCATGAACCGGGGACGGTCTTTGTCGACCGTCTCGAGGCAGGAGCCGAGAGCGAGCCTACACGGACGTACTGGCGGCGTGTCGACGAAGACCGTCGCCGGTTCATGCAGGGCACTCCCGTGCTCACTCGGTAAATCCCACCAGCGCAGCACTGTCATACACTGCTTGTCGGAATGAATTCCGACCCACTTCGGATGTGGGGAGTGCCGGAGATCGTCGGGAACGAGATCCGGCCGACCCACAGGGATCCGGCCGACCCTCGAGTAACTGCACGTGGTCAGGGACAGCCGATTCGCTTCTCTATCCGCGGGTACCAGGCGAACAGGGTCAGCGCCCGGGCGAGGAAGAAGATCATCAGGGCGCACCACAGGCCGTTGTTGCCCCAGCGCGACGCCAGCAGCCAGACGCTGACCAAGTAGACGGCGAGCGAGATCAGCATGCCGTCGCGCATCTCGCGGGTGAACGTCGTGCCGATATAGATGCCGTCGAGCTGAAAGCTCCACACAGACAGGAGCGGTGAGAACGCGACCCAGGGCAGATAGTGCACGGCTTCGCGGTACACCGGGTCGATGGAGGTCATCCACGAAATGAATACATTCCCGAGCAGATAGAAGACACCGACGTTCAGCACGGCCGCGATCGCCGCCCACTGGGTGGAGGTCCGCACCGCCACGCGAAACGTCGACAGATCGCGGGCGCCGTAGGCGCTGCCGCCCAGGGATTCCACCGCGTGCGCGAAGCCGTCGAGACCGTACGCGATGAGGGCGATCAGGTTCATGAGAATCGCGTTGCCGGCCAGTGTCGTGGAGCCGAACTCGGCGCCGCGGGCCGTGAAGTAGGAGAACGCGAATACGAGGCACAGGGTACGCACGAAAATATTGAAGTTCACGTTCACCAATGACTTGAAAGCCTCCCGGTCAAAGAGCTTCGGCCTCTCCACCCGCCCCCTCAGGCGGCGCAGCATCCCCAGCACCAGCAATACGCCGGCGATGGCGGCCGTGTACTCACCGATCAGGCTCGCGGCCGCAACGCCCGCGACACCCCAGCCAAGCCCCAGCACGAACAGCAGGTCCAGCACGATGTTGGTGCCGTTCAGGAGGAGCTGGAGCGCGAGCACCGCGGGGGTCCTCTGGACTCCGATCAGGAAGCCCAGCGCCGCGTACTGCACCAGCGCCGCCGGAGCGCTCCAGATCCGCACGGAGAAATAGAGATAGGCGAGCCTTTCGGTATCCGCATTGGCATGGAAGAGCCACAGGGCCAGCCGCCCGATGGGCCACTGCAGCGTGATCAGCACGGCGCCCACCGCGATCCCGACGAGCACGGCGCGTGCGAAAGCGTTGGCCACCTCGTCGTAGTCGCCGGCCCCGTAGGCCTGGGAAACAAATCCGGTGGTACCCATCCGCAGGAAGCCGAATCCCCAGTACAGAAAGCTGAAGATCACGGCGCCGATGGCCACCGCCCCGATGAACACCGCGCTCGGCAGGTGTCCCATCACGGAGGTGTCCACCACCCCCACGAGCGGTATCGACACGTTCGCCAGCATGATCGGGAAGGCCAGGCCCCAGACCTTCCCGTGGCGCCGCCGCGTCCAGTCCTCGGGGGTGCGCGAGTGGTCGGAGCTCACGGGCCGTCCCGCTCAGTCACGAAATATGTCGCGATAGCTGGTGTAGAAGGAAGCGACGATGGCGGGCATCACGACGAGAAGACCGAGGAGCAACGGGATCGCACCGGCGATGATCATCGCGGGCGCGATGAGCCCATAGACCGTGAACGGCAGGATGTTCCTGAGACTGGCGCGAAAGCTCATCTCCATCGCCTTGAAGGGGGGCACTTCGTCCAGCGCCACGAGGACCGGTGTGAACCAGTAGGCCATGGACAAGGGAATCGTCAGCGTCAGGCCCACCAGCAAGGGCAACAGCAGGGACGGCAACGCCCCCTGATCGGCAGCGAACTCCATCCACGAGCTCGCGTCCAATCCCGCCAGGGTCGCCGGAGCGAGTCCTTCCATTCCCATGACGAGCTCCACGATCCAGTCTATGAGCACCAGGGCGACGGCATACACGGCGCCCGCGAGGAGCAGGGAGACCACCTTGCTGCCGGAAAACCCCGCGAACACGTACCCGACACCGAACTTCCCGCCGCGGTCCTGATTGTAAGCGCCGAGCATGAGCCCACCGACGAATACGGGCGCGACAATCGGGGACGCAAAGCCGGCTATGGGAATCAAATTCAGGATGAAGTTCAGCACAAAGCACAACAGGACGGCCACGATCCAGTCGGCCGGCTTCGCGAACACCATCTTGAACCCGTCGCGGAGCCAGTTCCAGCCGTGGCCGGCAGGCACCGTGCGCGGGGCGTGGAATTCACCGATTCGGGCGTCCTCCGCCACCGGAGGGTCGATGCGCACCTCCAGCCCGATCCGCGCCAGCGCGTGCTCGTGCTCACGAGCTTCGCCGGCGTCGAGGCCGGACTTCACCACCACTTCACCGCCGGCCTCCAGCATGTCCCGGACCCGCTGGGGATGGACGCGGAAGCGGGCCGCGAAAGCGGCCGCCACCTGCTCGGGGTCAGCGCCGGGTTTGAGCCGGCCCGTGAACAGCACGCTGTAGGTTTCCGCCATCACACGCCCTGTTGAGGTTCAACCGTGCCATCTCCTCACGTTCGCGAACGGAGGTGGCAAAGACGGATGTGCACTATCATGAATCGTCAGCTCGCCGTGAAACAACGTGATCGATGGAGACCGGGTGCCGTGACAGGAAACCCCGCTTCGTCGCGGGGCTCCTGGTCAGCCTGCGTGTCGAGGAGTCTCAGAAAAGCGACGGTCCCATCAGCGGCGCGATCACCAGCGACACGATGCCCATCACGTTGATGAGGATGTTCATGGAGGGACCGGCCGTATCCTTGAACGGGTCGCCCACGGTATCGCCCACCACCGCGGCCATGTGGGTCTCGGACCCCTTGCCCCCGTAGTTGCCCTTCTCGACATGCTTCTTGGCGTTGTCCCAAGCGCCGCCGGCGTTGGACATGGTCAAGGCCAGCAGCACGCAGCCGAGCAGTGCTCCCATCAGCAGGCCGCCCAGCGACTCCGGGCCCAGCGCGAACCCGACCACCGGCGGTGTCGCCACGGCGAGGACGCCCGGCAGAATCATCCGCCGCAGGGCAGCGTTCGTCGCTATCTCCACGCATCGATCGCTGTCGGGCTTGGCCTTGCCCTCGAGCAGGCCCGGGATCTCCTTGAACTGCCTGCGGATCTCATTGATCATCTCGAAGGCCGCCTGCCCGACCGCCGTCATGGCGATGCTGCACACCAGGAACGGGAAGATCCCGCCCAGGAACATGCCGATCATCACCTTGGGATCGCTGAGCAGCAGCGTGAAGTCCGGAATGTTGTGATCCACCGTCTTGATGTAGGCAGTGATGATGGCGAGCGCCGCGAGCGCCGCCGCGCCGATCGCGAACCCCTTGCCGATGGCGGCGGTGGTGTTCCCGAGCTCGTCCAGCGAGTCGGTGATCTCGCGCGTCTCCTTGCCCAGGCCCGCCATCTCGGCGATGCCGCCGGCGTTGTCCGCGACGGGGCCGTAGGCGTCAATCGCCATGGTGATTCCCACCGTGGCAAGCATGCCTACGGCCGCGATACCCACGCCGTACAGGCCGGTGAGCTGGCTGGCGACCAGGATGATGGCGCTGATGGTGATCAGCGGCACGACCACCGACTGCAGGCCGATGGCGAAGCCGCGGATGATGACCGTCGCCGGCCCCGTCTGACCGCCCTCGGCAATCCGACGCACCGGTTCGCCCCCCGTGTAGTACTCGGTGACCAGCCCGATAATGATGCCGCCCACGGCACCCGCAAGAATCGACCACCACACCACGTGACTCACTCCGAGCAGGCTCAGGACCACGAAGGCCAGCAGGATGAACAGTACCGCAGCACTGATGGTACCGATACGCAGCGCCACCTCGGGAGAGCGCGTGGAGAAGGTCCTGACGAGGATGATCCCGAAGACCGAGCACAGCAGGCCCGTGGACGCCAGCGCCAGGGGCAGGAACATCAGATCCTGCTGGCCCCCCAGGGTCGATGTCGCCTCGGTCGAGGCAATGGCGATGGTGGCGATGATCGCTCCGCAGTACGACTCGAAGATGTCGGACCCCATGCCGGCCACGTCGCCGACGTTGTCGCCGACGTTGTCCGCGATCACGCCGGGGTTGCGCGGGTCGTCCTCGGGTATCCCGGCTTCGAGCTTGCCGACCAGGTCGGCGCCGACATCGGCGCTCTTGGTGAAGATACCGCCGCCGACGCGCGAGAACAGCGCCACCGATGACGCCCCCATGCCGAAGCCGTCAATGGCATGGGCGGTTTCCGGGTCGCCGCCGAAGAGCAGATAGAGAAAACCGAGGCCCAGGAGGCCCATCGAGGCGACGGTGAGCCCCATGATGGAGCCGCCGAAGAACGCCACGGTCAGGGCTTCGGCCGCGCCCCTTTCGTGGGCGGCGGTCGTTGTGCGCACGTTCGCCTGGGTCGCGGTCGACATACCGATGTAGCCGGCGGTAGCCGACGCCGAGGCGCCGAGAAGAAAGGCAAATGCGGTGGAAAATCCCAGGGGGGATATCAGTATGACGACAACGACCACCGCGACGAAGATCGCCAATATGGTGTATTCACGGCGCATGAAGACCATGGCCCCGCGGTGGATCGCGTCTCCGATCTCGGCCACCTTGCCGGTGCCGGCCGGGTACGCTTTCACTTTCGTGAATATGAAAAAGGCCGCGAGCAATCCGAGAACACCCAGCACCGCCGGAATATAAGATGCAAACGACATAGACTCCCCTCAAATTAATTAGTGACGTCGGATCGTGAATTCAAAGAATCATTCCAAGGAGCCGTGAACTGCTCCGGATCCCCTTGAAAAAAGATCTGGTTCTGATCAGCACCGCTCCCGCGGCCCGTACCCCGTATGCTTGGTCCTTCCGGCCGGGAGCCGGTGCCTTGCCGCCGGTTCGGCAAACGCGGCGTATTGTATCCTCGACGAGGTTGTGCATTGCAACATTTCAGCCCTATAATCCACCCTCCGATCTCGAGTCGCGAGTCAGCACCATGAGCCTAGGATTGGTGTCCGCCGGAAACTCCGTGCCGGACGACGTCAACGTCATCGTAGAAATTCCGCGCCACGCGGACCCTGTGAAGTACGAGGTAGACAAGGACACCGGCACCATGTTCGTCGATCGCTTCCTGACGACGGCGATGTACTATCCCAGCAACTACGGCTACGTGCCGCAAACGCTGTCCGAGGACGGTGACCCCGTCGACGTGCTGGCCGTAACCCCTTTCCGCCTGTTGCCCGGCTCCGTGGTCCGCTGCCGGCCCGTGGGCATGCTCAAGATGGAGGACGAGGCCGGACCGGACGCCAAGATCCTCGCGGTGCCCATCAGAAAGCTGACGACGCTGTACGACGACGTCGAGACCTACGACGATCTGCCCAAGGAGCTGCTCGATCGGATCGCTCACTTCTTCGCCCATTACAAGGACCTCGAGCCGGGGAAGTGGGTTCGGGTCTCGGGCTGGGGGGGTATCGAGGACGCTCGGCAGGAGATCGTCAATTCCGTCGCCCGTTACGAGACGGCGAGTAATACGCCGGCTTCGTAGGACGCCCGTCTGCCCGGGCCCGGTGGCCACTGGGCCGGCCCGCCCGATCTCGCGCTCCCCTTGGCAGTGTGTCCGCGATCG